>DBTJ01000184.1:647-16058 GCA_002306985.1 Verrucomicrobia bacterium UBA1319
TATGGCATTCCCGAATTCCGCCTGCCGAAGCAGATCGTGAAAGATGAAGTGCAGAATCTCAAACGCATGGGGGTGGAGTTTCGCACGAATGTGGTGGTTGGCCGCACTTACACTTTGGATGAATTGTTGCGGGAGGAAGGCTATCACGCGGCGTTAGTGGCGACGGGCGCGGGTTTGCCCATTTTTATGAATATCCCCGGCGAACAGTTGTGCGGGGTTTATTCCGCCAACGAGTTTCTCACCCGGGTGAACCTCATGAAAGCGTATCGTTTCCCCGAATACGATCAGCCCGTGTACGATTGCCGCGATAAAAATGTCGCCGTCGTCGGCGGCGGGAACACCGCGATGGACGCGGTCCGCACTTCGCTGCGATTGGGGGCGAAAAACGCCTATTTAATCTACCGTCGTTCGGAAGCCGAGATGCCCGCCCGCAAGGAAGAGGTCAAGCATGCCCGCGAGGAAGGGGTGCAATTCATGATGCTCAATAACCCCATCGAGTTTCAGGGGGACGCCAAAGGGCGGTTGACCGCGGTGAAGTGCATCAAAATGGAGTTGGGCGAACCCGATAGTTCGGGCCGTCGCCGTCCGGTGGAGATGAAAGGCTCGGAGTTTGCGCTGCCCATCGACGTGTCGGTCATCGCCATTGGCAACCGGGGCAACCCGTTGATTCAATCCACCACGCACGATTTGAAGACCAATAAGTGGGGGTACATCGTTGCGGACGAAACCACCATGAAGACCTCCAAGCCGGGGGTGTTTGCCGGGGGCGACATTGTCACTGGCGGGGCGACGGTAATTTTGGCGATGGGGGCCGGGCGTAAGGCTGCGCGCGGGATCGATGAGTACTTGCGCACGGGAACTTGGTAAGCGCGCTGCAATGGCCGGTGGCGCTTTGGCTTCGGCGTTGCATTTGAGTTGGCGCAGGGCTTAAAGGCTGGGTATTGTGCTGGCAGGGTTCGGTGGCCAATGAAACGCCCGGAACCGGGGTGATGTTTTACCTTAAGCGCATTCTTTTTTGTATACCGCTATTGCTGGTGATCAGCTTTCTTTCGTTCAGCCTGGTGCGCTTGGCGCCCGGGGGGCCGTTCGATAAGGAAAGAAAGCCGGCATCCCCTGAAATCGAACGTCAGCTGCGGGCGAAATACCACCTGGACGAGCCGGTGTTGAAGCAGTATTGGCGGTTTCTTAAAGGGGCCGTTCAAGGTGACTTGGGGCCATCCTTAAAATATCGCAATCAAAATGTCACCGATATCATTCTCCAGGGGCTGCCGGTTTCATTAACCCTCGGTTCCATCGCTTTCGTGTTTGCCTTGGCGGTGGGGATACCATTGGGCTGCGCCACCGCGGCCAGACGAGGGCGGTGGGTGGATATGGCCGGTAGTTTCTTCGCGTTGCTAGCGGTGTGCATTCCCGGGTTCGTTGCCGGGCCCATCCTCATCATGCTCTTTGCGCTGCATTGGCGCTGGTTTCCGGTGGGATTATGGGAATCGCCTCTGCATGCGGTATTGCCCGCTCTGACTTTGGGCTTGTTCTACGCGGGTAAAATTGCCCGGCTGATGCGGGAGGGCATGTTAAGCGTATTGCCAGCGGAATTTATCGTCACAGCCCGGGCCAAAGGAGCTAGCGAAGTGGCGGTATTATGGCGGCACGCCTTTCGGCTGGCGGTATTGCCGGTGGTATCCTACAGCGGGCCATTGCTGGCGGATTTGTTGACGGGCTCCTTTGTGGTGGAGAATATTTTCCAAATTCCCGGCATTGGGGTTTTTATGGTGAATAGCGCGCTGAACCGCGATTACCCCTTGGTCATCGGTTTAGTGCTGGTTTACGCCGCATTGTTGCTGATTCTAAATATGCTGGTGGACTTTTTTTATAGCGTTTTAGATCCACGAGTTCGGTACGAATGAAGTCGACATGACGGCCCCCATATCCCATCGCGCTAGAGCTTGGCAACGGTTCGCTCACAACCGCTTGGCGGTGGTGTCGGTCGGTTTCCTTGGGCTGCTCCTCCTGGCCATATTAGCCGGACCATTGGTTTGGCCTTACGATCCCACCGTGCCCACGGGACAGCAATTTCAGCCGCCTGATTTTAAACATTGGTTCGGCACGGACGTGCACGGACGCGATTTGCTGGCCCGGGTGCTGTACGGCGCGCGAATATCCCTGTTAGTTGGCGCTGTGGGCACAGCCGTCAGCCTATTTATAGGCGTGCTTTGGGGCGCGGTGGCCGGATACCTCGGCGGGCGGCTGGACGCGGCGCTGATGCGCGTTGTGGACGTGCTTTACTCGCTGCCGTCGATCGTGTTTGTCATTGTGTTGATCACCACCCTGGAGGATCTGTTTAAGCGTTGGCTGGTGCATTGGCTGAGTCCGCAATGGGGAGGGGTGGCGCGCTTGTTGTTTTTGTTCGCCGGCTTGGGCGCGGTATCCTGGTTGACGATGGCGCGGATTGTGCGCGGTCAGGTGCTATCGTTGCGCACGCGAGGTTTTGTGGAGGCGAGCCGGGCTTTGGGCGCGAATCATTGGCAGATTATCCGCTGGCACATCCTGCCGAATGTGCGCGGCATTGTGATCGCATACCTTGTGCTCACCGTGCCGTCCGTCATTCTTAGCGAATCATTCCTCAGTTATTTGGGACTGGGGATTCAACCGCCGCAAGCCAGTTTGGGTTCGTTAATTGCCGATGGGGCCGGTCAGATAAATCCCATTCGCATGTATTGGTGGCTCATCACCATGCCGGGGATGGTGCTTGTGTCCACGCTGCTCGCCTTAAATTATTTTGGCGATGGCATGCGGGAAGCTTTGGAAACACGCGAATAGGAGCGGGGCGATCAACGCGCCGGCGCGAACATCACGCATACGGGTTGATCGATTTCACAGGTCGGTCCCGTTAACGAGAGGCGGCCGGTGGTTTGATCGATCGCGTAGGTTACGATCAAGCCGGAGTCTTGCAGCGCGGCATATAAAAACCGGCCCGCGGGATCGATCTTAAAATGGCGGGGATTTTTCCCGGGGCAAGCGGCGGCCTGCACCCAGGTTAGCTTGCCGGTTTTGCGGTCGGCCAAAAAAACCGCGATGCTGTTGTGGCCCCGATTCGAAGTGTACAGAAATTTCCCCGAGGGATGGAATTCCAGTTCAGCCGCGTAGCTTTCACCATGAAAATCCTCGGGCAGAGCGGAGATCGTTTGAATGGGCTGGAGTGTTTCCCGCGGTGATTGGGGTTCAAAAAGCGAAACCTTGGAGTCCAGTTCGCCGAGCACATAGAAAAAATGTGCGCGGGGATGAAACGCCACATGGCGCGGGCCGGAACCGGGGGGCAATTGGGCCGTGGCGACCGCTTCAGTGCTCATTTTGGCGGTCGTGGGGTCGATGGGATAACCCAGCACTTGATCGAGACCTAGATCTGCCACCCAAGCCAAGTGGTTATCCCTATCAAAGGCGGTTCCATGGGCATGCGGGCCTTTTTGACGCTGGGGGTTTACACTGGCTCCATGGTGCTGAATAAAGGAGGCAGCCACCCCCAGACTGCCGTCGGATGAAACCGGGAAAGCGGTGATACTGCCGCCGCCATAGTTGGCGACGATAAGGCTGTGGCCCGTTTTGTCCATCACCACATGGCAAGGAGTATCGCCACCAGACGGCTGCCGATTTAGGGCCGTAAGTTTGCCGGTGGCGGAATCGATCCGATAGGCCATGACCGCTCCCCCGCCTAACTTGGGATCATTCACTTCACTGGCCGCATAAAGGTAATGTCCATTGGGATGCGCTACCAGAAAGGATGGATTCGGCATTTCCGCCGCCAACGCAGGGGTAGTCCAAGAACCCTCCCGCGAATTCAGGCGACAAACGTAAATGCCTTTGCTCTTGGCCCCAGTATAAGTGCCGATATAGACCCAGAAGGTCGGGTTCTCCGCTGTCTGAGGCTTTACGTTAGGAGCGGAAACGGTTTGGTTTTCGGCGGCGCTCATGGCGGGTAAATGAAAAAGGAGGCTGAATAGCAATAAGCCCCAAACGGAGGTCGGTTTCATACAGGTTGGCTTTTGAGCGGATTGGTTACGGATACCATTTGAGAATCCGGGCGGAAATGGCGGAATCTTGCTCCACTTCCTGTTTGAACCGGGCGACGTCGCTGCCGCGAGAATGGTACGGATAGACCACCTTCGGTTTGAAAGCCCGTACCGCGCCGACGGCTTGGTCTATCGTCATGGTGTAAGGCAAGTTCATACAGACGAATGCTACGTCGATGTTCGTGAGGGCTTTCATTTCGGGGATATCTTCCGTATCGCCGCTAATATAAAGGCGTTTGCCGCCAAGGGTCAGAAGATAGCCGTTACCCACCCCTTTCGGATGGTATTTAAGCTTCTCGGCGGTCAAGTTATAGGCGGGAATGGCATCGATTGTTCCGCCCGCCGACTTAAATGATTGGCCATTCCCCAGGATATGGGCTTGTTTACCGATCGAGGTGGGAAGTTTTTGACCTACGGTGGTGGAGGTTACTACCACGGTCTGGGTTTTTAGGATCGCTTCCAGGGTCGGAATATCGAAATGATCGCCGTGCTCATGGGTAATCAAAACCAAGTCCGCCCGGGGGAAAGCCGCGTACTTGGCGCCGCCGCCCACCGGGTCGATGTAAATGGTTATACCATTCCATTGCAAGACCATGGAGGCGTGTTGAATAGGGTTAATCACAACGTCTCCCTGAGCGGTGGCCAGGGTTTCGGCGGCTCGAACCGACGGAGAAAAGGCCCGTGGCAAGCTCAGCAGGCAAACAAGTCCAAGGAAGCGGGGAAAAATCCAAGCGACAATTTGGCGAGGCAGGACAAACCAAGCCAAGCATGCGGTTCGCGTGTGCATGGCGTTGATTATACAGTGGAAACCCCGGCAAACAAGCTTCGGTTCAGGTGTTTTGGGCGTATTTCTTTGACCGGGGCCGCAACTTTTTCTAGTTTGCACTGTTTGATTTAACGAAACGCCGCATGGCTTTTGAAACTGTAAAAGATGTGTTTGCCCGCGCTGGTTTGGCTGACGCCGAGAAGTTCGACGTTTGCCTCAAAACTTGGCGCGCGCAAGCTGCAACCGGCTCCCAGGAACCGCAAATGGCCTTTTTTTGCCGAGAACTGGGTTTGACGGAGGACGTGATGCTCCAAAAGCTGGCGCGGACTTTGGGGTGGGCGTACGTTGATTTGCCCAGCACGGCGGTGGTCCCCGAGATTCGGCAAAAGATCACCACCAAGGTCGCTTTCCAGTTTAACGCCCTACCCACCCGGTTCGAGAACGGCACCCTGCAGATCACGGTAAGCAATCCCTTCAACGCGGCGCTGCTCAACGCGGTGCAGTTCGACGCCCGCTGTCCCGTGCAATTTGCCTTGGCGCCGCAGATGGAGATCGAAAAGGCGCTTAAAAAATACTATGGCGTCGGCGCGGAAACCCTCGATGAACTGGCGGAAGACGAGCCGATGGAACTCGTGGTGGGGGAAGACAAGGAAATCACCGAAAACGACCAAGAAGCCAGCGTCATCAAGTTCGTCAACCAGATCATCTGGGAAGCTTTCAAAGATCGCGCCACGGACATTCACTTCGAGCCCGCTGAAGACGAGTTGCGCATTCGGTACCGCATCGACGGTATTTTGCACCAAACCCCCATGCCGCCCCAGTTGAAACGCTACCAGGCGGCGTTGATCTCCCGCATCAAGGTCATGTCCGGCATGGACATCGCGGAAAAGCGGCTGCCCCAAGACGGGCGCATTAATGTGCGTATCAAGGGAGAGGAAATCGATATTCGCGTGTCCACCGTGCCCACAGTCTACGGCGAGAGCGTTTCCTTACGGTTGCTGACGCGCGGTAAGATTTTTCTGGGCATGGAAAAACTGGGGTTCGGCCATCGTGAAGAAAACGCCATCCGGGAGCTGATCGTCAAACCTCACGGCATTTTGCTGGTAACCGGGCCCACGGGATCGGGCAAATCCACTTCGCTTTACGCCTTTTTAAGCACGATCAATTCGGTTCATAAACGCATCATCACGGTCGAGGAACCGGTGGAATACGAATTGAAAGGGATTAACCAGATTGCGGTGCGCCCGGAGATTGGCCTCACTTTCGCGATGGGCTTGCGCCATATTCTGCGGCAAGACCCGAACGTGATCATGGTGGGTGAAATTCGCGATTTGGAAACGGCGGAGATCGCCATTCGCGCGGCGCTCACGGGTCACTTGGTCTTTAGCACGCTGCACACTAATGACGCCCCCAGCGCGTTTACCCGTTTGGTGGATATGGGGATCGAGCCGTTTCTGGTGGCTTCATCGGTGGAAGCGGTGCTCGCGCAACGCTTGGTTCGCACGATTTGTTCGCATTGCCGGACCGAGGTGCAAGTGGATCAGGATTATTTGCGGCGCATCGGTTTTCCCGAAGAGCACATGGCCACGGCTAAGTTTTACAAAGGCGCGGGTTGCGAACAATGCCGGCAATTGGGCTATCAGGGACGCCAGGGAATCTACGAATTACTGGTGCTCAACGAGAGCTTGCGGCCGCTGATTCTCAGCCGGGCCGCCGCTTCCACGGTGGCGACCAAAGCCATCGAGCAGGGGATGAGGACGTTGCGCAACGACGGCTGGGATAAAGTCATGCAAGGCAAAACCACGATCGAGGAAATTCTGCGCGTCACCCAAGTCGAGGAACATTTGGATGCGCTCATGGAATCGCATCATACGCCGGCGGGAGGCAAGAAATGAAGCGCCTGAGTTCTTGCTCCATCGTACAGACTTTGCCGGAATCTCGACGGTTGTGGCAGTTCAATTTTAGTGATGGCAAACCGGTTCAAACCGGGGAAACCAGCGTGCCCGCGGAAGCTTCCCTGCCGGTGCTGTGGGTGGCGAAAGACCTGCGCAGTTTGTGGCAGAAACGTATCAACCTCGCCTGGTTCCCGGCCGAGGATGTATTTCTACGGGTGGTCCAATTGCCCGCTGGCGATCCAGCCGAGCTTCCCGCCATGGTGGAGTTGCAATTGGAAAAACTCTCTCCGCTGCCGGTGACGCAAATCATGTGGGCGGCGGAGTCCTTGCCCGGCGCGGTGGATGGCATGCAGACGGTCGTGGTGGTGATCGCCGCTCGCGCTCGCGTGGAGGAATATTTAAGCACCTTGGAAGCCAAAGGGCTGCAGACGGACCGCTTGGAAGTGCCCGTGTTGCATCAATTGGCGGAATTTGCCGGCAAGGGCGACGGCGTCTGGCTGTTTCCGGAAGGCGCCAGCGGAGCCAATCTCTGTTTAGTGGCATGGTGGGCGGGCGGGGTATTGTGCAATCTCGCGTTCTTGCGGATCACCGACGCCGAGAATTGGGGGGCGGTGGCGCTCCAGCAATTAACGCAAATGGCTTGGGCGGGGCAGATGGAAGGCTGGCTGCCGCAATTGCCGCAATGCCATCTGGTGGCCGATGAGGCTACAGAGGCGCGCTGGCAGCCGGTGCTCCGGGAATGGGCAGGGGAAGTCAAGACCGTGCCGGTCAAGTCCGCCGCGGATTTGGCGGCTTTGAGCGCGTCGCGCTTGGCGAGCGAAACCTCAAATATCAATTTGGTGCCGACCGAATTCATCACCCGGTTTCGGCAGTTGCTCATCGACCGGATTTGGATGGGCGGCCTATTCGCCGCGATCGGGATTTATATCGTGGGCGTGCTGATCTACTTTGCCGCGGTGCAAGTGGTATACTACCAGAAAAAGAATTTGGATAAAGCGGTCGTTCAAATCACGCCCGCCTACACGAACGCCATTCAAATCCAGGAGCGCATCCGGGTGTTGGAGGAACAAAAGAATTTGAAGTTCGCCGCGCTGGATTGCTGGAAGGCGGCGTGCGTGTTGTTGCCCGCGGAATTAACGCTGAACAGTTTGTCGCTGAGCCAGGGCAAGACACTGATGCTGAGTGGGATGGTTAGCACCGAGGGCGCCAGCCAAGTGTTCAATTATAATGAGGCGCTAGCCCGCTATCGCCTGGAAAGCCCGAACGGGAAATTATTGTTCAAATCGGTGGTGCCACCCACTGTGAGCGATATGTCGGGGGGCGCGCAAAAGCGTTGGAGTTTTAACTGCGAACTTAACCGGACGGATTTGTAATGAACGCGATTCTCGACCGTCTGAATTTACGTCCGCAGGAGCGCCGCTTCATCGTCGTGGTGGGGGCGATCATGTTTATCGTGGCGAATTTCTGGTTCGTGTGGCCGCATTTCGGGGATTGGCGCAAGGCGCAGGATGAATTGGCGAAAGCCCGGAAAACTTTGGAGAAATATCAGAAGGAGTCCGAACCGACTCGCCTCGCGGAGTTTCAGGCGCGCCTCAAACAAGTCGATAGCAGCGGCGCGAGCATTCCCGCCTATGAGCAATCCTTGGAATTGGCGCGGGCTATTCAAAATTACGCCGTGCCCAGCGGGGTGAATATCAAGGAAAACCGGGAAAACACCTTGCCGCTCAGCGAAACCAACACGTATTTCGAGGAAAAAGCGCGCACCATTTCCTTCGAGGCCGAGGAGAAGGATCTCGTGAAGTTCTTGCTTTCCATCGGTTCCTCCAATTCGATCATCCGCGTTCGCACCCTAACGTTGTCGCCGGATGCCACCGGTACCCGATTGAAGGGTGACATTCTGCTGGTGGCCAGTTACCAGCGGAACCGTATTCAGAAGATACCCGAGTCACCCGCGGCGGCGAAAACCGCCAAACCTTCCAAACCGGTTGCCCGCACCAATGCGGTCCCCCCGACAGTCCGTGTTAATTCGAACGGCCCAGCCGCGAAACCAAAACTTCCTGCGCTACCAGGTTCCGCTCCGGATAGGCGCAAGAACGAACCTTCTAAGAAGCTGTGAAAAAATTAATTGCTATCGGAATCTTTGGCCTGCTGCTGGCGGGTTCCTGGTTTATCTCCGCCCAGGATCCTCCGGTGTTGGCTCCCGGCGCGAACATCGTGGAGGCCACCGTGGAGGACGCTTCCGCCAATGCGAGCGCCAATGTCGCTCCGGCGGCCGCCGCCACGCCCCCGGCGTTTCCGGCCACGATTCCGGTGATCGACGCCAAAGCGGCCGCGTCTCCCACCGCGCCGCCGCCGGTCAATCCCATGTTTCAAGGTCCGCCTCGCGGCGGGGCGCGCACTAATGCGGCCATTCCCGGCCGGCCTAATCTGCCCGGCCGGTTCGGTCGGCCCGGAGCGGGTCTACCCAATCCCGCCAATGCGGGCCCGCCGGCGTTTCCCACGGAGCCGGATATGGCTAAGTCCGATCTATCCAAAACCAATAATGGCGGGGAGGTCGTGATGGAAGGGGATGTGGAAAAAGTGACGTTGCGATTTGAAAACACCCCGATTGAACAAGTCTTGAATTTCTATGCCGAATTGGTGGGTCGCATGATTTTGCGCGGGCAAACGGTGGCCTCGGGGGCCAATATTTCCATCAAAACTCAAGTGCCATTGACCAAGGCGGAAGCAGTCCAGGCGCTGGATACGATCCTGGCGCTGAATGGCTTTTCCACCGTGCCGGTGGGCGATAAAATGATTTCGTTGGTGTCCGCCGCCGATGCCTTGAAAGAAGGCAGTCCGATTTCCGGGTTGGATACGCACAGTTTGCCCGAAGCGGCGCAGTTTATCACCCAAATTGTCCGGCTGACCAATGCTTTACCCAGCGAAGTGGCCACGGCGATTGGCCCTTTTGCCAAAACCACTGGCGGCATTACCCCCCTGGACAACAGTGGCATTTTGGTGATTCGCGATTACGCGGTGAACGTGAAACGCATGATGGAAATGATCGATCGTATCGACAAGGTCACGGAATCGGCTTACAAACTCGAAGTTATTCCCATCAAGTACGGCAAGGTGGCGGATATCTACGATGTGATGTCCGGATTGATTGGCGGTTCCGGTTCCAGTGGCGGAACCTCCCGGGCGACGAGTCGGCGGAGTTCCAGTCGGTCTTCTAGCCGCTCTTCATCGACGACGTCGAACAATCGTTCAAATACCTCGCTCAATCCCAACCAAGCCGCCACGACGCAAACCACGCCGACCGCGGCGGCGAGCAGTTTTCAGCGCAATCTGCAAAGCATCGTGAACCGGGCCGCCTCGGGGGACTCGCAAATTCTTGGCGATGCCAAGATCATTCCTGATGAACGCGCCAATTCACTCGTGGTGTATGCCGACAAGCGTGACATGGAAGTACTGACCAATATTGTGGGCAAATTGGACGTGGCGCTGGCGCAGGTGCTCATCGAGGCCATTGTCATGGAAGTGACTCTCGGCAGTGACTTGAAGTTAGGCGTGAGCGGGGTGCAGCAACCTTATACATCCGGAAAATTCACGAGCGGTGGCGCCATGAATAATGGCACGGCTTTGCCCATTAATCCAGGGGGCAATGCTTTCACGGCGTCCGGCACCAACGGCGCCGCCAATATTTTGGGCAGCAGTGGTCTGAGCTATCTCGGAAGTTTCGGCAATAATTTCGATGTGTTGATCGAGGCGCTGGCTTCGGATAGCTCGGTCAATGTCATTTCCAAACCGCGCATTCAAACGACGCACGCGGTGCCCGCCAGCTTTTTCGTGGGGGATACCGTGCCTTATATTACGGGTTCGACCTATGGTTACTATTCCAGTGGCACGCAATCGACCTACACGGAGAAAGAGGTGGGGGTGCAGTTGAACGTCACTCCGTTCATCACCCCGGATGGCTTGGTGGTTATGGAGATTTATCAGGATATAAGTTCGTTGGGTGCTTCGGTGAAAATCGATAACAACGATGTGCCAACCACAACCAAACGCTCGGCGGAGTCGACCGTTTCGGTTGAAGATGGCAAAACGATCATGCTGGGCGGCTACATCATGAACACTAAAACCAAGAGCAATTCCGGAATTCCAGGGCTAAAGGATATTCCATGGTTGGGGAATTTGTTCCGCAGTAAATCGAACAAGAATCAACGGACGGAGTTAATGGTGTTGATGCGGCCCACAGTTTTGAAACGTCCGCAGGATGCCGCCGCCGCCGCCGATGTGGAGCGCCGCCGCTTGCCGGGGGTTAGGGCGACCGAGCGCGAATTCATGAATGATGAGCAAAACCGCCTCGACAAAGAGCAGAAGGCGGAGCAAAAGGCCCAATCCGATAAGGATAAAAAGAAAGCGAAGAAGTAGCGCTTTTCCTCGGAGCAAATTGGATGGGGCTCTCCGGCTTGCGGCTTTTTTGAGTGGCTGTGAGCGGGCGGCAATTCGTGGGTTACACCCCCAGTTTCAAGCCCAATTGATCGGCGCGGTCTAACGCTTGGGCATCATAGCCCAAGTCGCGCAAGGTTTGGGCGAATTCCGTGGAAAACCCGTGGGTGGTATAGATTTTTTTGGGCGCCACCCGGCGTGCTAATTCGAGCAACTCCAGGTAATCCGCGTGGTCGCTCAGCGGGAAAGCTTCATCCGCTTTAAAGCGGTATTTGCAGTTGGCATCCAGAGCCCAACCGGAAACGATCGCCACCGCCACGGGTTTCCCCGCCAGAGATTTGATCTCATTGAGACGGTGCGGCGGCCAGATCACGATCCCGGTGGCTCCCGGGGTGTCCTTCAGTTTTGTGTAAGGGGGAAATTGATGCTGATAGCGTTCGTAAATCCGGGTGCATTTCCAGGTTTCTTCATGGAGCAGGACGGGCGCCGATTGGGCGGCGAGCAATTTGAGCAACTCCTGGCTTTTGCCGAGGGAATATGCCAGCAATACCGGGAGTTTTCCCAACGCTAGATTGCGCTGGCAAAAATCCAGGATGTCCGCCGCAATCTTTCGGCGGTCGGGAAACACGTATTCGGGTCGCCCAAAAGTGGTTTCCATAATGAGCGTATCCGCTGGGCGTACGGAACACGCCTCGGAAGCTTCGCTGGGCTGGAGTTTAAAATCACCTGTGTATAGCAGCGTCGAGCCGTTGCTTTCGAGGTGAAGCATCGCGCTGCCGATGATGTGGCCGGCGGGTAACAAGGTGACGCGATAGGCCCGAGGTCCTTGGCAAAAATCCCTGGGCACACCCCATTCCAAAACATGTTCCGTCCGCTGACCTTTCAGTCGATGATGCATTAAATCAGCGGTCGGCGCAGTTAGGATCACTTCATGGTGGGAGCCCAAGTGGTCGCTATGGGAATGACTAATGAAAACGCGATCGGAGGCCGGCCTGCGGGAACGGGCATCCAGCCACAGCCCCAGTTCGGGTAGATGAATGCAACCATCGTCAACCCGAGTGAGGATCATGCCTGGCTTTCCGGGCTGGCGGCGGGTATCGGAATGAGCTTTAGAGCTTCCGCCAGGAGTGCCTCCGGTTTGAATGGGCGCATTAGCAGGCCCACCGGTTTGGCCAAGCCGCTTTTGGCCATAGCTTGTTTGGTCTGCGCCTGGCCGCTCACCAGCAATAAGGGCAGATCGGGTTTGCCCAAGCGGAGTTTTTGAGCCAGTTCAAAACTGCCCTCCGGCAAGTGGGCGTTGAGGATGGCGAGCGAGTAGGTTTTGGGCCGCTTTTCAAATAAGGTGAGAGCGGCGTCGGCGGCGGCGGCGATTTGCACGAAGTACCTGGCCTTTTGCAGCGCGCTGACGGAGGTTTCCTGGGCGAAAGGGTCCGGCTCGACTAACAATATTTTAGGTCCTTGCAACGCGAGTTGATTGGAACCCGCGCTGGAAAGGGGCACCGTTAGTCCGGCGGGAATGCGGGGCACCCAGAGGGTCACCCGCAGGCCCTTCCCTTCCTGGCTTTGCAGTAGTAACTGGCCGCCGTGCAGTCGAGCCACCCCGTACGCGATGGATAATCCCAGCCCGAGCGCCAGGTTTTTGGGGCGGGTCGAATAAAACGGATCGATGGCATGCCGCAGGGTTTCCTCATTCATGCCCGGACCATTGTCTTGCAAGGTGAGTTCCACTCCGGGGACCGGTTCGACTCCAATAGCCAAGGCCTCGATCGCCGTCATATCCTTTGTTGCGAGTGTTATGGAAAGTTCGCCGCCTTGGGATAGCGCGTAGCGGGCGTTGCTCAGCAATTGCGCCAGCACCTCGCGCCAAAGAGCTTCATCCGCCTGTATCCGGCAGGGTTCCAGGGATGCGCGCACGGTTATTTGCGAGTACGGAGGCAGGCTGGTTTGCCATGCCTTCAACTGGGTATCCACCAAAGCGTCCAACTGGCATGAGCTGGGTGAAAACCGCCTTTCCGGCCGGGAAGCCAGGAGAATCGATTCGAGCAGTTGGGTGGTGCGCCGGACGCCCCGTTCCATCGTGTTGGCGTATTCGTAAGCTTGCGAGTCGGCCGCCGTCTCATCCTTGATGAGCGAAAGGTAGCCAAAAATGGGCGAGAGATAGTTGTTGAAATCGTGAGCCAGACGGCCCGCTAGCCGCTGAAGGGATCGGAGCCGGGCGTCGCGCTCACGTAGTTCCGGGGATTGCGGAATGACAGGCTCGGACATAATCAATAGTATGAGTTTGGATCGGAGGGCGAAACCGACGGGGCTTATTGTCCAGCCAGCCGATCAACCAGGAATTGCCGATAGGCGTCGCGATCCTTCCACTGAGTAGCCACACGCATGACTTTGGCTCCCGCTTCGATGCGGGTATAGCCATCGTCGGTTACGCGGATCGGTAATTCCTCTAGAGTAAGCCAATTTTCGCTAAAAGCGAGGAA
The DNA here is from genome assembly GCA_002306985.1 of Verrucomicrobia bacterium UBA1319. Classification (GTDB taxonomy): domain Bacteria; phylum Verrucomicrobiota; class Verrucomicrobiia; order Limisphaerales; family UBA1319; genus UBA1319. Next base: position 14,287 of record DBTJ01000184.1, read on the forward strand.
AACAGCCACAGTGTCAAAAAGGATGGTGGATTTAGCCGGAGGAACTATCGTTTGGCCGGGCTTGGCTTGAGCGGCGCTCCAGAGCTGGTAGTTCTCAATGATGGCTGCGGCGATTGGATCTTTGGATTGAACCACTTTTTGATAGGTGCCGCCCTCCAAGTCGATCAGCCCGCACGTATCCAGGGGTGTGATCGTGATGGGCCACGGGGCGGTGAAAACCGCCTGGCAAGCCCGCGCGTCCTCTTTCACGTTGTACTCAGGGGCGGTTTGGGAGTCGCCATTGTAACCTAGCCGGACACTGCCCTGCATGCCGGTCACTCGCGTTTTTTGGGCAATACGCGGCTCGCGGCGCAGGGCTTCTTTAAGATTGGGCACCGGACCAATGGCGATCAGAACCACCGGTTCGGGTGAAGCCATGATGGTGTCGATGATCGCTTGCACCCCATCGGGATACACGCGTCCCGGATATTGGTTCAGATTGTAGTCCTTTACCCAGGCTTCCTGGGGGCCGGAGCCCCGGGCATTTAGATCTGCGCCCAGCCCGACGGGAACGCCGCTTTTCCCGGCCTTTTCCAGAAATTTGGCCAGGATTTTAGCCCGGTACAATGACTTGCCATGGTCGCCAACCGCCAGCTTCAGGTCGAGCTCCGGGCTTTTTAGCAGCAAACCTAAAGCCCAGGTATCGTCGATATCATCGCCAATATCCGTATCTAAAATGACGGGAATTTTAGCGCGGGTCGCGGAAATCGGGGCCTCCGCAGCCAAGCCAGCGGATCCAAGCAGGAATGCCAGAAGCAAACTGCTGATGGAAGCGAAGGGGAACCGAAACCGCGGAAAATCGACTTTCATATTTTTATATTAGTGCCTTGAGGCCGGGTGTCGAGATGGAAACGGGCGGTCGAACATGGACCGCTGGTGTTTTACCCCACGCGCCCTTGGCTCCATGCTTCCAGAAAATCCGCCAATTCCAACGCCGTGGCGCTTTGGGCCTGGCGCACGAAAAACCCCGAGGAGGCGCAGCCGAGTAGCAACGCTTGCTCCGCCGGCAAATCCAACAACAAACCGCCGGCGTATCCCGCGTTGAAACGGTCTCCCGCCCCCGTGCTCTTTTTGGGATTCGCGCAATAGGGTCCGGTGACGGCGACGCAGCCTTTGGCATCGGCCCGCACGGCGATTTTCACGCAATGGGTCACGACTTGGCTGAGGCCTAATTTTTGACGAATGGCTGAGGCCTGATCTTGCAGGGCTTGCGGTTCTTCCACGGCGGAAGGCACCCCCAGGAGGCGGGCGACGATATTCGCTTCATTGCCGTTGACTCCCAGCACCACGGAACCCGATTTTTCGAATTCCGACAAGGCTTTCAGCATCTCGTGAATATCGGTTTCCTTGCGGCTCGAGGGGTCGACCAAATCCACGAAAAACCACGGGCGCTGGGTAAGTTTGGAAAACACCTCCGTTTGGAGTTTTCGCCAGCAAGCGGTCATGTGCGGATAACATGTCCAGTTGGTAATGGCGATCAATTGGGCGCGCGCGCAGGCTTGCGCGAAGACGCCATCCGCGAGCACCCGGGTCAAAAGCTCCGGGGATAGTTCCGCTAGTTGCGTGGTGGAGCTGAACATGAACTTGCCGTCGGCGAATTCAAAGGCCAAGGTGCGGCCTGGTTCGCGCCCCCACGAATGGCAACTGCGACACTTGGCGGCAAAGGGCTCGAAAGCCCCATGACGCGGTTGCCCCAAAGTGGCGAAGCAATCCAGGGAGACGCCCAGGGTAGA
>DBTJ01000184.1:16332-21447 GCA_002306985.1 Verrucomicrobia bacterium UBA1319
GTAATCGCCTAAATTGACCGCGCACCCGCCCGCATCGGTGCGATGTACGACAATTTCCCGCAAGGCGCTGCGTCCGGCGGCCGCTTGGATAATGTCGGCGAAGGCGCGCATATCTTTAACCGGGGAGAAGTCCGTGAGGCTGCGCCGTTCCTGAACTAACGAAATCATTTCGTCGACAAAGCCGTCAAAACCGGCGACGACGTTAAATTGGGACATGGTTCCCGCGCGATGGCGCAGGTGGGACGCCATTTGAGAGAGACGAGCATCGATTGTCATAACGCTAATTCTTGGCAACATCTTTGTCGCGAGTAAAACTTTTTCGGCGGAGAAAAACAAAAAAGGCCCGCGGGCTGACCGTTCCGGTGGTGGAATCCCCTGGCTAATTGGAGCTCAGCCTTTAATCTTGACCCATCCGCTCGCGGCAAGGATATTGCTTTCAGCCTTAAACAGAGAGTTTTTATGATGATGAATAACGTGGTGAAAATCGTAGGGGGATTGCTGGCCGCGACGATCGCCAGCGCCGCCGCCGCCGGTCAAAAAGCCAAGGAAACCTATTCCACGGTGGGGTCGATTGAGGTGCTGGATGCGCAATTCAAGCAAATCATCTCCCCGGCGGCAAAAATCGAGAAACTGGCTGATGGTTTTAAATGGGTGGAAGGCCCGGCCTGGGTGAAAAACGGCGGTTATTTGCTGTTTTCCGACGTGCCGAACGACACCGTTTTTAAATGGAAAGAGGGTTTAGGCGTCACGGTATACTTAAAATCCGAGGATTTCGCCAAAGGCCTCCATTTGACGGGGCGGCCCGCGCCTAATGGCTTGGTTATCGACCACGCCGGGCGGTTGGTTATCTGCCTCGAAGGCGACCGCCAGATAGCCCGCCAAGAGAAGTCGGGCGAGTTCACGACTTTGGCCGATTATTATACGAGCCGCCGATTCAATAGCCCCAATGACGCGGTTTACCATGAAAACGGGAGTTTATACTTCACCGACCCGCCCTTTGGCCTGGAGAAACGCGGCGAGGATCCCCGGAAAGAATTGTTGGACAATGGCGTGTACCGCCTTTCCAAAAAGGGCGAGATTCAATTGGTAACGCGGGAGTTATCCTTGCCCAACGGGCTGGCGTTTTCGCCGGATTATAAGGTGCTCTACGTGGCCGATTCCGATGCCGCGCGCCCGTCGATCGTGGCTTTCGACGTGAAGCCGGATGGCGGTTTGGCGAATAGCCGGATCTTTTTCGACGCCACCGAATTAGCCAAGAAAACGCCCGGTTCTCTCGATGGCTTGAAAGTGGATAAAAAAGGCAATGTGTTTTGCGTCGGACCTGGAGGCGTGTTGGTAATTTCCTCCAAAGGTAAACATTTGGGCACGATCGTGACGGGCCAATCGAACTCCAATTGCGCCTGGGGCGATGACGGCAGCGTCCTCTATATCGGTGGCAATCCCTTGCTCGTGCGGGTAAAGACTCTGACCCAAGGTGTCGGTTTCTGAAGTGGCTGGCGAGGGTTGATTTCGGGGAAAGCAAAACGCGCCGTCCGATTGGACGGCGCGTTCCCTTTTTAATCACTTAAGGCAGCGCGAAAAAATAATAGGATCATTCTGGCTGGCTCTTTTGCCTGCTGGCTGCGTTGTGAACTCGTTACCGATCCCTGCGGATATGCTCCTCGTTCACGTTTTGCCAGCCAGTAAAATATCCGTGCCATAATTCTCAAATTATTTTTTCGCGCCGCCTAAGCAATTAGCGTCTGAGCCGAATATCTTCCAGCAACTCTTGGGTTGCGATATCGATCGGCTTGGCTCCCAGATCGCCCGCGCCATGCCTCCGGATGGCCACGGCGCCCGCCGTTTGCTCCTTCGGCCCAATAACCCAGACGGTATGCACCCGGGCTAGTTCGGCGTTACGGATTTTGGCGCCAAACTTGTCTCCGGAGGCATCCAATTGGGCGCGCACGCCTAGGCTGCGCAAGTTGTTGGTCAGCGTCTGGCCGTATTCGATTTGGTCTTCGTTGATCGGTACGATGCGAACTTGTTCCGGCGCCATCCACAGGGGGAAACGTCCGGCGTAATGTTCGATGAGGAAACCGATGAAACGCTCGTGGGTGCCCAAGGGCGCCCGGTGGATGCACAGCGGCGTGGCCTCGGTATTGTCGCGGGTTTTGTAAACCAGCCCAAACCGGCGCGGCACCGCGAAGTCCACCTGGTTGGTGGCGATGGTGAATTCGCGTCCGGAAACGCTCCAGAGCTGCACGTCGATCTTGGGCCCGTAAAACGCGGCTTCATTGGGCACTTCAATGAAGTTGATGCCCGATTCCACCAGCACTCGGCGGACCATGTCTTCGGTCTGTTTCCACAAAATCGGTTCATTCACGAATTTCTGGCCTAACTTGGAAGGGTCGTGCGTGCTGAACCGCATCACGAATTTATCGAAGCCGAAGATTTTGAAATATTTCAGGTACAGTTCATTGACCGCCCGGAACTCGTTGGCGAATTGCTCGGGACCGCAATAGATGTGCGCGTCGTTCATCTGCATGGAGCGCACCCGCATCAAGCCCATCAACTCGCCCGATTGTTCGTACCGGTAGCAAGTGCCGTATTCGGCCAGGCGCAGGGGCAATTCCCGGTAACTGCGCGGCACGGCGGCGAAGATTTTATGGTGATGCGGACAGTTCATGGCCTTCAGGTAGTATTTAGCCTTAGGCTGGTCCGCGTGGTCCCTGTCTTCGTACATTTCGATGGGCGGGAACATGCTTTCCGCGTACAGATGCGGTAAGTGGCCCGAGGTCAAATAGAGATTCTCTTTAGCCAAATGCGGCGTGCGCACGCGCAGGTAGCCGGCGGCGAACTCGGATTCTTTGGCCAGTTTTTCGAGTTCCTCGATTAACACCGTGCCGTTGGGCATCCAGAGCGGCAGTCCGGGGCCGACGTCTTCGTCGAAGGTAAATAGCTCCATTTCGCGGCCAATCTTGCGATGATCGCGTTTTTTGGCTTCTTCCTGGGCTTTGAGCCACTCTTCCAGCTCGGTCTTATTGGCGAAGGCCGTTCCATAGAGGCGCTGTAATTGCTGGTTTTTCTCGTTGCCCCGGTAATAGGCGGCCGCGACCCGCAGCAATTTGAACGCTTTGACGTTGCCCGTGCGCATGACGTGCGGGCCGGCGCAGAGATCCGTGAACTCCCCGCTTTGGAAGAAGGAAATGGTTTCGCCCTCCGGGATGTCCGCCAAACGTTCCACCTTGAACTTCTGGCCTTTAGACTCGAAAAAGGCGCGCGCTTCCTCGCGGGTTTTCTGCTGTTTCTCGAAAACGTGATTCTCCTTGATGACCTTTTTCATCTCCGCTTCGATTTTTTCAAAATCATCGGGCGAGAACCGGTGGCTTGGCAGTTCAAAATCGTAGTAAAATCCCTCGTCCGTCGGCGGTCCGATATCCAGCATGGCTTCGGGCCATAACCGCAGGACGGCGGTGGCCATGATATGGGCGCAAGAGTGACGCAGACGCTCCAGATCGCTCATGCGATCCCGTTCTTCAAGCGATTTGCGTTGAACCGGTTGCTTGGCGGCTTCTGACATAATTCCTTTCCTCGATCAAATGAATGGGGCCAAATAAAAACGCCTCGAAAGTACCTATCGAGGCGTTGGCGTCCACGGTTGTTCCGTGAACGCTAAAAAGTTGTCGTAGTCGGCGCAAAGCCCATTCGCATGAGGGCGACCATACGGCGCGGCCGCTGGGCTGGCAACTGTTTTCGTCAAGGCGGGCACCCGATTCCCGCTGAAAACAGGGCGTTTTAACCGCGAAAAGCCTTGGATGGGCATTGTGAATAACGGGTGAATTACCGGTGATAAGTCGGATTTGATTCTCAGCCTGGTTTCCTGTCTGCTATCGGGATGATCGATTCGAGGGATGAAGCGACGTCCGAGTCGCGCGTCAATTTGCAGAAGACCCGCCGCAAGACGGCGGGCGACCGGCCCGTCAAGATGGTGGACCGGTTGGCCCCGCATTCCATTGAAGCCGAACAAGGTGTGCTGGGGTGCGTCCTGCTTTCTCCAAGCGATAACCTCGGGCTCTGCATCGAGAAGCTTAAGAGCGGTCCGGAGGTCTTTTACGATCTGCGCCACCAACACCTTTATGAAGTGTTGATGGACATGTACGATAAGAAAGACGCGATCGATCTATTGACCATTCCGCAACGGCTTAAGGACGAGAACCAGTTGGAAAGTGTTGGGGGGCTAGCCTATTTGGCATCGCTGCCGGACATGGTTCCTTCGGCGGCCAACTTGTCCTATTACCTGGATATCGTCCGGGAAAAGGCCATTCTGCGCAAGCTGATCCAGACCTGTACAACGGTTATCAGCGACGTGTATGAACACGAAGGTGATGTTGAGGGATTGCTGGATGAGGTTGAACGTAATGTCTTGCGTATCAGTGAAGAACGAATCGAATCTAGCACCCGGTCGATTAAGGAATTAGTCCACAAGGCGATTAACACCATCGAGGAGTTTCACCAGCGGCAAGGGATGCTGACGGGGGTTTCGACGGGGTTTGCCGATTTAGACAAGTTGACCAGCGGGTTGCACGGGGGCGAAATGATCATTATCGCCGCTCGTCCTAGTATGGGTAAAACCTCTTTGGCGATGAACATCGCCGAAGCGGTGGTGATTGATCAAAAGCTGCCGGTAGGGGTGTTTAGCTTGGAAATGACCGCGGAATCGCTGGTTTTGCGCATGCTCTGCTCGCGGGCGCGGGTCAACTTGCGCGACATTCGAGAAGGGTTTCTGGCGGAACGGGATTTCCCGAAACTTACCGGCGCGGCGGGGAAGATGGCCGGGGCGCCGCTGTTCATCGACGACACCCCCGGGTTGTCCGTTTTGCAGCTGCGCGCCCGGGCGCGGCGTATGGTTCAACAGCATGGCATCAAGCTCTTTGTGATTGACTACTTGCAATTGCTCCATTCTACTTCGCGACGGGCCGAAAATCGGCAACAGGAAATCGCGGATATATCCAATGGCATCAAGGCGCTGGCCAAAGAGATGGACGTCCCCGTTATTGTCCTCAGCCAGCTAAACCGGGAAGTCGAAAAGGAAAAGAACCGCAAGCCTCGGTTGTCGGATTTGCGCGAATCGGG
>DBTJ01000029.1:0-878 GCA_002306985.1 Verrucomicrobia bacterium UBA1319
TGGATGGAGAGGCAAATGAGGGAAACGCCGTTGCGGAAGGCGTGCCGTTTCAACCGCCGGAGGTCACTCCGTCCATCGGCTGTAAGCGGTTCCTTCTCAGGAATATCCATTTGTCGATGTAGGATATCGACGCCTTCAACTCCCAGGTCGGCCGCCTTTTCGATCACGGTTTCAATCGACACTTTGTCCGAGCGGAAATGCCAGTACGAATAACTGGCCACGCCGAGTTTGACCCGCGGTTTGGCGGGGATCGCGGCTTGGGTGAAAGTAGGGGTGCCCAACGACATGGCTGCTCCCAGCCCTGCGGTTGCCGTGAGAAATGAGCGTCGATTCATCATAACATCCAAATCGGGGCGACTTTATCACAATTCGCCGATTTGGCAACCCATCTATCCTTTCCGGCCCGGAAATCGCCCGCTTTTTCGCGTGGCACTTAAGCGTTCGGGTAATTCAGCCGATAGTATGGGCGTATGCCTTTGATAGAGCATAGCAATGGTGGATACGATCTGGAAATAAATTGAGGTGACACCCCATGCAGGAAACAACGATAAAACCGCAGCAAAGGAGTTATGATATTCTGGTGGTGGAAGATAGCCGGACTTTTGTCAGCTTTTTCCAAAAAGTATTCACCGAATGGAACTACCCTTTTTCCATCATTTCCAATGGCAATGAAGCCTGGGCGGCCATTTTACGCCAACCGCCGAAAATCCTCATTCTCGACTGGCACCTGCCAGGGTTGGACGGCGTGACCATCTGTCGCAAACTCCGGGCGCTGCAAAACCTGCATTACGTTTACATCATCATCTTGACGAGCAACGATCAATTGAAAGACATGGTGACGGGATTCGAAGCGGGAGCCGACGATTACATCACCAAAC
>DBTJ01000029.1:1117-28205 GCA_002306985.1 Verrucomicrobia bacterium UBA1319
TTGGAGCCGACGATTACATCACCAAACCATTCCAGCCCGAGTTTTTGCGCGCCAAAATCAAAGTCGGCGCGCGCATTGTTGAACTGGAGGATCACTTGAGCCGTAAAGCCACGCAGTTGGCCAAAGCAAATCTGGAACAGGAAGGGCTAATCGACCGCTTGCGGGAAAAGCACCGCATCATCACGGAACAGAAACAAGAACTGCACCAGGCCCAGCAGCGGCTCATTGAAACCGCCCGACGGGCCGGGATGGCGGAAATTGCCACCAGCGTCTTACACAACGTGGGCAATTTGCTCAATACGGCGATCACTTCCTCGAGTGTCATCGGCGAAGTCGTCAGCAATTCCCGCATTGTGACACTGGCCCGGTTAGCGGATTTTCTGAGCCAGAAAGCGAGCGATTTTAGCAATTTCGTAGCCCACGATCCGCGGGGCAAAAAACTGCCGGAGTTCATCCAGCAAATCCATCAAGTGCTCTCGCAAGAGCACGATACGATTAAAAACAAACTCGCCAGCCTGACCGAAAGCAACGAGCAAATCCGTCAGATCATCGCCCTTCAACAGTCCTACGCCGGCCTTTCCGGGGTGAAAGAAAAGATGGAAATCAAAGCCCTGGTGCAAGACGCCGCGCGGCTATTCACGGACTCCTTCAAACGGCATGACATCAATCTGAATTACGAAATCGAGGAGTCCTTGCCGATCATCGAGGTCGAAAAGCAAAAAGCGCTCCAGATCTTGATGAATCTTTTGGGCAACGCGGGCGACGCCACCAAATCGATGGATCGCGACAAACGCGCCATCACCGTCCGCGCCCGCCGCCAGGAACACGGAGTGGCGATTGAAATCGCCGATAACGGCTCCGGCATCGCCCCCGAGCATTTAACCCGCATTTTCAATTTTGGCTTCACCACCAAAAAAGACGGTCATGGCTTTGGCTTGCACGGCTGCGCCAATCTTGCCCATGAGATGGGCGGTTCATTGACCGTTGCCAGCGAAGGCGAAGGCAAAGGCGCCGTCTTTACTCTATTCCTTTCCAAATCCTGCGCCGATGAACCAGGAGCCACCACCACTTAACGCTTACACTTATGCCCCATTCCCTGGTTCAGAACAACCGTATCCTGCTCGTCGACGACCACCGCCCCATCCATCAGGACTTCCGGGATATTCTCCACTGCCAAGAAATTGTCGCGAATGACTTGCGCCAATTCGAATCCTCTTTCTTTGGCGACGCGGTGGTCACGGAAAAAGTGCTGCCCCAGTATGAGTTGGACTCGGCATACCAAGGCCAGGAAGCTTACAGCAAGGTCCAGGAGGCGCTCCAACGCAAATGCCCCTATGCGCTCATTTTTATGGACGTACGCATGCCGCCTGGCTGGGATGGCATCGAAACGGTTAAACGCATTTGGGAACTCGACCGGGAAGTTCAAATCGTGATTTGCACCGCGTACGCGGACTATACCTGGGAAGAAATCTTTAACTTGTTCGGTCGGTCCGATAGTTTGGTGTTTTTGCGCAAACCATTCGACCATACCGAAGTCCGGCAACTTGCTTCGGCCCTGACCACCAAATGGTGCTACGCGGCGATTTCCCGGCTAAAGTTTGAAGAACTCGAATCGCTGGTAGTCCAAAAAAATCGCGAACTCTCCAAAACGGTTATCCAATTGCAGGAAGCGCTGAGCAACATTAAAACTCTTTCGGGTTTAATTCCGATTTGCTCGGTCTGTAAAAAAGTGCGCAATGACGAAGGCTTTTGGCATCAGGTTGAGGATTATGTCAGCGCCCACACCGACGCCACGTTTTCCCACGGAATTTGCCCCGAATGCATCGATAAGCATTATCCCGCGCAAGCCGCCGAATTGCGAAAAAACGCGGCCATGTAAACCCTGCGGTTTTACAACCGCAGCCTAAAGTCCGCCGAAACGCCGGTGACGGCGGGCGAATTCTTCCAGAGCTTCGTACAATTGCGGTTTTCTAAAATCCGGCCAAAAAATCGGGGAAACCACAAATTCCGAGTAGGATACTTGCCACAGCAGAAAATTGCTCAAACGCGTCTCCCCGCTCGTGCGGATCAGCAAATCCGGGTCGGGCCATTGCCGGGTATAAAGGTGCTGCGCGACCACCTGCTCATTAATTTCCGCTGGCTCGAGCTGGCCCGATTTCACCTTGTCGGCGATGCAGCGCATGGCGTCGATCAACTCCGTGCGCCCCCCGTAGCTTAAGGCGAGAATCAGCGTCAGCCCGTTGTTTTTCGCCAACGCCGCCCGGGTTTTTTGCAGCTGTTCCTGCACAAACTCGGGCAGCCGGTAAATCTGGCCAATGACTTCGAGTCGCACATTATTGCGGTTCAGCTCGACGGTCTCGTTTTTCAGATACCGGGCCAAGTATTGCATCAAGGTATCCACCTCGTCCTTGGGCCGGCTCCAATTCTCGACGGAAAAGGCGTACAGGGTTAGATACCGAATGCCGATTTCGCCGGCGGCGCGCACGATGGCGCGCACGGATTCCGCCCCTTGCCGATGCCCCTCCACCCGGGGCAAATGCCGTTGCTTGGCCCAGCGTCCATTGCCGTCCATGATCATCGCCACATGCACCGGCAGCGCCGCGCGAGCTTGCGGACTTAACTGGAGAGCGGACGAAGTCATTGGCTCAAATCCGATCATCAAAGAAAGATCGTCTGTTCGCGGCCCGGCCCCACCGAAACGATGGTCAGCTTTGCCCCGGTCAACTTAGCGATCGCCTTTAAATAGGAGCGCGCCTTAGCCGGCAAACCTTTCCACTCGGAGACCTGGCTGGTTTCGGTCTTCCAACCGGGAAATTCCTCATAGACCGGTTGGCAGCGGGACAGCACTTGGATGTCGCTGGGCACATAATCGTACCGTTTGCCATCCACTTCGTAGGCCACCGCCACTTTGATCGTGTCGAGCGTGTCCAATCCGTCGAGATTGGTCACCGTCAGCTCGTCGATGCCGTTGACCATGGCCGCATGGCGTGTGGCCACCGCGTCAAACCAACCGCATCGGCGCGGCCGCCCGGTGGTGGCGCCGAACTCCCGGCCCATGCCGTGGAGCAAATCCGCGATCTCCGCGTTTTCCGTCGGCAGCGGGCCTTCGCCCACCCGGGTGGTGTACGCTTTCACCACGCCCACCACTTTATCAATTCGGTTGGGCGGAACCCCGGAACCCGTGCAAGCCCCCCCGGAGGTGGTGTTCGAGGAAGTCACAAAGGGATAGGTGCCGTGATCGATGTCGAGGAACGTGCCTTGGGCACCCTCGAACAGGAGGCTCGCCTTCCGTTTCAAAGCGTCGTGCAACAACGTGACGGTATTCGTCACAAACGGCTGCAGCCGAGCCCCGGCGGCTTGATACTCCGCCAGCACCTGCACAAAAGAAAGCGGTTGCGCCCCAAACGCCTTCAACACTTCGTTCTGTTCGCGAATGCGCTGCTCCAGCAACACCGCGAACCGCTCCGGCTTCACGAGATCTAGCACGCGAATTCCGGTGCGCGCCGCCTTATCCCCGTAAGCGGGGCCAATGCCTCGTTTGGTGGTGCCGATTTTGTGTTCGCCTTTTAAATTCTCGCGTTGCTCATCCAGTGAGCGATGATATGGCAACACCACATGGGCGGTTTCGCTAATGAAGAAATGCCCCTCGAGCTTCACGCCGAAGGCAAGCAAACCATCCAGCTCCTTGACGAGTCCCACGGGATCGATCACCACCCCGTTGCCGATCACGCAGATCTTGTTCTCGCGCAACACACCCGAAGGCACCAAGTGCAAAACGTACTTGGTGCCGCCAACATGAACCGTGTGGCCGGCGTTATTACCGCCTTGCGAGCGGACGACGACGTCCGCCTTTTCCGTCAGGACATCGATTACCTTGCCTTTGCCTTCGTCGCCCCATTGGGCACCCACCAAAATAATATTCGCCATAAATTCCGGCTTAGCCGACACTAAAAAGCCCCGATAATTCGTTCGGGGCATAACTGTGCAAGTTACCTACAAACGCTAAAGACTCGCATTTTCACTGTCAAGAACCAAATCTCCGTCGATTATGCTGGGTTCGATAACGCTACGCCATCGGGCTAGGGCCGTCATTTACCGCCAATTTCACCCGCTGTGGCGGGGGCTTCCCGTAGGCATTCGCTAAAGCGCTCGTCGGCGATTCGGCCTTGAGCCAGCCATCAACAAATCGGAATAATTGCATTCAGCGCGCAAGCGGATTATTATAACCCTCACTTTTCCTTCGAGAGTGATTTTTTCCGGGCGTCGGGAGGAATTCCAGCGGGCTCAAATAAATTGCCCTCATCAAAGGTGACCCCGGCTTGGCTGGGGATGAAAAAACTGAATGTAGCGCGAAGGATGACGCGGCGCGCGGGCCGCCTCACCCTCGGTTTTATGAGAGCAAATCAATAACATGGCTGACATATTCCTGATTCGGACTAAAAATCCCCAGGCACGCGCCAAGGCTTGCTTGGAGGTGAAAAAGTTATTAATCCAGTACACCCCCGAGAGCATCGTTGAAGTCTTGGAGGGACCGGATTGGTCCTTGATGACCGGGCGGAATCCGTTCGTCCCCTATGCCTCCTCCAGCGATGCGCAGGGGGCGGCGGTCGTGTTGGGTTCAACGCTGGACACCCAAGCGCCAACCGTGGCGGATCTCCGGCGCCCCGGCCAGCGGGACCCAGCCTTCTCGGCACTGTGCCAGCGACTGAATTACGGCGTGGCATTGGGGATTGAGCAAGGAGAGATCCTCGTCACCACGGATTTTTTGGGTCTTTATCCGCTTTTTTATTATCAAGACGACTCCACCCTGATTATCTCCTCGCTAGCGAGCGCTTTTCGTTGTTATGAAGGATTCCGCGCGCAGTTGGATGAGCTGGGGCTTGCCGGCATATTTCTTTTCTCCCACGGAGTGTTGGGGCACACCCTGTTCAAGGGGGTGCATCGCCTAGGCTCGAGGCAAGTGCTACGAATAAGCCAGGACGCGCGACTTACGGTGGCGACGCTGCCCTTCGAGAGCGGCGGCGAATCCCCCAAAAACGTGGCCGAGGCGGTCGAAGCCTTCGATGCCCAGCTGGATAAAGCGGTGGCCGGAGCGGTTCGGCAAAAGGTCCATTCCGTAATGCTTTCCGGCGGGCTGGATTCGCGCATTCTTTCGGGGTACCTGCGGCGGCTAAGCGACCAAGAACTCTCGGCGCTGACGTTTGGCGACCCAGCGGACTATGAAATGATCGGAGCCGCCCGGGTGGCGGCGGAGATTCGCGCCCGGCATGAAGGGCTGCCGGTGCCGCTGGACGAACTGCCCAACTATGCCCAGCAGGCGTTAAACACGGACCCCCTAGCTAGCGGACTCTACCTGATAAGCTATTGGGCGATCGCCAACCAACCGCGGCCCCCGATGCTCACTGGGTACTTTGGCGACACGATCATGGGCGCCGTCCATACGCCGTGGGGGTTGGAATCGGCCGGGCCTTTGCACACCTTCCACGCGATGTTCGAGAAAATCAACTTTTGGGGTTTATCGCCCGGGGTGATTGGCGAACTCATGCGCGCAAAAGACATTAACGACATTGTCCAGAACGTTTACCGAAGACTCCGGGAGGAGTATTATTCGTTCCCCGGCGAGCCTTGGCACAAATCCTGGTGGTTCGAACAGAACCAGCGGCAGCGGATGCTCGTGGGCCGCTTGTTGAAGATCATTGCCCAGCGGTCCTGGCCGGTGCTGCCCTATGTGTATCCGGAATTGATCCGGCTGGCCTATAAAACGCCGTATCCCGTCTTGGCCGAACGCAAAACGCAATATGAGTTAATTCGCCGCAAATTTGAATCATTGGCTCGGTTGCCCCTGGCGGGTAATGTGGATCGGGTATGGCTAGACATCATCCCGCGTAAGTCGAATCTCTTGACCCGAGTTGTCGACCGTGGCGTGGAGTCAGTCGCCTGGCATTTGCGAAACCGGAAAGGCCGGCCCGACCGTCGTTACGTGGTGCGGGTTCTGGATTATAACGCGTCCGGCTGGAAGGTTTTGCGCGATCAAGCTCGCAGTCAGGCGGGCGCGGTCGATGAATGGCTTAACGCATCGGTGGTGGATCTCCTGATCCGCCCCGGAAGCGAGTTTCAAAAGCACAAGTTCCCCATCAGCGAAACCACGGGCCGCCGCACCCTCATTGGCGCGCTGCTGGCCTGCCATAAATACCTGGCTGGCCGCTGAGGTCGCGCCCGAACCGTCATTTTTCCGGAATTGAGAATTGACGCTCGAATGGGTTCCGGTAGCATAACCGTTTTAAACGGTATTAAATCGTTTTTAACACTGAAAAATATATGGCAGTCAAAGTCGCAATCAACGGTTTCGGTCGTATTGGCCGTCTCGTGTTCCGTGCCATCGCGGAGCAGGGTCTTTTGGGCAAAGAAGTGCAAGTAGTCGCTGTGGGCGATATCGTTCCCGCGGACAACTTGGCTTACCTGCTCAAGTATGATTCCACCCAGGGCCGCTTCAACGGAACGGTTAGCTCCAAGAAATCCGCCGCCGACAAAGTTGAAGACGATGTGCTCATCGTCAACGGCGCGGATATCAAAGTCGTCAGCGCCAAAGATCCCTCGGGTTTGCCGTGGAAAGATCTCGGCGTGGATCTGGTGATCGAATCAACCGGTTTGTTCACGGACGCCACCAAGGCCAAAGGCCATATCACCGCGGGCGCCAAACGCGTCATCATCTCCGCCCCGGCGAAGAACGAAGACATCACCGTCGTGATGGGCGTGAATCATGAAAAATATGATCCCGCCAAGCATTTCATCATTTCCAACGCTTCCTGCACGACCAACTGTCTGGCCCCGCTCGTCCATGTGCTCTTGAAAGAGGGCTTCGGCGTCGCGGAAGGCCTCATGACCACCGTGCATAGCTATACCGCGACCCAGAAAACGGTCGACGGCCCGAGCAAGAAAGATTGGAAGGGCGGTCGCAGCGCGGCGATCAATATCATCCCCTCCACCACCGGCGCCGCCAAAGCGGTCGCCTTGGTTTGCCCCGAAGTCAAAGGTAAACTGACCGGCATGTCCTTCCGCGTGCCGACGCCGACCGTCTCCGTGGTCGACCTCACGGTCCGCACGGTGAAAGATACCAGCTACGCGGAAATCGCCGCCGCCATGAAAAAAGCCAGCGAGACCTATCTCAAAGGCATCCTGGACTACACCGACGAAGAAGTGGTCAGCAGCGACTTCATTCATTGCAAGAAGTCCTCGATCTTCGACAAGGGCTCGGGCATTGAATTGAACAAGAACTTCTTCAAGCTAGTGAGCTGGTACGACAACGAATGGGGCTATAGCTGCCGCGTGGCGGACTTGCTGTCCTATATCGTCAAGAAGGGCGTGTAATTCCCCTCTTTGGACTTTTCATCAGAGCCCGCCTTACTGGCGGGCTTTTTTCATTTCCGAGGAGAGCCATGGATTCCCCCTCTGATTCATGATAGTCTTCAAGGGCAGGCCGGAGCGAACCCAAACCGAACGCGCCGGCCACGCGATTTTATATGTCTTTTGAATCTTGCGGAGAGTTTGTGGCGGCCTTGGCGGCGGCGGGAGAATTGCGTCGTTTTTCGGAGCCGCTGGCTACGGAATTGGAAATCACCGAGCTAGCCGACCGGGAAATGAAAAAACCGGGCGGCGGCCAGGCATTGCTGATCGAGCAACCCACGATCAACGGCCAAATTTCGCCCTTCCCCGTGGCGATCAACACCCTCGGCTCCGCCAAGCGCATGGCCATGAGCTTAGGGGCCGACTCGATCGACGACGCCGCCGCCGAACTAGGCAGCCTGGTCAAAGCCAAACCACCCACCGGATTTCGCGATGCGCTAAAACTTTTCGGCACGGCCTTGGATCTACGCCACGCCAAGCCAAAAACCGTTAACGATGGCCCGTGCAAGGAAGTCATTCATCGCTTCGACCCGGCGGGAAAGCCCGGTGGCGGTTCGCCCGCGGAGTGCCCCACCTTATTAAATTTGCCCGTCCTAAAATGCTGGCCCATGGATGCGGGCCGGTTCATCACCTTGCCTTGCGTGGTCACCCAAGACCCTGATACCGGGGAGCGGAACGTGGGCATGTACCGCATGCAGGTGTTCGATGCGCAAACCACCGGGATGCATTGGCAACTGCAAAAGGTCGGCGCCCGGCACGGCCGCCGCTACCGGGAAACCGGACAGCGCATGCCCGTGTCGGTTTTTTTAGGTGGAGATCCCGTGTACACGTTTTGCGCCACCGCGCCACTCCCCGACGGCTTGGATGAATTATTGCTGGCGGGGTATTTGAGAAAAAAATCCGTGCCGCTCGTAAAATGCGAGACGAACGATCTGCTGGTTCCGGCCAACGCCGATTTTATCATCGAAGGTTACGTCGATTTTCAGGAACCGTTGCGCCGCGAAGGCCCCTTTGGCGATCACACGGGCTATTACTCATTGGCCGACAATTATCCCGCGTTCCACGTGACTTGCCTTACCCATCGCCAAAAAGCCCTATATCCCGCCACCATCGTGGGCCAGCCGCCCATGGAGGACTTTTATATCGGCATCGCCAGCGTGCGGCTGTTCATGCCCGTGATACAGATGAGTTTTCCCGAAATCGTGGATATCGCCCTGCCCGCCGAAGGGGTGTTTCACAATTTAGTTTTTGTAAGCATCAAGAAGACATACCCGTTTCAAGCTTATAAAATCATGCACGGCCTTTGGGGGCTGGGTCAAATGATGTTTGCCAAATACATCATTGTGGTGGATGAAGACGTGGATGTGCAAAATACGAGCCAAGTGCTCTTCCGCTGGATGGCCAATACGGATCCCCAACGCGATTTGATACTCACCAAAGGCCCCGCGGACATTCTCGATCACGCCACGAGCCAACTGGCCGTCGGTTCCAAGGCCGGTTTTGACGCCACGCGCAAGCTGGCCGGCGAAGGCTTTGCTCGCGAATGGCCACCCTTAATCACCATGGATGCGGCCGTGAAAAAGAAAATCGACGCGCTACTGAAAACCAGCGTTTAGCATGAGTGAATTCTTTACGCCGGGAAAGTTTGATATAAGAATTCGCTTATGAATGTATTTGTAACCGGAGGCGCTGGCTATATCGGTTCGATCTGCGTCGAAGAACTCGTCAAAGCCGGGCATCAAGTCACCGTATATGATAACTTAGTCGAAGGACATCGCGGAGCGGTGGATCGCGAAGCTCGGTTTATCCAGGGTTGTCTGAGCGAAAAAGAGAAACTATCGGAGTCCATTCGCGCCGCCAAGACGGAGGCCATCGTGCATTTCGCCGCGTATTCGCTGGTGGGTGAATCCATGACGAAACCGGGCAAATACTTTCGCAACAATGTGGCTTATGGCCTGAATTTGCTCGACGCGGCGGTGGAAAACAACGTCCGCAAGTTTGTGTTCAGCTCCACCTGCGCGACTTATGGCATGCCGGAACGCGTGCCGATGGATGAATCGCTACCCCAAAAACCCATTAATCCATATGGGGAATCCAAGCTGGCCTTCGAAAAAATGCTCCACTGGTACCGACAAATTCATCAGCTGGAATTCGTCGCCTTCCGCTATTTTAACGCCGCCGGCGCTAGCGAGCATTTCGGCGAACATCATCGCGTGGAATCTCACTTGATCCCCAATGTTTTAAAAGTGCCGCTGGGGCAATCGGCTTCCTGCTCGATCTTTGGCACGGATTACCCCACGCCTGATGGCACTTGTTGCCGCGATTATATTCACGTCATAGACTTGGCCCAAGCGCACATTTTGGCCCTGGCCCCCGGCAAACAAGGTTTCTATAATCTGGGTAATGGCGATGGTTACTCGGTGCGCCAAGTCGTGCAAACGTGCGAAAAAATCAGCGGAAAGAAAATCGCGGTGGTGGAACAACCGCGGCGCGCGGGCGACCCGCCCAAATTAGTTGCCTCGGCGGGCAAGGCCATCGCGGATTTGGGCTGGAAACCGAAATACCCCTCGTTGGAAGCGATTATCGCCTCGGCCTGGAACTGGCACCGACAACATCCCCTCGGCTACGCCGATTAGGAGAAGGCGGGGCTTTGAAGAAACCGCGCAAGCGATCGCTGACAGGGCCTTCCCGGCCCTGTCGAAATAACTCTCCCCCGGGCTATTCGCCCTTGACTCAGGGCGAGGCCGTGGCTGCTAAGAAAGCACCGTCAGACCGCCAGCGCGGCGGGCTTTAGGCGGTCGGAGCGGCGGGTGGCTGGACGGGAGCCGTTTCGGTCGCCGGCTTGGCGGCCGTTTTCTTGGGCGTCAGCGCCAACACGGAAGATCCCATCTTTTTGCCCGCTTTAAATTTAACCACCGCGCGCGGCGGAATCCGAACATCCGTGGCCGGAGCCTTGGGATTGCGCCCCACCCGGGCTTTGCGCAATTTAACTTCAAATACGCCAAAGTTGCGCAATTCCACTTTTTTTCCATTAGACAACGCCTCCGAAATCAAGTCGAAAGTTCGTTGTACGATTTTCAGCACATCTTGCTGGATCCAACCGGTTTCGTTGCTGATCCGAACGACCAAGTCACGCTTTGTCATAGGCTGTCGAGCTGGTTGTGAACGGTTAGTGTGGTATTCCGCCCTGAGCATCGCTTGGCTCTGAAGCTCAATCCCTCCATCCTCCGCGGTTTAACTCGGCCCGGCATCGATTCCACAAACCCCCAACTTGCGCGGAATTGCCTGGCTCAAGCTTCACACTAATCGAACTGTTTCATACAGATATACTTAGCAAAACGCTTTTGGTCAAGCAGGAAAGCGCATTTAGCGCGTTTTTTCCTTTCTTTCAAGTCTAGCGTTCGGAAAGCGTCAAGTTGAACGGCGTCAAAACCGAGCATGCTTTCGCGCTATCGTCGCGTGGCACGCCTCGGAACTCCAGTAATCCAGCTCTTTAGTATTTTACACATCTTATTCATTATAAGTATTATGCATAACACAAAACCGCCGGCTGGGCTCGTTATAATAGTCCCCGGCACCGGTTTACTCCGCCTTCCTTGCGCCCGCGAAGGGCCCTATCCCGTCTCCCACCGGCGATTCTTGCCTGGGACGAAATAGTCGATTAATTCCCCCCTTAAAATCGTGTGCAGCCTTGACAGAACAACGACGAAATTTATCGTGTATGGGATATGTGGATTTCAAAGCGGACCGACTACGCCTTGCGCGCCTTATTCACGCTCGTGGAGCATTATCAGCGCGGGCCCATTCCGATTCGCGAGCTAGCCCGCCGCAACGAGGCGCCAAAGCGATTTCTGGAGCATATCATGCTCGATCTCAAAGCCAAAGGGTGGGTGGATAGCATCGCAGGCGCCCGGGGGGGCTACGTGCTAGCCAAAAGCCCGGAGCGAATTACCATGGGGGAAGTAGTGCGGCATTTTAACGGCATCCTGGCCCCCATCGGCTGCGTTTCGGTGAGTGGATACCAGCGTTGCACGCAAGAACCCGTTTGCCGGTTTCGCCGGGTGTTCCTGGAAGCCCGTAATTACGTCGCCAAACTCATGGATAACGCCACCTTAGCCGATGTCTATCGAGGCGAACCGGTATCGGAGCATGAAGTTTTTGCCCCCACTTTGATCGGCGGCGAAGGCATCTAATGGGGAGCTCGTTTTCCCGATCCACAAGACTATTGGCGTTTATTCAAAAGGAGGTTATTTTAAAAATGCCAGGCGGTCATGGTACGGACGCCTTAACTGCGGAATGGTGCGGATGAAAACGTTTTTTATAATCTCAAGTCTGTTGATCGGCATGGCCTATAGCGTCGCCGCGCAAACCGGGGCTTGGCTGGTCGCGGGCATCACTAATTTTGACCGAGTGACCCCCAAATTCTACCGGGGAGCCCAACCGAATGACGTGGGCATGGACAGCCTGCAGTTGTTAGGCATCAAGACGGTGATCGATTTGCGTTTGCCCAGCGAAGTGTGGCCCGGAGAGGCCGCGCGATCCCGGGCCGCGGGTATTTTATACACCAACATCCCCATGAGCGGCACAGACCGGCCGACCGATGAGCAAGTCGCACTGGTCCTATCCCTCATCGATTCCTATCCCGCTCCCGTATTTGTTCACTGCCGGCATGGTGCGGACCGGACTGGCACCATTGTCGCTTGCTATCGCATCAAACGCGAAAATTGGAATAGCCAGGCGGCCTTGCTAGAGGCCAAACAGCATGCCATGTATCAGGGGGGCGTGGGAATGATCCGCTACATCGAGGATTTCGAAAAAGGGGTCTCGGAAAAATGAGCCAAAAATAGTTCCGGCGGAGCTCTCGAGGCGATCCGCTGCCGGACGAATTCCCATCGACTTCAACCGGTACACCGTCCCTTCTATCGTTTTCTATCAGTAAACACTCGTGGGGTTAAAAAAACTTAAAATCCCAGTCATAGAAATTCTCATTGTGGAGCCGTTGGCCAAGGCCAGATTGCTTTTTGGCAGCGAATGGGGGGGATAGACTTGGATCGGGATGGTTTTTCCCAATGGCCCCTGGCCAGGCTGGCGATACGACCCGCGCACTCTCCGAGCGTCCCGGTCAAACGGGTAAGTTGTGACACCGCTTGCCGGAGAGTATCCAATTGAGCGCGCAATTCCTCAGCGGCGCTGGCGCTTTCTTCCGAACTTGCGGCCGCCAATTGGGTCCCTTTATCCATCTGGCTCATGGCGACATTCACTCGTTCGAGGCCCAGGCTTTGCTCCTTGGATGCCGCCGCCACTTCGGCGCTGATGGCTACCCCCGCGTCGGTATTGGCTATGGCACTGGCAATCTGAGCGGCCGTTTCTTTAGCGGCTGTGGCACTGCGTTGCGCAAGTTTCCGGAATTCATCGGCGACCACCGCGAAACCCATGCCTAACTCTCCCGCCCGAGCGGCCTCCACTGTGGCATTCAAGGCAAGAATATTGGTTTGAAAGGCGATCCCGTCGATCGTCTCGATAATTTTCGCAATATCTCCACTGGAAGATTTGATGGAATCCATGGCTTTGACCATGCTTCCCATATCGGTTAGCCAAGTAACCGCGCACCAGGATTTGGATCTGCCCAGTGAAGTTTTGGCTCGGAATGTCGCTATCCGTGATCCTCCGCGATAGTTTGGCGACGTAATTCAATTTGCCGAAGGTGGAAATACCCAGCCCCGCGGAAATCTAAATAACTAATAAAAATCCAAAGGTTATCCGCGTGCCAATATTCCAGTTTTCATATGGGGCGGTAGGGCTTTTCGGCATCCGATTGCGCCTCACTGCGTTTTCATGAGACAAAAACGCCCATGCTGGAATCAGTAATCCCTAACCATACCTCTCCTTAAGCAGGCTAGCGGCAAAATCGCGGCCCGCTTTAAGTATATTCTCGGCAGGCGTGGAACTCGAGGATTAGGAAGGGAAACGCGGTGCCCCGAATACATTTTCAAATTCTGGCGATTGACTACCGCCAGACTGTCCGCGCTGCACGAAGCTTGCGAACCGCTGGTTCAAACAAGTTTTATTCCCGGGTTCTCTCGGCTAAATATTGGAGCAGCCGAACATCCACCGTCACTTTGGTGGATGATTTATCCCGCAACTCCTCGCGGATCTTGGCCAATTCGCCCGCGTCGAGCCAAATACCTCCGCAGCCCCCGCATTCGTCGATTTCCACCAAACTGCGCGGATTAAACAACCGTCGCTTCAACCGAATTTCAACGCATCGCGGACAAGGGCGTTTATGCGCCGTCGCTACGGCGATGGCTGGATTCTTGGCGATGCTCAACAGCACTTCGGGAGCTGGCACTTCCGGTCCATCGAATCGACGCAACTCGAATTGATCAAACCAGATGCCGCCGCAACCAGCGGCGCAAACATCGACCGTGACTCCGTTGGACTCGACTGATTCCAGGGACTTGGCGCAAACAGGGCAATTCATAATCGCAGCATAATTCAGGGTCCATTATAGCGCATACGCGGGTGACGCACTAGGCTAAAGGTTAGGATTAGGACCTTCCCCAACGCCCGGTTCCGCGCTCGCTTTCAACGCCCACCTCAATTTGGCACTAGCCGCGCGCGGATTTGTATGGCTCTCCGCCGGGGAGGGACGGATGACCTCACGCGCCACACTGGCGTACACTCCGGCTCTCTCTCCTTCCTGAAAGGCTTTCTTTACCCGTCGATCTTCACCCGAATGGAACGTTAAAATGGCGACCCGCCCGCCGGGCTTCAAACAAGCTGGCATAAAGCGGAGAAAGGTTTCCAAAGCGCCAAATTCATCGTTTACCTCAATGCGCAGAGCCTGAAAAACACGCTGCAAGGTGCTTTTAACGGCCGCTTCATCCACGCGCAGGCGGCTTTCAGCCAAAATGTTGCGAACCGCCTTCGCCAAACCACCCGTGGTTTGGATCGGGTGTTCAAGCCGCGCATCGACCAAGCCTTGCGCCAGCAAGGCGGCGGCGGGTTCATCCGAATTTTCGGCAAAGATGCGTTCCAAATCAGACGTTCCCGCATGGGCTAACCACTCGGACGCCGGCTGTCCCTTCTGAGGATTCAACCGCAAATCCAGCGGTCCTTCGAGTTTGTACGAAAAACCCCGGACGGGATTATCCAGTTGCATCGAAGAACACCCTAAATCAGCCAGTACCATATCCACGCCTTCCACACCCAGCGTCCCCAGCAAACGCGCCAAACCCGCGAAATTGGATCGATGAACGGATAGGGTATCGGCCGGAATCTCCATAGAGCGCAAGCGCGCTTCGGTTTTGGGCAATTCGATGGGATCGGTATCCAGCCCGATGAGACGTCCCCCGGGCAGAATTTTAACGAGGATTTCCCGCGCATGCCCGCCGTAACCCAACGTGGCATCCACTACGATATCCCCTGGATGGGGATCCAACACTTGCAGCACTTCCTGCACACAAATCGGCCGATGCGTCCCGGCGGGCGTCTTGCCCGACGCGATGACTTTTTGGACGGCCTCGGGAAACTTTTCGGGATTTAATTCTTTGTATTTCTCGTGGAACTTGCGTGGATGGGTTCCGCGATAGCGAGGACGACGTTTCGGTTTTTCTGTGGCTTCGGCCATGACCGCCAGAGCATGCCTGCTGACCACTCTGTGGGCAAGCAACGAGTGTGCCCATGGCTTCCAATGAGCCATGCCGCTGAATGGTCGGATAGTCATCGGCACACTTTGTGAAAGGCCCCGCTTTAACCGGTTATGATATCATCCAAAGACGCGATTTCCAGATATTGATCAGCCGTTTCCGCGAACGCGCTTTCGTGCGTCCGGAGTCGTTGGCGTTTCGCCGGTTTAATGGTTCTAAGCGGATCGAAATCACTCAATTTTTTGCTCTCCTCCCCATAGGTGAAGGACAACTGGGTAAGTCGCTCAATTTCCGCAATGGGAACTTGGAAAGTTTTGTAGGGTGTGAAGGGGACTTCCGGGGCGGCCTCGACCCCAAATTGGGCAATCACACTTTCCTGGCTGGCCAGGTAAGCGGTAGCAAATAATTGCCCTTCGGCATTCAATGCGGCCACCACTTTCCAGAATTGCAGCGGATACTGGATTTTCTTGTACTCGGGATCTCCCTGATCAAGCACCGGTCCAGTGATCACTTGCGCTTTGAAGTGGTTGGCGACAATCGCGTTTTCTAAAATATGCCTTTCGATTCCCTGCCAGATTTCCTTGTTCTGGTTAAACCGGGCATGCTGCGGAGTGCAATTGGTCCAGTGACAAGTATCGGCGGCCGCTTGCAAGGCCGCCATGGGTGTGTCGCCAAACTCCAAATCCTCACGCCGAGTCAGATGGCCGCGATCGAATTGGTTGCTGGCATAATAAAACTTAGTCACTTGGGCGGTGAGCGGAATTCGAGGGTCTTCCCGCCAGACATCCGCTGGGCGGCCCATCTCATAGCGCTGGGCAAAGCTGAGGTTGGCCGCGCTATACATCGCAAACCGGCGAGTTTGATGCATGACCACGCTGAAATGATGGTAGTGCAAACAGTATCGGTTGTTGGCGGTGGGTTTTATCAGCGGCACCGCTTCCTTCTCCAAAGCGTCACTTAATTTGGGGAAGTTGACTTTTTTGGAGCCGCTCCCCAGAAATTCCGGGTCGTACCCCTTGCGATGGTCATAGTTGTTTTCAAAGGGCACATCAAAGGCGGGTTGCTTTTTCTTGGTAGCCGAAGTCTCCGCGTTCCCTTTAGTAGCCTCAAGGGTGGCGGCCTCCTGCGTCCCGGCCAACGCTGCCCGCTGGCTGGCGGGCGCAGCCGGATCCGTATTGATTTGGAGGGTGATTTGCAGGGGAATGGTCACGGTTCTGAAGTTTTCTTGGCTCATAGCAAGAGGCGTTAATGTTTGTTTAGGAGCGGTTGTTGAAATCGGATCGCTGGCGAACGGAGCCGTAATTCGGACCGACTCCGGCGTGGCCGCGAAGAGGGGTTGAAGAAGTGCCTCCCGTGGCAACTCCTGGCGCAGGGTTTGCGCAATCCGGCTGGCGCGTACCCCTTCATTCGCCTTCCATTTAATTTGCCGTTCATCCATCGAATTGGGATCGTAATCGCGCCCCGCTAGCGTTTGAATGCGGCCATCCTTTTCCTCGGGAACCCCACAATGATGCAAGGCGACCACGTACCAATCGTTATTAAAAACCGGCGAGCCGGAGGCGCCTTCCAGTGTATCCGTCGAGTACCAAAGCACATCCGCATCTCGGCGCAGCAACCGATTTTCCCGCACGCAGACCTGCTTCCGTTCCCCTTCGGGGTGCTGGATAATCGTCAGCCACTCCCCTTCGAATGATTTTCCAGGCTTGTCCAGCAAGGGTAAACATCCGAAATGCGTCAACGGACGTTGACTGTCGACGGCTTCGGCCTCCACCGCCACCACGGTGAAATCCAAAGCTGGAGACGTGTAAAAAAGTTGTTGGGGAAGCAGACGGTACACGATCGGGCCAACGGGTTGGTCCGCCAGATTGGTCTCGTATTCAAACTGCGCTTCGGATTCCCGAGCCCATTCCGGACCAGGCAGGACATGGTTATTAGTGATTAAAACTCGCGGGGCCACGAGAAAACCCGTCCCCCACCCGTATAATTGGCCACTAGCTTGTCGAATGCATATCCGGGCGATCGCCTGGGCGGCAATTTGGCCGCGCTCGAGGTAATTCACCGGCTGCAGCTCATTCCCGTCTAGCACTCGTTCCATGATTTTGCTGGCGGCCGCTTCGCTGCCCAGGCTGTCCCGCAGAAATTGGTAGCGTTCGGCCTGTTCCGCCGGCTTGGTAAAGGAACGCGGCGTGCCCCCCTTGAATTGTTCCAATAAGCCATCCAGATCAAAGCCCAGGCGCTGTCGGGCCTTTTCAATCCTGGTGAGAATGTTACTCATGCGATAGGCTCATGACACACTTGCCTCCATTCTTTTCATGATAACGTATATTACACCATTAAATATCGATGTCAATATATTATAAGACATTGGCGCAACAAGACTTCGCCCCATCCTCATAAAAACAACTCCGCGCTGGCAACGGATTTCAAGCCAACGCGGAGTGCGGATTTGAAGCCAGGGCGGGCGGAGAGACGCCGGCCATCAGGCGCGGTTACGGCTAGTCGTTAACAATCAACGCTTTTTTGCGAAAATCATCCGCGCTTATTTTGCCCTCGGCAAAACTATCGACGTCCTCTTTTTTGACCGTAATGGTCAGGGTGTGTTTATCGCCGGATTCCGCGTCGGAGATCACCTGGGTTTTAACGATACGAACGTTGCCCGGGCCTTGCATCGACACGATGGGCATTCCGTTTTGATCACCGCCCGCCTGGGAGCTAATCACCACTACGATCCGATCGCCAGACTTGAGATGTCGGAGGTGATTCCCGTTTTTTAACGCCTCGATTACGGAATTCTTTAATTGTTCCACTTGCTTGCTATCATAGGGTTCGGCGGAATCCGTTTCGTTCATGGGCCAATCCTCGGGGGGATTGCCAATGCCTTTGATTTCGCGTTTGGCCTCTTCCCACTCCGAATGAGCATCGACCGCCGTTTTTTTGTCCGCGGCCGCGCTTTCCACGGCTTGCAAGCGCAGACGCGTATCGAGCATAAAGATTACGCCGAAATCATCCAAATATAGTGCGCGGCGCGCATTCGGGTTGCCAAACAACCGCAAGGGCACATTCAACGCCGCCGGAGAATTCTCGTCCGCGTTACCCATGGCTTTTTCAAGAATGCGAGTCATGACGGGAATATCTTCCGCCAAGTCAGCGCGGGTCTGCGCAGCCATGCTTTTACTTTGAATGAAACAAACGCCACTCCGACTCTTATTCCCATAGCTCAACACCGCGCCCGCGCCGCCAAAACCGCCCCCCCCCGCGCCCGCGCCACCCGCGCCGTTTATAGCGGTAACCACCGAGCGTTTGGTCTTGCGTCCCGAGGATTTCCCCACTTCTTTCGGCTTGGCGGCGGAGTTGGTTTGACTGGTAATTGTCTGGGTTTCACCATCCGACACGGAAGTGGTGGTGGTTATCGTGTCCTCGCCATCGCCGGTGGAGGCAGAAGCGGAGGCGCTGGTTTCCACAACGGTGGCGTCGCTGGCATAGGCGGGCATCCAGGATGCCACGCTGGTGACGAGCAGCGCCAGGAGCCAAGGGCGGCGGGTTTCCGCCGCGGAGAATAATGTTTTCATCGATACCTTTCTTTATGGATTGGTTTAATTTTGATTACTGATTCCCACAGAGGCCTCCGTGAAATGGATCGTCAAGGGGCTGGATTTGGCGCCGCCGTCGGGGTGCTGGGATAGCCGGTCAACAGCATTAAATTCCCAATTTGTCGCCGGGTTTTCATGAGTTCCCCTTCAGCCGTCACTGCCAACGTTTCCAGATCCTTGCGTAAAAGTGAGTTTTCGTTATTGCGTTGATTTTCGAGGGTTTGCACGTGGTTCACCAACCAGGCGAGGTCATTTTGCCGGGTAACGGCGTATTCGCGGCTGAATTGGCGCCAGTAACTTTCCGTCAGTTTCTGCGAATCCGCGGCAATTTGGGAAGCCAGCGCGGTTCCCGCGGTTTTTTGCGCGGTCTCCCAATCGGCGCGCAACTGCTCGCCTTTCAACCGCATATCTTGCCGCCATTGAGCCTGCAGTTTTTGCTCCCAAGCGGCGAACTGGCTGCTCGAATGATTCGACCACCGGCCCAAAGTGAAACCCAGTCCGAGCACAAGCGCCGCGGCCGCCGCCCATTTGAGGGTGGGCAAAGCAATCGACCAAGCCGGCTGGGATTTGGGCAGCGCTCCGGCATTCAATTGTTGCATGACCGCTTGCCAGCGCTGGACTTGACCCCGGCAATCGGAACAGCGGTTCAGGTGCGCTTGCAGCCTTTGATGATCCTTACGGTTACTCTCGCCGTACAACCATTCCATCCACTCGGAGGACGAAGGGTGTTCCTCGCCTACCCGCGGCTGCGACTCGCCATCGCAACGATCTTCATCTCGCTTGCTCATATGCTTTCCTTGAGAGAATTATGCCGTGAAAAATGCCGGCCCAGTTCATCTAACGCCCGAGTCATGCGGGTCTTTACCGTGCCTTCAGGGATGTCCAAAACCTCGGCAATTTCGCGAAACTTCAAATTCTCGTAATGCCGCAGTACCACCACGGCACGGCAAGGTTCGTCCAGGAATAGCAAGGCTTCCCGCACTCGATCAGCCCGTTCGCGCAGCATCAAAGCGTCATCTGGCGAGGGGCTTTCGCAGGCCAATACCGCGACGTGATCCTCCCCTCCCGTCTCTTCCCCGGCTTGGGTCAACGGCACTTCACCATGACGCTGGCGCCGTCTCAATTCGTCATAACAGAGATTCAACGCGATCCGCCAAATGAACGTTGAAAACCGGGCGGTGGGCCGATAATCCGCGCGTTTGGCGAATACCCGCGAAAAGGTCTCTTGCGCGAGATCTTCCGCCCGATGGATATCGCCAGTCATGCGGCAGCACAGCGCGCGAATGGGTTTTTGCCAGCGGTTGACCAACTGGGCGAAGGCATCGATATCGTTGCGCGACTGCAGCCGCCACATCGCGCGCTCATCATTCGAGGCAAACCATTGGAGAATGGAAGCGGACATAACGGTTATCTCTTCCAGCCGGGCGATCCTATGTTCAATACCTTTGGCATCTTACATAGGGTTCTACGCGCGAGCCGGCCGTTTGGTTTGGAAAATTTATACAATTTTCCAGCCGGAGACGGATAATGTGGGAATACGGAATAGGCGCATCCGCCCGATTGGCGAAGGAGGAGCGCCTCCCATGCGCTAAATGACCGGCGCTCACCCCCCTGGTTTTAAACCAAAGTCGTAGCCCTTTGGACCACGGAAGGGTCCGTCCACTTGCCATGTTCTCGAACCAAGTCCACCAGGCGATCCACCGCTTCGGCTTGGGGAATATTGAATTTCACGGGCGTTTTGCCGACGTAAAGGTTCACTTTGCCCGGCGCTCCGCCCACATAACCAAAGTCCGCGTCGGCCATTTCACCCGGGCCATTCACGATGCATCCCATAATGGCGATCTTGACGCCCTTTAAGTGCTTGGTGCGCTCCTTGATGAGCGCCGTGGTGGTCTGCAAATTGAACAAGGTTCGTCCGCAAGAGGGGCAAGCCACATAATCGGTCTTAAAGGAACGGCAGCCGATGGCTTGCAGAATATTGAAAGCCAGGCGCACACTAGGGGCGGGACGGGGTTCGTTGCGAATTAAAATCGCGTCACCCAAGCCATCCGCCAGAAGCGAGCCCAAGACAATGGCGGTACGCAGCAAGGCGAGGTCGGGACTCAGCGGCGGCACGGGCGCCTGCAAACAGTCCTTGAGCAACACGGGATTGTCGGCACCAAGTGTTTTCAGCCGCGCGGCCAAAAGCCGGAATGCGGCGATGGTCGGCAGAGCCACTTGATCCGCTACCGTCACGAGCTTCCCCACCGGGGGCAGCGGAAAATCCCGCGTCGGATCCAATTCGAGACAATCCAAATCCTCATACGCCGCTTCGGGTCGGACGTCATCGGTGGCGCGTAGCCGGGGCGTAATTTCATCCCACGCGGCCTGACTGGACACCACGCGAACCGTTTGCTTTCCGCCCACGACGCAGTTATTAGCTAAGACTAATTCTTGGGTTGGAAAACGTTCGTAATGGAAGGGGTCGAACGGCAACGAATCGCTCGCCTCGCGGGGGGCGCGCGCAATCGAGGCCGTGCCCGCGCTCGCAAGCCGCGGCGCAATCACGGGGATTTGAGCGATCAAATTGTGGCACACCGGAATTTCGAAGGGCGAATCCTCCGTGAGCGAAACCCGGATCGTGTCGCCTAAGCCATCGGCCAGTAATGACCCGATACCGATGGCGCTTTTAATACGCCCATCCTCGCCATCGCCCGCTTCGGTAACGCCTAGATGAACCGGATAGTTCCAGTCCGGCCCCAATTCGGCGAGCCGCGCCACGAGCAACCGGTAACTCTCGATCATGACCTTGACGTTGCTGGCCTTCATCGAGAACAGAAAACTGTGATAATTGTGTTTGCGAGCGATGCGGGCGAATTCCAGCGCGCTCTCCACCATCCCCATGGGCGTGTCGCCGAAACGATTCAAAATCCGGTCGCTCAACGAACCGTGATTGGTGCCGATGCGCATGGCCCGCCCGAGCTGCTGGCAAAGCTTCACCAAGGGAGTGAACTTCTCCTCGATGCGCTCCAATTCCGCCGCGTAATCCGCATCCGAATACTCCTTGATGGCGAACTTTTTCGTGTCGGCGTAGTTGCCGGGATTGACCCGGATTTTTTCCACCCAAAGGGCGGCTTCCAGCGCCGCTTCCGGTTTGAAATGGATGTCCGCCACAATCGGCACCTGGCAGCCGCGGGCGCGCAGCCCGGCCACGATGTTTTTGAGATTGGCCGCGTCTTTGACGGTGGGCGCGGTGATGCGCACGATTTGGCAGCCGGCTTTGACGAGCTCGAGCGACTCCGCCACGCACGCCTCGGTGTTCATCGTGTCGCAAGTGATCATGGATTGGACGACGATAGGATGGTTTCCGCCGATGACAACTCCACCCTGGGCGGGATCGCCAACCATCACTTCACGGGCCACGCGGCGCGCCGCGGGCAAATTAAACGCTGGATTTGGCATGAAATTTAACGGGCTGGACTCGGAGCGGGCGCGGGTTTGTCCTGCTGCTCGATCTGCGTTTCGTGCTGAAACATGGATTTAAACAGGCTGAAACGCTTGGTTATGTCGTTAAAGGAAACGTAGAGCATGAAAGAGATCAGCATCACGGCGAACGTGGTCGTGGTGTATTCCAGAAATCGCACATTAATCGGCCGCCGCCGGATGCCCTCGATCACGGCAATCATGATGTGGCCGCCGTCCAGCACCGGCACCGGCAATAAATTCAGAATGGCCAGGTTAATATTCAGCAATACCAGAAAACTCAGGGCCAAGCGGAAGTCGGTGTTAATTTGCGCCGCCAGCATCGCCAGAATGCCCGGAGGCCCGCTTAAATCCCCAATGCTAACCCCGGTCTGTTTGGAGTGGAAGAGCGCGCCGAAAGTGTCGACGGTTTTATTCCATACATCGGCGATTTGATCCCATGGACTCGGACCGGGTTTGCGAACCACGTAAACCATCTTTTCACTCGGCTGCAACCCCACCCCAACGCGCCCCTTCTTCCCGTTGGCATCTTCAACGACCGCCGGAGTCACCTTTAGGGAAAGCTTCTCGGTTCCGCGTTTGACCACGATATCCATCGCTTCGCCGGGATGTTTCTGGATCAGCTTGATCAATTGCTCCCGGCTCAGGATCGGCACCCCGGCGAACTGGGATACTTCGTCGTTCAATTTCAAACCCGCTTTGTCCGCCGGCCCGCCCGTCTCGATGGATTTTATAACCGGATGATCGCGTGGATCCAAATTGAGCATCTTGAGTTTGATCCCCGCTCCTTCGCTGACTTCGGCCGTCAGCTGGTACGTCTGCCGCGCTCCGTCCCGTTCGATAACCACGGGTAAAACATTGGTGCGCGCCAGCATGGCGATGCTTTGCACATCCTGCCACGATTTCACCGGCTCGCCATTGACCGAAATCACTTTGTCCCCGTCTTTGATGCCTAGTTTGGCTTCGGCGGATCCCGGAGTAACGTAACCAATGACGGGGGGATTGACCAATTCGGGCAGCCCGAGCACGTAGATAACGCACGCGATCACCACCGCGAAAACGACGTTCATGAACGGCCCCGCGAAGGCGACCAGGATTTTCGAGAACGGCGCGGCGGGCGGCACGGCCTCCTTGTTTTCCCCTTCGATGGCCTCGGAAGTGACCATCTGGGGTAGTTTGACGAATCCACCGGCGGGAATCCAGCGCCAAGAATATTCAATGCCGTCGCGCGTCCAACCGAGAATTTTGGGGCCAAAACCTATGGCGAAGGCCTCCACCTTGAGACCGCGCCGACGGGCCACCCAATAATGGCCGAACTCATGCACAAAAACGGCGGCTCCGAATAACAGAACCATCGCGACGACCACATATATAACGTTAAACAATTGAGTCATGGTTTTAATTCCCAAGCCCTCGGCTATTCCTGCCGCCGATACGGACAATCCGGTTAAATATACTGTTTATCAGCCTAAAGGCAACGATGGAAAAACGATCTACTCCTAACCCATATCCTGAGTTACGAACTAGACCGGTCATTGCGGCGGCAAAGGCGGTAGGGATTGGGCGACGAATCCAGGAGGCATGGGGGGCAAAGCGCTCACCAAGTCGCGCCAAGTCTGGCGCTCTTCGGCGGACATTTCCCGCCAGCGCTCGACATTAGCAAAGAATAATTCGCGCTCCGCCGCGCTCATGGCGCTAAACTTTTGGAACGCAATTTGACAGTGTTCCCGCTGATCCTTGGACAAACTCTGGAAGGCCTCCAAGGTTTTTTGCATTTGGAGGCGTTCCTCATCGGAAAACACTCCGAGAATCCGCTCCTTTTCCCCCGGCGTCATCTCCAAAAATCGATCGAGGCGGGCGAAAAACTTGCTCCGCTGACCGGCCGGCACCGAAAGCCATTGTTGCAGCCCCCGTTCCATCTCCTGTCGCTTCTGGGGTGGAAAGCGGGCTAAGATCGCTTTTCGTTCCACTTGAGTACCGCGCTCCAAACGCACGAAGTAATACCGAGTGGTTTCGCTTTCCAAAACTTCCCGCTGCAAGGAAATCGGTAACAGATCCCACTCGGTGAGACGTTCATCGACAATGAACCGCCATTCGCCGGGGATCCGGGCTAAATGATTCGAGCGCGCGGCTGGCGGCAGTTTCATGAGCGGCAGCAAGTAAAAGCGTAATTGGAGCACTTGCAGGCGGGCTTCCCGTTCCTCCGCGGGTAAAAGCGCGTATTCCTCTAATTTGTCACGCAAGACTTTACGCTGCCATTCGGGCTTGGCGGCCAGTTGCTTCTCCCGCTCCGCCTCCGGCAAAGGGAGTAACCGGCGGAAAAACAATACGGGCGATTCCTGAAGTTCGATATTGCCCGACCTGGCGATAGGTACAGCCACTCCAGCTTCGATTGGCAGCAAGGGCGGCGCCTCGGCCGCCCGCAGGACCGCCAAACAGCTCATCGAAATCCATATGACCGCCCCAATGCGCATGGCTTCAGTTCAAAGCCGCAAACAATTCCTCATCGACCGGAGTGGTCACTCGGCTAAACCGATTGATCGCCTCAAAATCCTTGAGCACATCGACCGTCATTACGGAGGCGGCATGCGAAATTTTAGCCACGCTTTGCGCGGTAACCTCAAGGTTATGCGTGCGGTATTGTTGGCCCGCAAAGACCACCGCCCCAATCAAAAGCACCGCCCATACGGGTTTGGGCAACCATTGTCCTCGCCAGAATCGGCTCCCGAATGAAGGTTCTGGCTGGCAGGGCGTGGGGGCTTGCGCAATAGCTTCCATTACCCGATGGGTAAAATTGGAAGAGACCGGCACCTGCGGCAATTCGCGCAAAGCGGCGTTGAGCGCAAGATCCTCGGCGGCATCCGCCGCCACCGCGTCGCGCATGGCCGCCTGCAGGCGGGCTTGTTCTTCGGTGGAAAGTTTTCTCCGCAAACCTGCTTCCCACAATAAGTTATCATCTTCGCTATGCATGCCATTCCTTTCCGTGCCAGCCAGGTTAAGCCTCCCAGCTTCCGCCTTCTGTAGGCGGCTGGATTATCCCTAATCCTTGCCTCCCTATGGAATAACCACAAATCGCGGAAAGTTGCGCAAATTTTTCACACCTGACGGCAACAAGAGCGCCGGGCGCACCTTGCCTTTCGCCTTTCCTATTGCCCGGAGGCGAGGGAGTTCGCTAGGGTTTGCGCCGTGAATAAGAATTATCTATCGCAAAAACCGATTCCCGTGCGTGACCGGCTGATTTTCGCCATGGATGTGCCCACTACTGACGCGGCCCGTCAGTTGGTGGAATCTTTGGGTGATTCGGTCGGGTTTTACAAAATGGGGCTCCAGCTGTTTATGGCTGGCGGTTACTTCGAATTGATCGACTGGATGCTGGCCCGAGGCAAGCAGGTATTTGCGGATTTGAAATTCTTCGATGTCCCCGAGACGGTAAAACTCGCGGTGGCGCAGCTTAAGGATCGGGGGGTTACCTTCACTACCGTACATGGTAATGACAACATGATCAAAGCGGCGGTCGAAGCCAGGCATAACGTGAAAATCCTCGCCGTCACCGCGCTGACTAGCCTCGACAATGGCGATTTGAAGGCCCTCGGTTTCGCGTGCGACACCGAGACTTTGGTGCTCTCCCGGGCGCGCCGGGCATTAGAAATGGGTTGCGATGGCGTGGTGTCTTCCGGTCTGGAAGTCGCCAAGCTGCGGGAACATCTCGGGGATCGTCTGCTGGTGGTCACCCCCGGCATTCGGCCGGTGGAAAACAAGACTCAGGACGATCAAAAGCGGATTGTGACCGTGGAGGATGCGTTCCGAAACGGAGCCGATTACATCGTCGTGGGGCGCCCCATTGGCAAAGCCGAGAATCCGCGCGCCAAAGCGGAGGAAATTCAGGCGCAGATCGCGGCCGTTTTTTCCGCCAAAGCTTGAACGGGTTACTGAAGCTCGTCCGCGGGCGGCGCTTCCGGTGAAGGTTCCGCCTGGCCTTCGAGATAAAACACCGTGTACCGGCTGATCCGGATCGTATCCGACCAATAATCCGGATAGAGGCCGGCTTTGACTTTCAACCGGCGCACAAATTCAGCCGGTTCAGGTAGAGATTCCCACACCGAGGGCAAAAAGGTGCCGCGATAGCCATCGTCTTCCAACAATAGGCCATCCACGCCCGGCTGGATCTGGCTAATTAAATCCCGTTCGTCGGTAAACGTAAGCGGTTCCAACGGGCTAAGGATCGAGATTTTAATTTCCAGGTTGGAAAACTCATCCGGTTCCAGGGGTGAAAAACGGGCATCGGCAAACGCCGCCGCGTGCGCGTAGTAGGCGGTATTCGCCGCCAGGGGGCGGTTGGCCTCCAAGGTGCCGATGCAGCCGCGCAATTCCTTCCCGATCATGAGGGTGACGAAGACCGGCGCGGGCACTTGTAGCGCTTCGGGACACAAGGACAAGTCCACGATTAACGCGCGCTGGCGCGCGAACCCGTGACGAATGGAATCGCGGGCGATTTGCAGCAAGGCACTCTGGTGTTATTCGGATAACGAAGCCGGGGCTTGAGGCATAAAACCACTATAGGCCTTCCCTCGCCACCCGCCAAGACCGATGATTCATGGCGGTTTTATCCTTCAGTGGCTCATTGCTTTTTTACGGGCGGATGTGGTTTCATAATGAAGTGAGACGCATGGGAACTTTTTTTGCTCGCTGGCTGCCGATCGTTTTGTGGATGGGAATGATCTTCATCGGCTCCACGGATCTATTGTCCAGCGCCAATACCTCGCGCTTCCTGGAACCCATCGTGCGATGGTTTAAACCCGATATCACCTGGCGGGAAATGCGCAAAATTCATTATCTGGTGCGCAAAGGCGGGCATGTCACCGAGTACGCCATTTTGGCCATCCTGATTTGGCGCGCCTGGCCTAAGCCGCCCGATGCGGCTCCCGGACGCGGCTGCTGGCTGGCAGCGGCCACCGCCATCGCCTTGGCCACATTGTATGCGGC
>DBTJ01000029.1:28446-65202 GCA_002306985.1 Verrucomicrobia bacterium UBA1319
TGGCCACATTGTATGCGGCCACGGATGAATTTCATCAATCCTATTACCGATCGCGCACGCCGTCTCCCGCGGATGTTTTGATCGACACCTCCGGCGCGATTATCGGCATTAGTTTGGTCTGGTTATACCATCGTTTCCGCCACCGCAAGCCCGCCCCGGAATGAAACACCCCTTCGCCGCCATCTTGCCGCCCTACGTCGCTGGGCTGCTGGCCGCGTGGGGATGGATGGATTTAGGCTGGCCTCCCCTGGCTTGGCTATTTGGGGCGGCCATGGGGGTGGCTGCCTGGACTTTAACTCAGGCTCGCTGGCGGCAGTTATCGCTTAGCTTGCTTTTGTTTCTGGCGGGTTGGGTGAATTTGGCCTGGCGGGTGACTCCGCTGGCCCCCGATGATTTGCGGCTTCAACTGGGCGCCGCGGTGAAACTGGCTTCGCTGCGCGGTGTGCTGGTCGATTCGCCCACCTTCCGGGTGACCGAAAAACACCTTTCCCCGCATCCGCTCCCCGCGACCAACTCGCCACCAGTCCTGGAGGATCAGGAAATCGACCCCGCCACCTATCACACGCTGGCAACGCTCAAAGTATCATCGATCCAAATCTCCAACCGCTGGCGCCAAGCCTCGGGTCTGGTGTTGCTGACCGCGCCCTTTCGGCTGGCTGATTCCTTTCAACACGGATGCGCGGTGGAAGTCATGGGCGCCATCCAACCGCCACCAGGCCCGGCGGCTGAAGGCCTGTTCGATTACCAGGCTTACTTGAAATGGCAAGGTATTTACTATCAGCTGCGCACCGACACTCCCGGGGACTGGAAATGGATCGCCCCCCCTCCCGGCGGCCCGCCGTGGGTGGACCGCTTTTTCAAATGGGCGCAACACACTCTGGCCCAGGGTTTGCCCTGCGAAGACGAGCCCTTGCGGCTGCTCTGGGCGCTGACGCTTGGCTGGAAAACGGCGCTGACCCAGGAAGTGTCCGAGCCTTTCATGCGCACCGGCACCATGCATGTGTTTGCGGTTAGCGGCCTGCACATCGTGCTCATTGCGGGCGTTTTTGTCAGCCTCCTGCGTGTATTCCAAATGCCCCGGGCCTATTGCGGAGGCATCGTGATCCCGTTGATCTGGTTTTATACCGGAGCCAGTGGCTGGCAAGCCTCAGCCATCCGGTCCACCTTGATGATGACCATTGTCATCGGCGGCTGGAGCTTGCGCCGCCCCGGCAACCTGCTCAATTCGCTGGGCGCGGCTGGTTTTCTATTGCTGGTGTACGAACCCCAGCAATTATTTCAGGCGAGCTTTCAATTGTCGTTTTTCGTGGTGTTAAGCATGGGACTGCTGATGCCGTCGCTGGAAGCCCGCGCCCAACGCTGCTTACAAGGGGACCCGTTGTTGCCCCCGCATCTTCGTCCCGGCTGGCGGCGGCTGGCGGAAAAGCCTTGGCGCTGGTTCGCCATGAGTTTGGCCACTTCTTTAGGCGCCTGGCTAGGATCGCTACCCATTATCGCCTACTACTTTCATCTCCTCACGCCGATCAGCTTGCTAGCCAATTTAGTGATCGTTCCGTTAAGCAGTTTTGCCTTGGCCTGCAATCTGGGAAGCCTCGTCTGCGGCGCTTGGCTGCCGGGGGCATCCGGGCTTTTCAATAACAGCGCTTGGTTGTGGATGTGGCTTTTGGTGCGTCTGAACCACTGGCTGGCGGAATTGCCCGGCGCTTTCTTTTATGTGCCCGCGCCATCCTGGGCCGATTTCGCGGCGTATTATATCCTGGTATTTGGACTATTTGGCGCGGGCTGGTGGGCCTCGCGCGGGCGCAAATGGCTGGTCTTTGGCTTTGCGCTTTATGCTAGCTGGTGCGGTCTGCGTCTCTATGAGGCGCGCGCCACCACCCGAATCGAGGTGCTGGCCCTACCGGGAGGCGACGCCATTTTGGTGAGCCAGCCCGGCCATCGCCTGCTCATCGATGGTGGAAACGAACGCGCCGTCCACCGCCTTACCCGACCCCTGCTCGCCGCGCGCGGCGTCAATCGGCTATCGCAATTGGTCATCACTCACGGAGACGTGCGCCATTTCGGCGGTGCGCCCACCCTGAGCGCGGACTTCAAACCCCGCCAAATCTTCGTGAGCCCGACCCGTTTCCGATCTCCCGAATACCGGCATTGTTTGGAGACATGGGAAACCATCGGCGGGCTCCTACATCCGGTTGCCGCCGGCGATTCACTGGGCTCCTGGGAAGTCCTGCACCCGCAAAGGGAGGATCGGTTTCCGCTGGCCGACGATTCCCCGTTAGTCTTGCGAACCGCGATTTTCGGCACCACCGTTCTGCTCTGTTCCGATCTCTCGCCCGATGGCCAAAACACATTGCTGGAGCGCCGCCCGGATCTGCGGGCGGACCTCGTAATCTCAGGCGTGCCTGCGCGCGGAGAACCTTTGACCGAGGCTTTCCTGGATCGCGTCCGCCCGCGCTCGATCATCCTCAACACCGCCTATTACCCCGCCGCCGAGCAAGCCAAACCCGCCTTGCGCGAGCGTTTGGAACGGCGCGGCATTCCCGTGTTCTATACCTGCGACGAAGGCAGTGTCACCGTGGAAATTCGCAAGGCTGGCTGGCGTTTGCGCGCGATGAATGGACGGCGAATCGAAGGCAAAGCCGGTTCCAGTTCCCCCTAATTTCATCGTGCGCCGCCTGGGTTCGGCTAGAGTCCATTCCCGATTTCCGGACAACCGCTTAAGCTCATTGCGCAGCGCCGTCGGCAATTGAATTGAAGTCCTCCACTCTACCTCAATCCCACCCCCACACTGAGGTGCTGTCGCCCCAAACCGCGCCAGCCTCACCTTCGACGAAACCAGGAATTGAAAGTCGCAATATCCATTGGCCAAATCCGGGAATTCTAGGTAGAAAGACCCCATGCAACATTTTCCCAGCCACATTATCCAGCGTATATGGGTGTCGATCTTGTGCTATTTCGCGGGGGTTACCACGCAGGGGCAGTTTTTCGACCTCGCGCCTTTTGCCCGTCCATGTCCGGCGGCGGACCAATACACGTTAACCACCACCTTCGATAATCGCTATTTACCCGGTTCCCCGTTCCGGTTTGAACCGGTCGGCAATCGCCACATCCTCGGCCTGCAATGGGCTGAGGAACGCGATGCGCTAGCGATCGATCTGGAGTTTGCCACCCCCTACGCGGGTAAGCCGATAAAAGTGGAGTATTGGTTCCAAAACTGGCCCTATTCCCCGCCTGAATTGCCCAACATCGAAGACCCCGTGGATGACCCCTGGCAAGGCCGTTGGCTACGAGCCAAAACGGAGGTGCGGGTGGAAGGCAATCACCACCATTTTACGTTCCAACCTTTGAAGAAAGAGGAAAATCCCCATGCGGACAACCTGCCCGGATTGCGTTACCGCCGCGCCATCAAAATCCGCCTGATCGCCGAAGCGGCCACGCCGACGGTGCAACAGCTCCAAGTATTCTCCGCCTCCACGGCCAAAACCGTCACCCTCCGTTTGGAATTGGGCGTCACGGGTGCGACTCCGATTGTGTGGGACGGCAAGCTGGAGGCCTACAATGGCGCTATCAGCAACGTCCATGGTTGGCAAACCGCGGCTTCCGACCAACTGGATGGCCCCGCCTTTAAAATCCAAACCGCCCAAAGCGCTCCCCGCAAAGGCTTGGTCTTCGACGTGCTGGGAACCAGCCCCGCCCCGAGCGGCTCGCATGATGTGACCCTCGTCACGGTTCGCGCCGCCGAACGCACGTTTTCCTTCGCCTTGCCAGACGTTGAAAAAGGACCGTTGTATCTGCCCCCTTTCGATTGTTATGTCACCCTGGCGTCGGATGCCAAGCCGTTCGATCCCGCGATAGTCAAAGCCGGCCAGCGCATCCGCCAAAAACTCGCCCAAGAACCCGAGCAAACCTATGAGCGCGCCCGCCGCGAGATTCCCCCGCTGGACCCGGTCAAGCGCCAAGGCGGACGGCTCTATCTGCCTTTGACCCTGGCCGCAAGCTGGCAGAAATTCGCGCTGGCCTGGGGCGGCAACGTGTTTGTCCACAAAGGCTCCATGAAGGCCAAAGGCGAAGAACTGCGGCGGCTCGAATGGGAAGGAGATCGGATTGACTGGAAATTCGGCACCGGGGCCGAACCGACGTTTCGTCCCGAGGCGGGCGATTCCACCATGAGCGTGGCGGAGGACTATCTCCCCATCGCCACCGCCACCTGGAAAACCGGCGACCTCGAATATGTTGAAGAAACCTTCGCCTCGGCGCTGGCGGGGCCGCTGGGCTGCGCGGGGCGCGATGAATTGAGTCCCGTCGTGCTGCTAATGAAACTAACCACTCGCAACACCGGTTCCCAAACGCAACCCGCGCATTTGTGGCTGGGCATCACCCCGGCGGAATCCCTGCGCTTTGAAAACCATGAATTGCTCGCCTTGGATGGCCAATTAGTGCGGGCACGCGTAACCCCCACCCCGGATACCCAAGTCAAACTCGCCGAGATTAAGTCCGGCGACGCGACTTGCCAGGGGATTCACCTGGAAACCTCCCTGGCGCCGGGAGCGACCACGATCGCTCATTTCGCTTTGCCCTTGCTGCCCCGGCTGACTCCGGCGCAGCGCGAGCAACTCGCCGCCCTCGATTTCGACCGCGAACGCGCCCGGGTGGCCGCCTTTTGGCGGAGCATCGTCGAGCCAAGCATTCGGTTCGAAGTGCCGGAACAGCGGTTTGTAAGCTTTAGCCGCGCCATGCTCGCGCACATGCATTTGAGCACCACCAAAGATCCCAAAAGCGGTTTATTCATGGTGCCGGCGGCGGCTTACGATTATCAAGTGTTCGCCAACGAAAGCTGCTTTCAAACCATGACGCTGGACATTCTGGGCGACCACCAAACGGCCGCCGATTACCTCGAAACATTCATCCGACTCCAAGGCTCGCACCCCTTCCCGGGCGCCTACACCGGCGATCAGAGCGCCGTGTACCATGGCGCCAAAGTCGACGACGAGCGCGATTACACGGCCTCCGATTACAATCTGGATCACGGCACCGTGCTTTGGGCGCTAGCCGAGCATTATTTTAGGACCCGGGATGCCCAATGGCTGCGCCATGCCACCCCCGGCATGATCCGCGCGGCCGATTGGGTCACCGAGCAGCGCCGCCAAACCATGCGCCAGGAGAATGGCCAGCCGGTGCCCGAATACGGCCTGTTGCCCGCGGGGCACTTGGAGGACAACCCGGATTGGGCGCATTGGTTCGCCATCAACGCCTACGCCAGCGCGGGCATGACCCGTCTGGGCGAGGCCTTGAAAGAAACGGGGCATCCGGAAGCCGAACGCCTCGGCCGCGACGCGGCGACTTACCGGACGGACCTGCGCCATGCCGTGCTCCGCGCGAGCCAAAACGCGCCCGTGACCCGCTTGCGCGATAACACCTATGCGCCCTACGTGCCCGTCCGTCCACATCAACGGCAGCGATTGTTCGGTCCGCTGCGGGTGGATTATTACCGCCGCTACCCGGAGCCCGTATTGCCGAACTACCGTTTGTCGGCCACGCGCGAAGTGCTCTATGGGCCGCTGATCCTGGTCTACCTCGGCATCTTCGACCCGCGCGAACCCCTGGCTGAATGGGTGCTGGACGATTGGGAAGACAATCTCACCATGTCCACCAGCTTCGGATTGAACGTCCACGGCTGGGTGGCTGACGAATACTGGTTCAGCCGCGGCGGCATGGTGTTTCAAGCCAACCTGCAAAACCCCATCAACGCCTACCTGCGGCGGCATGAAATCCCCGCCGCCATCCGTAACCTCTACAACGATTTCGTGGCCTGCCATTACCCGGAAGTCAACGCCTTCACCGAGGAATATCGCGACTGGCACTCCCCCTCGGGGCCGTTTTATAAAGTGCCCGACGAGGCCCGTTTCGTGACGCGCTTACGCGAAATGCTCGTGCGCGAGGACGGCGCGGATTTATGGCTAACCTCCGGCACCCCGCGCCGCTGGCTGGCGGCGGGCGAAACCATCCGGCTCCGCCAAATGCCCACCCTGTTCGGCACGGTGGACCTGGAATTGAAAGCCGGCGAAACGGAGATTGCGGGCGAAGTGCGCCTGCCCGCCGACCGTCCCATGGCCAACGCCTGGCTCGTGTTGCGCGCGCCCGAGTCCAAAACCCTCGGCGCGGTCGAAATCAACGGCGTGGCCGCCACCGACGTCAATTCAGTAACCGGCCAGATCCGCCTCCCAGCGGGAACCCAAGATACACTAAAAATCCGGGCCAAGTTGCTGGCGAAGTAAACACCTGCCGCCAACATCCTCCACACGCCAGCAGTTCGCGCGCCCTTAATCTTGACGGTGGGTGGTCGTTTGGTAGATTGCCTCCAGTCTAGAGCCAATTTAGCTCAGTGGTAGAGCAACGGTTTTGTAAACCGTCGGTCGTCGGTTCAAATCCGACAATTGGCTCCATTCTCCCCCAACTACTTACACAAGAGTTTGTGGATCTTAAATGGGGGCAAAATGGCAAAGTAGTCCAGTAGTCCTAAGGGTGACATGTGCTCATAAGTGTCCTGAAACAAAAATGAGCATAAAATACACACGCATTGCAGACGGCATACTTTGGCATTCTCCCATCTGGAAATCCGGAAAATGCAAAAGGTGCGATGCATGACCCTTACATTTGAATACTTAAACCCATAGGACGGATCGTAAAAATACTCTACCCGCTACTCGTTGGTATAAGCTGTGATTTTGTGCCTTAAAAAAGCGTTTGGATGAGGTTGGATCTCTCTGGCCAGGCAGCACAGGGCCGTCGTTGGCCTGATCGCCAAATACACCGTTAGCCATGGGTGGAACCATGCTATTGGTTCGCGCCGTTAAATATGTAAACCCAATTATTAGGAATGTTTGTCGCGCTCGGAGGCTGGGACGGTGAACATATTAGAATTATTCGGAGCAACGAAAAACGGATCGCTTGCCTTTTTACGGCGCGATCGGCTAACCGTTTCAAGGCGCCAAACAACCGCCAGTACCCCAGGACAGATTAGGTTGCGGCCCCATCTTAAATAACAGGGTTCCGCCGTTTTTTAACTCTTTGTGCGGCAGCATGGGGCTGTTCCACGTTTTGCCATTGAGGGTGACGGATTGAACGTAGATGTTTTGTTCGGAAAGAGCTTCCGCTTGGATGGTGAATTTCTTGCCGTTGGAAAGGCGCAGGACCGCTTTTTTTAACGCGGGGCTGCCGATGACATACTGGTCGCTACCCGGGCACACGGGATAAAAACCCATGGCGGAGAAGATGTACCAGGCGGACATTTGGCCGCAATCATCATTTCCGCTGAGCGAATTGGGCTGGCTGCCATATTGGGTTTTGAGCACTTCGTGCACGCGCTGGGCCGCCTTCCAGGGTTGGCCGGCGCAGCTATACAGGTAGATGATATGATGGCTGGGTTCATTGCCATGCCAGTATTCGCCAATGCGCCCCTGCACGTCATCAAGCCCCTTGGCGTTGATATTGGTATAGGTGAAGAGGGTGTCGAGCTTCTGAATAAAAGCGTCTTTGCCCCCGAAGAGTTGGATCATTCCGGGAACATCTTGCGGCACGTACCAGGAATACTGCCAGCTGGTGCCTTCGGTGAAGTCATTGTTTCGGCTTGCGTCGTCATAGGAGTGCGGGTCAAAGGGAGTGCGCCACTTTCCGGCGGAGTCTTTCCCGCGCATGAGCCCCACCGAGGGATCGTACAGATTCGTGTATCCCGCGGAGCGTTTCAGAAAATAGGCGTAATCATTCGATTTGCCCAGGGCTTTGGCCATTTGCGCGACGCAATAATCGTCATAGGCATATTCCAACGTCTTGGAGACGGACTCATTCTCCTGGTCAAAGGGAACCCAGCCCAGCCTGGCATAGGCTGCCACGCCATCATAATCGGGGTTCATAGCGCTGGCTTTGATGGCTTGGTAGGCGCGTTCCTTATCGAAACCGTGGACGCCTTTGAGGAAGCCATCGACGATCACCGGCACGGCGTGATAGCCGATCATGCACCAGGTTTCATTGCCTTGAAGCGACCACAAGGGGAGGAGGTGATCAACGCTTTGGTCGAAATGCGCGAGTAAGGAATTGATCATATCCGCGTCCCGGGGTGATTGAATAAGCGCGAAGAGCGGATGGGCCGCGCGATACGTATCCCAGAGCGAAAAGACGGCGTAATTGGTGAATTTCTTGGCGAGATGGATATTCGAGTCCAAGCCGCGATATTCGCCGGTGACATCCTGGTACAGGTTCGGCGCCAGGAACAGATGGTACAAGCTGGTGTAAAAGGTTTCCTTGTCCTGGGCGGAACCCTCAACTTCAATCCGGCTCAGCTCGCGGTTCCATTTCTCCCGGGTGCCCTGAACGACCGCTTCAAAGTTCCAGTCCGGAATCTCGGAGTCGAGGTTCTTCAAGGCGTTAGCGGCGCTGACGGGTGAGACCGCGACCTTGACCATGATGACTTCGTTGGGTCGGGTTTTGTACTCCGCCAGGAATTGGAGATTGGTGCCGGCCGCTTCATTCCGGCTGCGAAAACGGTACGACTTGTAGCTGTCGTATTTGACTTCGCTGCCGTTACTCATGATGCGATGGGAGTCAAAAGGCCGGGAATAACGAGCGGCATAATAAAGATAGCGCTCTTTGCCCCAGCCGTTTACCAAGTGGAAGCCCGTGACGGTTGACGGGTCCTCGACCCGCACATGGGACCAGATTAGTTTGAAACGATTACCGCTCAGGAAATGCTGTAGATCGGTCATGATGCTGGCCTGATCGCTAGCGGGAAAGGTGAAGCGCATGATGCCCGCCCGCTCGGTGGCGGCCAGTTCAACCTGGACGTTGTTATTGAGGAGTTTGACTTGGTAATAGCCGGCCGAGGCGGATTCCTGATCGTGTGAATAGCGAGCGCGGTAGCCAGCCTCCGGATTTTGTTTGGTCCCGCAAACAAGTTTGGGCTCGCCAATTTGTGGCATGAACAAAAAGTCGCCCAGATCAGGAATTCCGGTGCCCGTCAAATGCGTGAGCGTAAAGCCCATGATGGAGGTGTCGGAGTATTCATAACCGGACGCCGTTTCCCACAGATCTCGGTCCGTATCCGGGCTCAATTGCACCATCCCAAAAGGCGCGGAGGGACCGGGGTAGGTGTTGCCTTCACCCTGGGTGCCGACAAAAGGGCGGACAAAATCCACTGGCCGGTTCGGGGCACTGGCGGAGCTGGCCAGCGAGTTGGCTATGGTGGCGCTCAGGAGTAGCAATGGCAAGGCAAGGCATCCGGCATATTGAGAGATGCGCGAAGAACGAACGAGGGGTGAACGCATAATTATCATTGGGTAAAAGGGAGGGACTTAATCTTTAGCTTGATTACGCATGGGAATGCGGTGGCTAATCGGCAAACGTTTGTTGGAAAAATTCCCGGGAAAGGGACGAGCTGAGGCGGTCCGCACCGGCTTCCAGCAAGGCGTTAGCCGTGGCTAAATCGGTAAAGCCCCCGGAGGCCAGGACGCCAAATTCCGGGCCGACCCAGTTGCGGATCAGCCGGACCTCGGCGGCGGTCGCGATTTGGCCGCCCTGCCCGGTGGTGATTTGGACAAATTCGACGCCGGATTCGCGAATGAGATTGCACGCGCGTTTGATTTCGTCTTCGGAGAGCAGGGAGGTTTCCAGGATCGCTTTCACGGAGTGTTCCTGTGCGGCTTCGGCGATGTCGCGCAGTTCACGCAACACCGCTTTATCCTGGCCATCCTTCAGCCAACCCAAGTTGAGTACCACCCCGA
Organism: Verrucomicrobia bacterium UBA1319; assembly: GCA_002306985.1. GTDB lineage: Bacteria > Verrucomicrobiota > Verrucomicrobiia > Limisphaerales > UBA1319 > UBA1319. Next base: position 38,220 of record DBTJ01000029.1, read on the forward strand.
TTTCATGCGCGCCGCTATCCACCGCCGCTTCAGTTTCAAATCGTTTGACGTCGGAATCGGTTGCGCCCAAAGGAAAACCAGCGACAGTGGCGATTTTTAGAGGCGTTGCTTCCAAGCAATGGCAGGCTAGCGCCACGCGAGCGCCTTGGACGCAAACGCCATACAGACCGTGCTTCCGCGCTAATTCGCAGTGCTGCTCGACATCCTGGCGGGTAGCATCCGGCCGTAGCAGCGCAGATTCCAGCGCCGCCGCCAATTCGGTAGAAGTAATCATAATTGGGCGTTTACGCCTGCCCGGAAGTTACGGGTGGCAGCAACCCGGCCGCAACCAAAAAATCGGATGGTAAACGGGGTGTCGGAGTTTGTAGGATGGATTCCCGATGGATGGTTTTGTATGCCAGCGTTGCGGGAATTGTTGCCGGATTGAAGGCCAGGTCCGATTATTGGATACGGACATTGTCTCGTTAGCCCGGTTTTTCGGGTTAAGCGAGCATGAGTATATCCAGCGATATACCCGGATAGCGCATGACCGGGACGGATTGGCGCTTCTTGATGGCAAGGATGGAGCTTGCATTTACCTGACGGCAAACGGTTGCCAGGTCCAGGCCGCCAAACCGCGGCAATGCCGCGATTTTCCCAGCCGCTGGACCAATCCAAACTGGCGCGAGATTTGCGCGGGCAGCCGCTGAGCGCGGGACTTTCTGTCCGGGAAACGGATAGAGGCCGCCTTCTGCAAACACCGAAGAATAGACCGGTGAACGATAGGGATCGCATTCGGGGGGTAGCGAAACGATCCCGCCAGTGGTCTAGTGGTTGCTTCGGCGCAAAATACCACGCCAAACCTCGCCTTCAGCTTTGATCCATCAAGCAACCCGGTCCGCTTGCGGATTCGCGCTAGCACGCGGGCGCCGGAACATTTCCTCACGCCCCTTTACGCGCCTTGAGATATCGATGGGGCGTCTGATTCGACAATTAGCATATCTTGTTGTATCATCTGATACACTTATGGAATCTGAACCCAGCGGCGGCATGGCTGCCTCGCCCGCGCGCAAGAAATATGTGCGCGCGGTAGGCCCGCGTTTGCGGCCGGTGCTCTATTTGTTGCTGGGTCTGGTATCCGTGCTGGCGGCCAACTCGGTATATCTGGGGGGCATTACCTTCCTGGAATGGCTACGACGCGACGAAGGTATTTCGTATCAGAATTATTTCTATCAGGTCATGTTCATGGGCCACTTGGGCCTCGGCCTCCTTCTGCTGCCGCCCTTCATTCTCTTTTCGATAATACATCTTAGGAATAGCCACAACCGGCCCAATCGTCGGGCGGTGATCGCGGGTTACCTATTATTCGTGGTGAGTCTGGCGGTTTTGCTGACGGGGGTGGCGTTAATGCGCTTCGATTTTTTCACGATCCGGGATCCCCGATTTCGTTCGCCGATCTATTGGGCGCATGTCATCGCCCCATTGCCCGCGATGTGGCTCTATATTTTACACCGGCTGGCGGGGCCGCGAATCCATTGGCTAACCGGTTTGCGCTGGGCGGCCGCGGCGGGAGTTCTGGTGGCCACCACCATTGGCTTGCATTCGATGCATCCGCGGAAAAGCGAGGCCGGTCCGGTGGAAGGAAAAAAGTACTTTGAGCCTTCCCTGGCCCGGACAGCTTCGGGCAAATTCATCCCGGCGGACACGCTGATGATGGATCATTACTGCCTTAAGTGCCACACGGACGCGTATAAAGGCTGGTTTCATAGCGCGCATCATTTCAGCTCCTTCAATAATGCCCCGTACCTGTTTAGCGTGCGAGAGACTCGCGCGGTGAGTTTGCGGACGGATGGCAATGTGAAGGGTTCTCGCTGGTGTGCGGGCTGCCATGATTTGGTGCCGTTTTTCAGTGGCGCTTTCGACGATCCGAATTTCGACTTGGAGAATCATCCCACCGCCAAAGCGGGCATCACCTGCACGGCTTGCCATGCCATCAACCACTTGAATAGCACCGTCGGCAATGCCGATTACACGATCGATGAGCCAGTGCACTATCCTTTTGCCTATAGCTCGAACGCCGCGCTGCAATTCATCAATCAGACGCTGGTCAAAGCCAAGCCGGAGTTTCACAAGCGCACCTTTCTCCAACCGCTGCACAAGACAGCTGAGTTTTGCTCGGCTTGCCATAAGGTGAGCATTCCGATCGAATTGACGAAGTACAAAGACTTCCTGCGGGGGCAAAATCATTACGACACTTATTTGTTGAGCGGGGTTTCCGGTCATGGAGCGCGCAGTTTTTATTACCCGGAAAAAGCGCAAACCAATTGCGCGGGGTGTCACATGCCATTACAGCCGTCCCACGATTTCGCGGCGAAATACTTCTCGCCCACGAGTTCCGTGGCCAGCATTCACGACCATTTTTTCCCGGCGGCCAATACCGGCGTGGCGCACCTGCGCAAGGAGCCGGAAGTGGTCAAAATGGAACAGCAGTTTCTGAAGGACTGCGCCCGGGTGGACATCTTCGGCATAAAAGAAGGCGGCACGATTGACGGAAAACTCCACGCCCCGCTGCGACCGCAAATTCCCGTTTTAAAACGCGGGCATAGTTATTTGCTGGAAGCCGTGGTGCGAACCTTGAAGCTGGGACATCCTTTTACGCAAGGCACGGTGGATTCCAACGAGGCGTGGATCGCCGCCACGCTGTCGATTGACGGCCGGTTGGCGGGGAGCAGTGGCGGGCTGGGGCCGTATCGGGAAGTAGACCCATGGGCGCACTTCCTGAACGTTTATATGCTGGATCGCCAGGGCAATCGCGTGGATCGACGAAACCCGCAGGATATTTTCACACCGCTGTATAATCACCAAATCCCGCCCGGAGCGGCGGCGGTGGTGCATTACCGCTTTACGGTGCCGAAGGAGGCCGGCAAGGCCCTGACAATCGAGGTTAAATGCCAGTATCGTAAGTTCGACACCATTTACCTGAATTATGTATATGGCAAAGGCTATACGAATGGGGCGCCATTTCAAATCACCAATGACTTGCCCATCACCACCATCGCGAGCGACCGGCTCACGTTTGCCATTGAAGGCGCGGACTCACCGGCGAGCCTGGCGATAACTTCTTCGATACCGGTATGGCAGCGTTGGAACGATTACGGCATAGCCCTGTTGCTGGAAGGGGATCGCGGGAGTGAGAAAGGTGAACTGATCCAAGCCCAACAAGCCTTCCTCGAGGTCGAAAAGCTGGGGCGCGCCGATGGGCCGATGAATTTGGCGCGAGTTTATTATAAGGAAGGGCGGCTCGATGAAGCGGCTGGCGCCTTGCAACGCGCGGCTCAGTTCGATCCCCCTGCCCCACGCTGGACGCGCGGCTGGTTGCATGGCTTGGTGCACAAACAATTGGGAAATCTGGACGAGTCGATGGTTGAGTTTCGCAGTGTGCTCGAAGACCATTATCCGGAACTGGATCGACGAAACTTTGATTTCAGCAAAGATTATGAAGTCATCAACGAACTCGGCATGGCCCTATTCGAGCGGGCGAAACAGGAGCGGGGCGCGGAGAATGCAAGCCGGCGCCGCTATTTGGAGGCTGCGAGTAAGCAGTTCGATAAAACCCTCGCCTTAGATCCCGAGAATCTCACGGCGCATTACAATTTGGCGTTGATATTCGACCAGTTGGGTGATGCCGAGCGTAGTCGCAGCCATCGTCTGGCGCATGACCGTTACCGGCCGGACGATAATGCCCGCGACCGGGCTGTGTCCCAGGCGCGGCGTCGCGATGCCGCCGCGGATCACGCCGCCCAAGCGATTGTGATTTATCCGCTGCAACGGCCGGGCGCCCCAGAGCTGGGATCGATTTCCGGTGAAGTGGTCCGCGATCAATCAAGCGGCCATGGCGGAACTAAGCAGGCGCAAAACCGGCCGCTGGCGCACTGAAATGAAACTCCCCCTGATGGATCGCGATCCCCAAAAACAAGCTCCCGTGGCTGAAACCGAGGAATTGGTTTACGCGGATGACGCGGTGATTGCGCGCGCTTTCCGTTGGTCGATGTTGGCCTTGATGTTGCTGCTGGCGGCCGGCATGGGCGTGTGGTTTTCAATGCGACGAAAGCCCGAGCCGCCAGCGTCGAAACTCACCGTGCTCATCGCCCCAACCCGGCCGTCAGAAACGGGTGCCGAGCCGCCTCGAGTTATTTTTAAGGATATCACCGCCGAAGCCGGCATTACCTTTGCGCACTGCAATGGCGCAGTTGGGGATAAATTGCTGCCCGAGTCCATGGGTAGCGGCGTGGCCTTTCTGGATTATGATGGCGATGGCTTTCCGGATTTGCTGTTCGTGAACGCCTGCCATTGGCCGGGGAACGTTTTGCCAGCCGGACAGCCGCAGCCAATGATGGGGCTTTACCACAATGATGGACATGGCCATTTCATTGAAGCCACCGCGGGTTCCGGATTGGATGTGGCCTTTTTTGGCATGGGGGTCGCGGTGGGGGATTATGACAACGATGGCCGCCCAGACGTGTTTATATCCGGCGTGGGCGGTGGTCGTTTATTTCATAATGAAGGCATGGGTAAATTTACGGAAGTGACGGGTCGAGCCGGAGTGGGCGGGGCCACCAACGATTGGAGCACGGCTTGCGCGTGGTTTGATTATGACAATGATGGGCGGCTCGATTTATTTGTGGGGAACTATGTGCAATGGTCCAAGGAGATCGATTTGGAAGTTGGCTACAAACTCGTGGGCATTGGCCGCGCCTACGGACAGCCCTTCAACTTTGAAGGCACATTTCCGCATTTGTATCACAATGAAGGCGGGGGACGCTTTAAAGAGGTAACCAGCGAAGCGGGGCTGCAAGTGCGCAATCCCGCGACGCAACGGCCGATGGCGAAAACCCTCGGGGTTGTTCCGGTGGACCTCGATGGTGATGGCTGGATGGACCTGATCGTCGCGAACGATACGGTGCAAAACTGGGTGTTTCATAATGAGCGCAATGGCGCGTTTAAGGAGATCGGCGCGCTTACGGGCATCGCCTACGATAGCAACGGTACCGCGCGCGGGGCTATGGGCATCGACGTGGCGCGCTATCGCGAAGATGGCGCGCTGGGGGTGGCGATCGGCAATTTCGCCAATGAAATGACCGCGCTTTATGTTTCCGATCAGAATCCGTTGAGGTTTGTGGATGAAGCGATCGCCGAAGGGGTTGGCCCGGCTAGCCGCTTGTATCTCAAGTTCGGCCTGTTCTTTTTCGACTATGACCTCGATGGCCGACTCGATCTGCTGACCGCCAACGGCCATCTCGAAGAGGATATTGGTAAGATCCAAGTCAGCCAGACTTATGCCCAGCCCGCGCAACTGTTTTGGAATCGAGGCTTGAAAAACGGGGCCACGTTTTGCGTCGCGTCGAGGGACCATTGCGGGCCGGACCTTTTCCGGCCCATCGTTGGTCGAGGCGCCGCCTATGCGGATATTGACGGGGATGGCGATCTGGATGTCGTGCTGACCCAAACGGGGGGCCCGCCGCTTTTGCTGCGCAACGACCAGCAGTCCGGCCATCATTGGCTACGGCTCAAGTTATTGGGAAAAACCTGCAATCGCGACGCCATTGGCGCATGGGTAACCGTGCGCAGTGAAGGCCGTGTCCTCGCCCGGCAAGTCATGCCCACAAAAAGTTACCTCTCGCAATCGGAGTTACCGGTGAATATCGGTTTAGGTTCAGCCCGTCGCATTGAAGATCTGGAAATTGTCTGGCCTGGAGGGCAAAGGCAAAACGTGACAAACGCCCGGCTCGACGCATTGACTGTCATAGAGCAGGAGCCGGTTTCCAAATAAGGGGGCGCGAAGTCGGCGGGGGCCATCCCTGCTGTCCGGACTCAGGGTCGTTTTTTTAAACCATCTAGCGCGGCTAAAATTGCTTTTTGCGGCGCTGGCTGGGCCAGATTACCCAAGTGGCCGCCGTGTTCAAAGATCGTTAATGCGGGCGCTTTGAAGGTTGACCGGAGCCAGTCCAAATCGCCATCCGCCAGCAGAAAATCATTTTGATTGGTCACGATTCGGATGTTCCGGTTGGCCTTGAGTTTATCCGTGTACGTATGCAAATCGCTGATTTTTTCCATGGTTTCCCGCCCCTTTAAAACCAAGCCTTTGGTTCGGTAATACGGGAGCACAAACTGGTCGAAATAGTCGTTATAGGAATACCGCATGATCTCTTGATACACCGCCTCGCGCCGGGCCTGGCGAAGGGGTTGCTTAATCAAGCCCAGATTCGTGCGTTGCTGGCTGTTATAAATCACGTCGCGCAATGTCAAGCGAAACATCAAGCCGATGAGAAATTTCGACTCGACCGCATCGAAGCGCGCAGAGTCGGATTGGATCATCGGATTGTCGCGCAAAGCGAACAATTTGCGGAAGGTGTTTTCCAAACGGTTGGTGCGGTCATTTTCCGGCCAAGCCAGGGGCGCTTGGTAAAACTCATCCAGTTTAGAGACGCCATAGAGCAGGCGGACAGGGGCGTTAATGCTCACATAGCGGTCGAATTGAATGGGCGGCTTGGCGGTTTCCGTGGCGGCCAAGTAGAGCGCTTGGAAAGCGCCCATCGAATAGCCGAGTAGCGCTTTGGCGCCCAAGCGTCCGGGATAACGCCCGCGTAATTGGCGGTCGATCTCACTGAGGGCATTTTGCGCGTCCCGCGCGTCGGTGGGGGTATAAGCGGGCATGGCGGCCGTTGAGGCGCTCGCCATGAACTCGTAATTGTAGGGGTTGCTGATGCACGCCACCGAGTACCCGTCACGATATATCAACTCGGCCAAGCCTAGCGTGTTATCCGACAGGCGATGCGCGCCCAGACCGGGTAAAATATAAACGATAGGCGCCGGACGCGATTGCACCCAATAAGTGTATTTCAGGGATTTACCCGTGGCGGGGATTAAGACCGAGCGGGTTTTGCCGCGGCCGGGAAATTCCGGGTCCTTCACCCCAAAGGCGGCGGCTTGGAGTGTTTCCAGGGTGGCTTCATCCGTAGGTCCGCTTAGCGGCCACGTGGGCTTGCGATCCGGGTTGGAGAAAGACTGCGCCAAACGCATGATCGAATAAGGATCGGATTCGCTTTCCGAAAGCCGTTTATAGCGATCCACGCTGTCCGAGAGGTCGTTGAAGGCGAAGCCGTACGAGGAATAGGAATAGGGAGTAAAATAGGTGATCGGATTGGCGGCGGCATCCGCGGCGGTGCCGAGCGCATCTCGGTCGCTGCTCGGCCCCAGTAACGGCAACATTAAAAAGCAATCTGGTTTCCAGCCCCACTGGGCGAAGGTTTTGGCAAAGTTGGCGTCCGACTTGGGAATTTCATTGCCCGTCACATCAAACAATCCGCCGACACCGCCTAAAGTGTTGCACAGGAATCGGATGGTTTCATTGCCTGCGCCTGGAAAATCGGCTTCCAGCAGATTGTTTAAAAGCCGTCCGGGATATTTGACGTTGTACCCGAAATGGCTAATGCTCACGCGCGCGGGCTTAATGACCACCATCCGGTAGCCTTTGCTTACCGGGCTGACCACGCCCTTGATGAGTCCCTTATTCACGCTCCAAATTGCGCGATTAACGGGTTCGGCAGGATCGGGAATCGGTTCCGGCAGGTTGACGGAAGGGGCGGCAACCGTGTTCGTTTCAGCGTGGACCGGCGCGCTAACGGCCATCAGCATCAAGACAGTCGCAAAAAACCGTGTAACCGTACACATTCACCTAGTCTATTCAGACTGGGGAACCGATCAACATCGAAAAAATGGCGGCGAATAGGCCGCCAACCAAGGCGGAAGTTATTATCGCCCCTGATCTGGCTTGAGAATGCCGGGCATGGACGGCGCGAAGCCGTGGCTTTCCATTTCCACCCGGTTCCAATTAATGGCGTAATGCCGCGCGGTTTCCAGCGTGACTAAATCATTCTTTACCAACTGCATCAAGTGCTGGTCGAAACTTTGCATACCCTCGTTAAAGGAGGCTTCGATGTGCCCGGCGAGCAAGGTCAAATCGTTGCGGGCGATGGCGTCGCGGGTGCCCGCGTTTTGCCGCATGATCTCCAGGCAAGGGATTCGCTTGTTCGATGTGCTGGGGACAAGGCGCTGGCAGACAATTGCATTGAGGCTGCGGGCCAGGAGCGCGCTGGCGTTGGCTTGTTCCGCCACCGGATGGAATTCGCGAATGCGATCGATGGCTTGAGTTACCGAATCCGCATGCAATGTGGCCAGCACCAAATGTCCGGTTTCAGATGCTTGCATGGCGGCTTGAATGCTGTCCCGATCGCGGATTTCCCCAATGAAAATCACTTCGGGATCTTGCCGCATCGCGTTGCGAATGCCGGCGGCGAAAGACTCGGTATCCACGCCGACTTCGCGTTGCTCGAATTGGCATTGGGACTCCACGAATAGATACTCGATGGGGTCTTCAATGGTGATGACGCGTAGGGCCATGGATTCGTTCAATTGTTGAAGTAAGGCGCAGGCGGTTGTGCTCTTGCCTTGACCCGAGGCGCCAGCGACGAGCAAAAGCCCGCGCAACTCTTGCATCAAACCCGCCACGGATGCGGGCAAGTTCAATTCGTTTAGATGAGGTATTTTTTGGGGCACCACGCGAAAGGAAAACGATTGTTTCCCCTGTTGCTTGCTGAAATTGGCGCGATAGCGGGTTTTTCCGCACACGAAACTTAGATCCATCTCATGCTGTTTTTCGATGCGTTCGCAGATTGAGTGGGAAAAAGCATCCCGCAGCAAAGCCATAATATCCTCGTTGGCCGGAATGGGAAATTGCTCCGGGGCGATCCGCCGCAATTCGCCGTCGATGCGGTAAGCGAAACGGCAGTCCGCTTGAGCGTGGATGTCCGTCGCCGTTTGGAGGTTGCACCAACTGAGTAACTTGCCGAGTGAAGTGGTTAAGGGGACTTGTTCCATAAATTAAATAATGTAAAGCGAATTCACCGCTCGCCAGCGGTGGCCGCGGATTACCGTTAATGAAAAGGCTCCGGCAGAGATTGCCTTGGAAAAGAAGCTGAAGGGCTGTCTACGCAAAGGGGGTGCGGCACCAAGCTAAGCCAAGTGTCGTCGCCGCGAATGCCGGGCCGAGTTTTTTCGCCGGCCATTCCAACTAACGCAAGGGGCACAGCCTGGAGAACGATCTGGCCTGATGTGTTAGAGACTCTGCCATCCCAATGCCATCCCAGTCTCATACCTAGCACACTCGGCCCAATTAGGTGGAAAAGCAAGTGAACCGCGCATCCAACCTCGGTTCAAACCGCTTGAATTGGCAATAACGTGCTCGCGCAATAACCGGTTCAGAATATGCCATAAAAATTAAGGTGAGCGATTGGGCTGCCGGGTGTGATTCGCGTGAAGGGAGCAAACACTGGTATCTGAATGACCGAGTAGTGCCTCCTGACAGGTCAAGGTTCGCCAGCTCGGGACGCTATTGTGCGAACGGATCCGTGCAGTCAGTATAGCTGACCCTGCTAATACCGGACTCAAAAACATTTGCTTTAGTTTAACCGCCGGGGGGGCTTGGACGGAGGCTATTCTTAGACCGCCTGCCCAGCCTGTGCGTTTACAGTCTAGCCTATAAAGCTGGATTTGTTAACCTGGTCCATCGTGAGAGTTTCGCTGAGCGAAAAAATACGAGCGGCGAATCCGAGACCGTTACCGTAAGTTATGAACCGACGCGATTTTTGTAAAACCTCGATGGCAGCCGGGGGAGCATTTTTGGCGCTGAACGCTTCAGCGCAACGGCCCGCAACTGAAAACGGCCCATGGCAAAAAGCCCTAGCCGCGACCATCCCCGTTTCCAAACCCATGCCGAATCTATCCCCGGCTACGTGGATTTGGTATCCGTCCGGGCGATGTTTGCAAAACACCTTCATTTTATTTCGGCGGGCATTATCGGTCGGCGCGGGATTGAAAAACGCGCGCGGCTGGATCAGCGCGGATAGCCGGTATTTGCTGGAGGTCAACAGCAAGCGGATTCAATTCGGTCCGGCGCCGTGCGACCCGCGCTGGCTGGAGGCGGACCCTGTCGATTTGACGGAACCGCTTGTAGCCGGAGAAAACGTTATCGGGGCCACCGTTCTATATTATGGCGCTGGCGATGGGACCATGCCGATCGGCAAACCCGGCTTCTTGTTTTGGTTGGAACTGGAGTATCAGGATGGTACCAAGCAAGTGGTGGTTTCCGACGCCCAATGGAAAGCGTATTTGGCCCTTGCCTGGCCGGCCGGTCATTATAAACGCTGGTATTTGCGGAGTCTGCAGGAAGAGTTTGACGCGCGCTTGCATCCCTATGGTTGGACCGAGTCTGGTTTTGCGGTGGATAAGGATTGGCTGCCCGCGATGAAACTGGGCGGTTCGCCGAATCGGCCAGCCATTTCAACGGGATACGGAGATTACCTTTTGGACATGGGCAGCGGCGGGGAAACCGCCGCATTGCGCCCGCGCTCGATTCCCCAGCTGCGCGAAACCCGAGTGGAGGTTAAGCGATTGACCGAGCATTTCTGGCTGTCATGGCGCCGGACGCCCCGCGAATATTTCGCTTGCGTCACTCCCGATGCCTATACGGTCGAACGCGTGGATTGCGCGCGGGAGACCACGGCTGGAACTTGGGAGATCGACCTCAGTGAAGGCAGGGCGGCTTCGCTGATTTTTGAATTCGAGGAGCAAATGGTCGGCTGGCCTTATTTTACCATCGAAGCCCCCGCGGGAACCACCGTCGAATTGCTAGTCCAAGAAGCGCATCAGCCGGGCGGCCCCGCTTTGCTCAATAGCCATTTCAACAGTTGGACCCGGTTTATCTGCCGGGCGGGCACAAATCATTTTGAGTCTTTCGATTTCGAATGCTGCCGATGGCTTCAGCTCCATATCCACGATGCCATTGGCAAAGTGTCGATTCGCGAGGTTGGGCTTAGGCGCAGGGTGTACCCATGGATGAACAAACCCCGGGTGCAAATGGCAGAGCCGGCGCTGCAGCGTTTGATGGACGCCAGCTTAAACACCCTGAACAATTGCGCCCAGGAAACGCTGGTCGACGGCATGGGCCGTGAGCGGCAGCAGTACAGTGGGGACGGCGGGCACCAGTTGCATGCGGTTTATCTCAGTTTTGGCGATCCACGCCAGCCGGCGCGCTTTGTGAGCACTTTTAGCCAGGGCCTGACACTGGATGGCTTTTTTCTCGATTCCTGGCCCGCTTACGATCGACTGGCCCGCTTGATGGAACGTCAACTGGGATTGACTTCCTGGGGGCCGATTTTGGATCATAGCGTGGGCTTTGTTTTCGATTGTTATTATCATTACCTTTACTCTGGAGATTTAGAGGCGCTCAAGGAACCCTTTCCCAGGTTGTTGAAGTTTGCCCAATATCTTGGTGATCATTTAGGCTCGGATGATTTGTTGGGTGTTGAAAACCTCGGGGTTCCTTCTGTATGGATGGATCATCAGGCGTATCACATGCAGCGCCATAAGCAGTGCGCTTTCAACCTATACGCGGCGGCGATGTTACGCCACGCCTTGATTCCGCTCGCGGATGCTTTTCAAAACCAGGCTGCCGTTAAAGCGGCTAACCTATTGGCCAAACGCATACTCGCGGCAGCGCAGCGGCACTTCTGGAGCGCTGAGCAGGGGCTGTTTGTCGCCAATCTGCCCTGGCTGAAAACGGAAGCGGGTCCACGCTTGTGCGACCGTTCACTGGCCACTGCGGTGCTCTTTGACCAATGTCCAGACGGTTTGACCGGACCCGCGATTGCCGCGTTGGCGGATTGCCCGTCTACTATGGGAATCTCGTATCCGGCCAACGCCTGCTGGCGTTTGTGGGCCTTGGGAAAAGCCCGGCGGGCGGATGTTATACTCAAAGAATTGCGTACCCGGTGGGCTACGATGGCTTCGGTGCAATGGAATAACACTTTGCAGGAGGATTGGGATGCGAAACCTGATTCACACCAGCAATGGAGCCATTGTCCGGTGGTGCCGCTCAACCTTGCCCACCTGACCCTGGCTGGAATCAAGCCGCTAAAACCGGGCGGTTCGGAGGTGGAAATCAGGCCTTTGCTGGGGGATTTGGCAGCCTTGGAAATCGATACTTACACCGCCCAGGGGCCCATCCATTTCTCCGCCAAAGGAAAGCTGGGAGATCGCGAGTTGAGTCTCGCGCTGCCGGCGCAAACCGCCGGCTTGTTGGTGGTGGATGCGCGCGAAAAACTCGCGTTGGACGCGGTTTCAAGCAAAGGCGTGGCTGCGTACAAATTGCCCCTTGGAAGCTCCATAAAAGTGCGTCTGGTTTACACTTGAAGTGGCGCGCGCAAGGGGTCTGAAAAAACGGAAACCGCAGTTCCAGAATCGCTGAGAAAAGTGTCCATTCCCCGGGTTTCTCGCGGGCGTGGACTTTATCAAAAAACCGGCCGCAGAACTTGCGGCCGGAGTGGAAGGTTAAAGGGCCAAGCCCAATTAGGCGCCGGCGAGTTTGCGCAAGAAGGCGGTTTCCCGTTTCAGCACGGCCGGATGGTCCGCTTGGGGATAGTGGCCAAGGCACTCGTTTTCGAGGCAAAGGTCCCCTTGATAATTGCCTTTACGCAAGAGGGCGAGTACCCGGTGATAATCGATGTCCCCGTCAGGGAGGGCAATGTTGTATTTTTCATATTCCCAACCGATGGAGCGCTGGGTTTCGCGCTTTTCGGCGGGGTATTTAATGTTTTTACAATGCGTATGGAAACAGCGGCTGGCGAATTGTTCGATGATGCGATAAACTTTTTCCAAAGGATGGCCGTACCAATAAAGGTTATTGGGATCCAAGGTAAGACCTAGCCGCTGGGAGCCGACTTCCGAGAATAACGCCGACAGGAAGACCGGGTCGTTGGTGGTGCTGCCATGATTTTCGATGCCAAAATGCGCGTCCGTATCTTCGGCCATAGCGCACAGTTTTTTGCCGGTACTCACGGCAAAAGGCAGGAATTGATCTTTGGCAATGGCGTGGGGGACAACATCGAGCCGGACGGCTTTGACCTTCAACTTGTCCATGACGGGCAACAAGGCTTTTATCATGGCTAGTTCCGCCTCCAATCGTTCATCAAAACGGTTGTTCATGCAGAAGGCGGTGATCCGTATTTGATGATCGCTCAAATCTTTCCGCAGGGCTTCGATCCCCGCCGGGGTTGCGATCGAGTATTTTTTATCAGGGTGATAAAGCAACGGGCAAGCGAGCTGATCGTTGACGACGACCTCGACGCCATCAGCGCCCAAAGCCTTGAGCGCGGCCCAGCAATCCGTTTCCCCAGTCGTCTTAAGGTGCGCGTCCCGACAGGCTACGGTTAAGGATTGCCCCGCTTCGGCGCCTATCGCATCATTCAAATAGGATGGTAGCAGGCTAGCAGCGATAAGGCCGCCGCCGGCGATAATAGTGTCGGTAATAAACGAGCGCCGGGAGACGCCCCGGAAGCTCGTGTCAGAATGTTTTAAACTCATGACGGAATTATGCGTGAACCAAGGCCGTTTGCCAATGGTCAAAGATTGCGATGATGAAAGTGAAAGAAATAACTAGTCGGGGCCGAATTGCGAGGATTTGAAAGATTTGAGCGCGGTCGCGATGCGGTTCCCCAAGTAGCTGTCCTATGTGGAAGGGAGTTCCGAAGTGGCCGTGAAATATCATGCGAATGAAAATATCGATCGTTTCCGTTTTTTGTCTCTGCGTCATAGCCGGGCTAGCGCCTAAGGTGCCGGCGCAAAATCCGGCGACCACTTCAGCGCGCGCGCAGTCAGTGCAATTGACCCAATTGATTGACCGGCATATCCAAGCTATTGGCGGCCAAGAAATATTGAGTCGGATCAAGACCGCGCAGTTGAGCTTTGCCGGCCAGTCGGGGCCGCGGCTTTTTAACCTGATCGTTTCGTATCGCGCGGATGGAAAACTGGCCATGGAGATCTGGGGCAGGCAGGGCATGGAAGTCCGCCAAGTACGGGATGAGCATGGCAATTGGTGGAGAGTCGATGTTCAATCCTCGCGAAAACTAAAGGATCCCAAAGACAGCCTGGACCTTTGGGCTTTTACGGTGGCGATGGAGCCGATTGTTTGGCTGCGTTTAAACGAGACTTTTGTCGATTTTCGCGTGGATGGCCGGGAACAGCTCAACGGGAAGGAGGTTAACTCCTTTCGGGCGGCGACCCCGCAGGGGGGGATCGCCAAATTCTATTTCGACGCCGCCACCGCCGTGTTGATTGGAGTAAATAACACTCGGTTTGAAGATTACAAAGATTTCTTTGGTGTTAGGTTTCCCGAAATAATCCGACAAGGGCCGCAGATTTTGAAGCTTGAGCGGATTGCGTATAACCCACCTTTGAATGACGCCCTGTTCGAACCGCCGCCCGAAGTCAGCTCCTTGGTGCGGAAGGCGCAAGCATCCAATATTTTATATCAAGATCGCCAGATGGAAAGCAACCACTTGGGCATCGTGCGGGTGCCTCCGCCGATGCCGATGATGCCTTTGACGCTGCTGGAATGGCCTCAGTTTGCGTCGAATGTGGCGCGTGCCGCTTTGAAAGACTTGGGCGGAATGAATCTATCGGCGGTGGATCTGAGTCAGCATTTGAATGATTTATGGGGGGCGAGTTTCGATCGAAAAACCACCTGGCCTAAACGGTTGCCCGCGGCATTCAATCCGCAAACAATCATAAACAATGGGCAGAATCCCGGCCTTGGAGTCCGCCGTTTGCAGGCGCGAAACATAACCGGAAAAGATGTTGGTATTGCCTTAATCGACCAAACCTTGCTGGTCGATCATATGGAATATAAGGAACGGCTAAAACTCTACGAAGAACATGTGCGCGTTGATTCGCCGGCTACCAGACAAGGTTGCGCGATGGCTTCTATCGCGGTAGGAAAGACGTGTGGTGTGGCTCCCGGGGCGGATTTGTATTATTGGGCGGGCACGTATACTTACTCGAAAGCCGGTTGGGTTTCCGACGCGGATCTAGACTGGATTGCCAGCGCCATTGAACGCGTATTGGAGGTTAATCGGTCGCTGCCAAAAGCGTCTAGAATTCGCGTCATTGGCATATCGGCGGGGTGGAATCCGAAATCCAAATCCCCGGAAGCTTGTCAAACAGCGGTGAAGCGAGCTGAAGCAGCCGGGATTTTATTGCTGGCGAATGGGTTGGAAGACGCGTCCAGCATCTCCTTTCTCGGTTTGGGTCGAAATCCAGCAACGGATCCTGACCTGTTGAGTTCGTATACCCTTGGGCGCGCGTGGCAAAAGTCAGACATAGAGGGGAAACTTTCGCTTGAGCCGCGGCGGCGATTACTGGTTCCCGCGGACTCTCGCACAATGGCCAGCTGCGCTGGCACGAATGATTATGTCTATTTCGCCGAAGGGAATCCCGCTTCGCCCATTGCCTATTTGGCGGGCCTTTATGCGCTGGCTTGCGAGGTGAAGCCCAGCCTTTCCCCGGAAGAATTCAAGGCAGTGGCCTTTCAGACCGGCAATGCTATCCAGGCCGATCGTGGACGCGGGAAGCCGGAATTGGGGACCGTAGTGAATCCAGAGGCGCTGCTGGAAGTTTTGACTAAAGCTGAGTCCCATTGATAGGGTGATTTTCATCGTGGCTGCGATGGGTTTCCTAGCGGCTGGCGGCGTAATCCACGCCCCTCCGATGTGGGGTACTAAAGGCGGCGAATGGACTGATCCAATGCGGGTTCTAATAATTGGCGTGCGATCGCCAGCGGCGCTTGGCCGCAACGAGCGGGGGCCCATTCTTCCAGCTGGTGATCGAAGTGGATGCGGCATTCCATAATCGTCGTTAACAAGGCGCCAGCGGTTTCCCTGGTGATAGGTCCATGCTGGGTTGCGTGGGTATGGATCACAAAGTAAAAAACCAGCGAAGCCAGATGGGCTCCATTGCCAACCAAGGTGTTAGTTCCTAAACCAGAACTGATCTATCCTACGGATTGATCAGTAAGTTCGCGGAAGTGGTTGAAAGAGGTCTGCCCGGGATTCGCATCCGCCTTGGCAAGCAATAGCCGATTGCATGGTGAACACCTGATCGAAGATAGCCCATCTGCCAATGCCCGTCTGGGTTAATTCGCTGGTTGAAACAAGTTCGGAGTCCCCATGGGCGCGAAGGGTCACCGTGTCAGAGGGCTGAGCGCCAACTGCTTGCCCGTGTATTTCCCAGCGCTTTATGGCGTGCGTAAGAGTTTATCGATAAAGAGCATCCATTAGCGAATTCGATTGGCTGGGGAGTTGTTTTCCAAACTCATTCGCCTAAAACCGCGAAACCTTTTTAAGCTGGGTTGCCCGATTTGACGCAGAAACCCACATGATTGAAGCCTATGATTCAAAAATTACTGCCATTATCTTGGCTTGCATGAGAGTAAACGCTAAGTTGGAGCCATGAAATTTTCAGGTCGCAAGGCCGCGCGAGCGGCAGGCGACGCGATTTCAACACCTAGCCGAACTGGTAAAAGCCATGGCCCCGAAAAGCCTCTCGGGAATTTTTAAGGGTCGGTCAGGTTGAAGTATTAAGCAAGAAAATCGGGTGGTTCGCGGGGGATACGGGTGGGTTTTAGCCTTTAAAAACAGGGCTTGATGCGCGCTGGATTAATCTTGATAATACTTTGCCGAACCGCCTGTTGGCATTCGGCTACCGTGTGTGGCACGTATCTTGCTATGAAATAATATGCGTGGGGTTATAATGTGTGCTCGGTGAAAATCGAACGGACAAATTGGATGTGGGAGGTAATTCGCCTGGCCAAAAGACTGCTGCCAGGCGTGTTGCTATTGCTATGTTTTGCCCCTGCGCAGGCTGAAACCAAATTAATCCGACTGCGCAACGAAACCATCGTGACGACCGGGAAGTCTGCTTCCGTCGCGGCGGTGATCGGGCAAGCCGCGGATGCCAGGATCTCCGGGCTTTATATCATCCAATTTCGTTCCAAATTCGATGCCACATGGATTGATTTGTTACGGGCGGAGGGTGTGGATTTGTTATTTTATCTGCCGGACGACGCCTTTGTCGCGCGCATTCAGCGTGGGGATCCGAATGTATTGCGGGCGCTGCCGATGGTGCAGTACTTGGGGGACTATCGCCCTCAGTATCGAATTCAAAAGAATTTAGCCAAACAGGCGCTCACGGAGCAGACCCCGATTTCGGTGCGGTTGTTGATGCCCGCGGATGTCGGTGAACAGGATTTAGCCGCTTTGCCTCTGACGGCAACTTATAATGTCTCCCATTACCCGTTTGGAACCGTCATCGACGCGCAAGTGGCGCCGGGTAATCTTTCCCGCTTGGCGCAGTCATCTTGGGTTTTATGGATCGAGTCCGGCGCCAATCCGGTTTTGCACGATGAGGCGGCGGTTAAAATTGTCGCGGGCGACAACGCCGCCGGCGGGCATGCCGCCGCCGTTCAAGCCGCCGGGTTCGATGGCGCTGGAGTAGTGGTGGCGGTGGCGGATAGCGGCCTGTCTGGGGGGGGGACGAATTCGGTGCATCCCGATTTAGCGGGCCGGATTGACGCCTTTTTCCCCTACGGTAAATTGACAAGCGCGGCCGATGAACACGGGCATGGCACGCATATGAGCGGCATTATCGCCGGCGACGGGGCCACCGGCGAAATGGATGAAAACGGGTTTTTATATGGATTGGGCGTGGCGCCCGCCGCGCATTTGGTGGTCCAACGCATTTTCGATGGCGGTGGGAATTTAATGCTGACCGAAGGCAACGCGGCGCTGACGCGCGACGCGGTCCGGGCGGGGGCGGTGATTGGCGCAAATAGTTGGGGGGACGAAGATAATCGGAGCCAGTATAATTTAAAGGCAATGGAATTCGACGCGCTGGTCCGGGATGCGGATACGGCAACCGCTGGCGACCAACCGTACATCTTGGAATTTTCCGCGGGCAACGCGGGGCCGCGCGCTCAGAGCATCGACAGCCCGGCGGTGGCTAAAAATGTGATCGCCACAGGCGCCTCGCAGAGTGGCCGGCGGGATTTTTCCACCTACCAGGACGGACCGGAGACAATGGCTGATTTCTCAAGCCGCGGACCTTGCGAAGATGGCCGGTACAAGCCGGATCTAGTGGCCCCGGGCACTTGGATCGCTTCCCTAAAATCCGCGTTTGCCGCACAAGATTTCGGGCAATCCATTTCGGAAAACTACCTTTATGAGAGCGGCGCTAGCCAGGCGGGCGCGATGGTGGCCGGCGCGGCCGCGGTATTCGCGCAACATTATCGCGCCAATCATAATGGCGCGACGCCTTCGCCAGCCATGACCAAGGCGGCATTGATCAATTACGCCACCGACTTGGGCGCGTCGGCGGGAACGCTCTCGGCGCCGGATAATAACCAAGGTTGGGGGCGGGTTGATTTACGGCGAATCATCGACCCCGCTTGGCAAACCGAAAGCCTCGATCAAACGGAGCCGCTATCCACCGGCCAGATTTATGAAAAGCGCATCTTAGTCAGTGGCACCAACGCGCCCTTAAGGATCACCATGGCCTACACGGACTATCCGGGATTGGTATCGGCCATCCCCGCTTTGGTAAACGATCTGGATTTGGAAGTGGTGGCGCCCGATGGCAAAGTGTATCTTGGTAATCAGTTTTTGAACGGCGAGTCCGTCCCCAATGCCGTTGCTGCCGATAACATAAACAATGTCGAAGGCGTGCGGTTGTTGGCGCCCCTTTCCGGCGAATACACGGTTCGAGTTCGCGCGCGTAACGTGGTGGTGGATGCGCGCCGGGACACCCCGGCCATCGACCAGGATTTTGCGCTTGCCATATCCGGCCAGTTGGCGCAGGCCGGTTACGGCATTATCACTCTGGACAAGAGTGTCTATGCCGCAAACTCGATCATTCTCATTAAACTCTTGGACGCCGATCTGGCGGGGCGGACCTCCACCATGGTCCAATTGGTGAGTACGACCCAAAGTACGCCGCTATCGGTTCCATTGTATGGCGGGAATAACCTGGGTTGGTTTACCGGTTCGGTCTTCACCACGACCGCCCCGGCATCCAATGATGGACGCCTGCATCTAGCGCATGGGGATGTTATTTGCGCCAAGTACGCGGATGAATCGCCGAAAGGAGAGCGCCTTGCCTATGCGAAAGCTGATACGCAAGCGCCCATCGCCACCGGCATATCGGTGGTTACCAATAACTATGGGGTTTTGGCGGTGAAATGGGCGACCGATGAACCATCGATAGGCACGGTTTTTTATGGAACGAATAAGACCGCTTTTAAAGCCATCTCGGAATCCAGTCTCTCAGTGTCGCACCAATGCGCCCTCTCCGGGCTTGAAGCTGGCTGCACTTATTATTACTGGCTTCTGGTGAGGGATGCGGCCGGCAACTATACCACCAATAATAATGGCGGCGAATTATATCGTTTTATCGCGACGCAACAATTCGATGTGCTCTTGGTCAACGCGTATGTGTCGGATGGAATAACGGAGGATTTGCCGCTATCCGACTATACGGAGGCGTTGAACGCAACCAAAGCGAGTTATCAAGTTTGGGAGGTGAGCGCGGAAGGGAGAACGCCTCGGTTAGAGGAATTATTGCCATTCCGAGCCGTGATTTGGCGAATAAACGATAGTTATAACCTTGAACAAATCCCCATCTCGGGCGACGACCAAGCCGCGCTGCAGCAATATCTGAAGTCGGGAGGGGCGCTATTCATTGCCTCCATGGAGCTACTGGACCGGCTGGGCATGACCAACCCCTTCGTTACCGAAGCATTGCATGTACAATCGTTCACGCCGGACACGAGCACGCCTTCCGTGACGGGCGTTAGTGGCGACGTAATCGGTAGCGGCTTGCAAATGACGCTGGATTATTCCAAGTTTCCTTCTAACCAGGAGCTAGGCGTGGGGCCCGACTTATCCAATGCCATCACTCCGGCCACCAACACCATCGCCTTCCTCGTAAACAGCGATACCGCCGAAGCGGTGGGCTTGCATTACCCAGCCACGGGGGAAGATGGCGTGGGCCGAGTGGTTTTTTTGGCGGTTCCCTGGGAAGCTTTTCCGGCGACGGAAGGCACGAATAGCCGGGCTGGTTTCCTGCGTAAAATATTGACTTTCTTGATGCCTGATTCGGACGGGGCTCAGTCTGTCGCCCTGAATAATTCGGTGTATACCCTACCCGCTCGCATAACCGTGGAGGTGACGGATTATAGTCAAGTGGGCGCCACGCAAATAACGGCTGCCGCCTTCACGGATATCGATGTCAACGGGCTAGCCGTAACCCTGACGGCGACCGCCCAAGCGAGTATTTTTCGCGGTTATATTAACTTGGTGGCGGATGCTGGCGGCCCGGAAAGCGGGAAATTGCGAGGGCGTGACGGAGGCGCGATATGGGTGGAGTACACGGCCACCAACTCAGTGGACGCCTTGCGAGCGGACGCAACGATCGACATTCAAGCCCCGTTAATTACCGATGTAACCGCGGTTTCCGAATACGAAAGCGCGACCATTCTTTGGAATACGTCCAAAAACACCGATGCGTTGGTTCAATTTGGTGAGTCGGCCCTATTGGGACGCTCCGCTTATGTGTCCCCAAGCTCGACTAACCATGAAGTGCGGTTGACTGGGTTGGTTCCCAACCGCGTTTACTGGTATCAAGTCATCAGTCGCGATACCGCGGGCAACCAGACGGTGGATAACAACGGCGGCCTTATGCATTATGTCCAAACATTAGTGCCCATCGTGCCGCCTTGGGCGGATGACCTGGAGACTGGAGCGGTCGATTGGCCCTCGGAATCGGCTGGAACGGGCGATGCCGCTTGGGTGTTGGGTGAACCGCAAAATGACCGCGAAACGGCCGCTCACTCCGGCACGAATGCGTGGGGCAGTAATCTGAATAGAAACTTCATTTACGCCGGAGACACCCGCATCAGCACTCCGGACATCCAGCTCACCGGGGGCAACACGGCGGCCTTGAGCTATTGGCAAAGCTATGATTTCACGCCCCGCTCGGAAAACGATTTGTATGAGTTCGGCAGCGTGCAGATCTCCACTAACATGGGTGATACTTGGGTGGAAATCAGCCGTGTTGAAGGGGTTTCCAATGGCTGGGAGCGGAAAACCATCGACGTTAGCTCGTATATCGGGAAGGTGGTTCGCTTGGGCTGGTACTACGCGCTTTACTCGCCGGATTCCATGGAGCGCCCGGGCTGGCTCGTCGACGATGTTTCCGTGACGGTTACCCAGGTGGCCTATGGAACCATTGCGGTGACGAACAATTTGTCCCAAGCGCAATTTAGCCTTACCGGCTCGGTTAATCAAACCGGCCAGGGCTGGTATTCGGTTTTCAAGGCGGTTCCGTGCGGAACTTATGTGGCGACCTTCGCGCCGGTGCCATTCTATAATACGCCCGCCCCGCAAACTAATGAACTTGCGGCGGGCGGCGTGTTGCTATTTACCGGTGCGTATACTTATGCTGACGTTAATAGTAATAATATTCCCGACCTCTGGGAGCAGCAGTATTGGGGTTCCGTGTCCAACGCCCATCCCGCGGAAATAGATAGCGATGGCGATGGGGTTAGCGATTATGCCGAGTTTATTGCGGGGACGGATCCAACGAACGCCAGCTCTCGGCTGGCACTTACCGTCGTGAGCTCAACCAATAATTCCTCCGTTGGTATTCAGTGGCCCGCTTGCGCTGGCAGGTCTTATCGCTTGTGGACCAGCGCGGATCTACTTGCTTGGAGTTTGGCCTCCGATTGGGTGCGCGCCACCGAGGACCAGCTTTCCTCGTCAATGCCGCTAACTGATGCGGCGAAGTATTATCGGCTGGAAGTGCGTCCGTGAAGCCCGAGCCACAACCTTTGGCTGGCTAACCAGGCTAATTCTGCTCCAATAGTTCGCAATGATCGCTCGTGTCAGATTGGACATCACCACCGGCCAGGAATTCGATTACGCCATACCCGCCGAATTGCGTGAATGGATCGAGATTGGGAGCCGGGTTAAAGTGCCGTTGGGCGGACGTCAAGTTATGGGCTGTGTCATGGCGTTGTGCGACGTTTCCCCGTATCCGAATCCGCGATCGATTTTAAAAGTTGTCGGACAGCAGGCTTTAGTAACCCCGGAGGTGTTGACCCTGGCGCGCTGGATCAGCGACTACTATTGTTGCCCTTTGGAAATCGCGCTTAAAAGTGTGCTCCCGCAAGCGGTGCGCAAAGAGCGGGAGGGTTGGAAATATCAATTGCGCGTCCGGGCGCTGGCGATCGATCCGCCAAGTCTTTCGCTCACCAAACGACAAGCGGAAATCTGGCAATGGGCGCAAGCGCGTCAGGATATGCCATTGCAGGAATTGCTGGAAACCGCCCACGCCACCGCGGAAACGCTCAGGAAAATGGAAGCCAAAGGCGCGGTGGTCATCAGTTCGGAAATCGCGGAGCGCGATCCCTATGCGCGGGAACATCTGCTGCCCACGCGGCCGTTGCCGCTGAATTCCGAACAAGCGGAGGCCTTAAAACAAATCCTCGGCTCGATGGATGCGGCGCGAGAACGCGGGGCTGCGCGCGCGGCCCAGGCGCCCGAACCAGCGACCACCTTTTTGCTCCATGGCGTTACCGGCAGTGGCAAGACCGAGGTGTATTTGCAAGCCATCGCCCACGCGCTGGAGCAAGGTGGGGGCGCGATTGTGCTGGTGCCGGAAATTGCGCTGACGCCACAGACGGTGGAGCGCTTCAAAGCCCGGTTTTGCTCCGGAACTCTACAAACTCAAGTGGCGGTATTGCATAGCCATTTATCCGCCGGTGAGCGCCACGACGAGTGGCATAAAATCCGCCAAGGGCGGGCGCGCATCGCCATTGGCGCGCGTTCGGCAATCTTCGCGCCAGTCTCGCCCTTGAGCCTGATTGTGGTGGATGAGGAGCATGAGCAATCGTACAAACAGGAAGAGGCCCCCCGTTACCATGCGCGCGATGTCGCGGTGATGCGCGGCCGGTTGGAAGGCACCACGGTGGTCCTCGGTTCCGCCACGCCATCCTTGGAGAGCTATCATAATGTGCGGCAGGCGAAATACCGGCTTTTGGAAATGCGCGCGCGCGCGGATGACAAGAAAATGCCGGTGGTTCGCGTGGTGGATATGCGGCAGGAAACGCATGTCCAAAAGGGTACGCCTATGTTCTCGCGCAAACTGGCCGAGGCCATGCGCCAGCGGCTGGAAAAAAACGAGCAAACGATGCTCTTCCTTAATCGCCGGGGGTATTCGTCCTCCTTGCAATGCCCGAAATGCGGTTACGTCGCCGGCTGCCCGCATTGCAGTGTTTCCCTGACCTACCACCGGCATGAGCAGAAGCTTTGTTGCCATTGTTGCGGTTACGAAACAACCGTGCCCCAGGTTTGCCCCACGGATACGTGCCGCAATCCCGAAATCCGCTACGTTGGTCTGGGCACGGAAAAGGTCGAGGAAACCCTGGCGAAAATGTTTCCGCGCGCCCGGATTCGGCGCATGGATTCAGACTCCATGAAGCGAAAGGAGGATTACCGCACAATCTTGGGCGATTTCCGCGCGGGCAAGATCGATATCCTGATTGGCACCCAGATGATCGCCAAAGGACTCCATTTCCCCAACGTCACCTTAGTCGGCATTGTGTATGCCGACATGAGCTTGCATATCCCGGATTTCCGCGCCAGCGAACGCACCTTCCAATTGTTGACCCAGGTGTCCGGCCGCGCTGGACGCGGCGAGGTGGAAGGGGAAGTGATCATTCAGGCGTTTACGCCGTTTCATCCCGCTATTCAATACGCCCGGCACCATGATTTTCTGGGCTTTTTCGAGCAGGAAATCGAATTTCGGCGGCAATTGCAATATCCACCCGTTGGCCGCATGGCTTTGCTTACGTTGCGTGGGCGGAGCGAAGAAAAGGTCCAGTTTTCCGCCGAATACATCAAGCAAGAACTCGAACGGGCCTGGCGTGATGAAACCGGACTGATCATCGCCGGGCCCGCGCCCGCGCCGCTCTTGAAGAAGGAATCCTTTTTTCGCTACCAGATCATGTTGCGCACCCGGCGGATCGCGCGCCTTAGCAAGCGACTGCAAGGGTTGCTGGCCGGGTTGAAATTGCCGGACGACGTTACTCTGGCGGTCGATATCGATCCCGTGAATCTAGTCTGACGGCTGGCGATTATGCCGGTTTTTCCGCCGTGGCCATGATGGTTTGAAAATGCGGCGACTCTTCCTGGCGATCGACGACTTGGATTTCCAGTTTGCGGAAACCCGCGATTTCCAGCCAGTGGTGCAAATCGCTTTCCGCAAAACCCGGCCACAAATCACCATACTGCAGCCGCAACGGCTCGAAAGTATGCTTCAGCAAATCTAAAATCATGATATGCCCGCCGGGCCGTAGGACTCTAAAGGCCGATTCGACGGCGGTTTTGGGATTGTTGGCATGGTGCAAGGACTGGCTGATAATCACGCAATCCACGCTGCCGGGATCAATCGGCGGGGTTTCCAAATCACCCAGCCGGAACTCCAAATTCCGAATGCCGTTCTTTTTCGCCTGTGCCGCGCCGAACGCGACGATTTTTTCCGAATTATCCACGGCAATCACCTTTTTCGCGCGCCGGGCGAGTAATTCGCTGATCAAACCTTCGCCCGAACCCAGATCGGCGATCACCAGCGGGGGGAGCATACGCAGTAGCAAATGGCCGAAGGCTTGCCAGGACCGGCCGGGGCCGTAGCTGCGATCAAAGCGTCCCGCCACCTGGTTGAAATACAGTTTCGCCGGCTCCAGGCGCAGATCCATCGTCCGTTTCAAATTCACCTGGTCCGCCGCGTATTCCGGCAGCTCTTTGGCTCCCGCCACCGCCAAAGCGACGATTTGTTGAGCGACGGGATCGCCATTATTATCTAGGCTATAAAAGGAACGTTTGCCTTCCCGCCGAGGCCGAACCAACTCGGAGTCCTGCAGCAATCCCAAATGAGTGGAAATGCGCGATTGGCCCAGATGCGTGATTTCTTGCAGCTCCTGGACGGACAGTTCGCCTTCTTCCAGCAATGCTAGAATGCGCATCCGGGTCGGATCGGCCAGAGCTCGCAATGACTTCAAAGTTTGTGACATAGCAACATCTTTATGGGCTTTCAGAGGGTAAAACACCGCTTCGAGTTTCGCCTGTGCGTCGCACAGATTACGGTGTTTTATCAGCTAACGGAGCCGCCAATAACCGGAATGCCAAGTCGGTGCTTTCTGCTGCTGCTCGCCTTCGTCCAACTGGGAGCCTGACGAAACGGCGGGTCTGGCGTTCGAGTGGATTCCTGGCATTTGCATGTTGACGCTCCGCCGAAAACATATATCTTAATATCCAGATACGTCAATATGTCGTTAAACTAAAAAAGCTAGACCATGAGCAAAAAGTTCATTTTCTCCTCGGAATCCGTGGGCGAAGGCCATCCGGATAAAGTGTGCGATACCATTTCAGACGCCGTTTTGGACGCGTGCCTGAAACAGGATAAACGTAGCCGGGTTGCCTGCGAAACCTATGCCAAGAGCAATCTCGTCGTGGTGGGCGGTGAAATCACGACCAGCGCCAAACTGGACTATAACGAAATCGTCCGGGAATCGATTCGCGAAATTGGCTATGTGCATGACGATGACGTTTTTCACGCCGATAAAGTGTTCATTATGAACGTGATCACCCGGCAAAGTCCCGATATCGCCCAGGGCGTGAACGCCCAAAAGGCTGAAGGCAAAGCCACGGCGGAACAGGGGGCGGGCGATCAAGGTTTGATGTTCGGTTATGCTTGCGATGAGACTCCGGAGTTGATGCCCGCGCCGATCATGTTCGCGCATCGCTTGGGCCGTGAATTGACCCGGATTCGTAAATCCGGCAAGGTAAAATGGTTGCGCCCGGACGCCAAGAGCCAGGTTTCAGTGGAATACGTGGACGGCAAACCGGTGCGGATCACCAACGTCGTGGTCTCGACCCAGCACGCCGCCGATGCGAAGCACAAAACCATTGCGGATTTCATCATCAAGGAAATCGTCAAAAAAGTGCTGCCCGCCGACATGCTCGATAAGAAAACCCAGTTCCTGATCAACCCCACAGGCCGGTTCGTGGTGGGTGGACCTCAGGGGGACACGGGTTTGACGGGCCGTAAAATTATTGTTGATAGCTACGGTGGCATGGGCCGTCATGGTGGTGGCGCGTTCAGCGGTAAAGATCCTTCCAAGGTGGACCGTAGCGCCGCATATATGGGCCGCTATGTCGCCAAGAACATTGTGGCGGCCGGTTTAGCGACGCGCGCGGAGATTCAATTCGCCTACGCCATTGGTTATCCAGACCCCGTTTCCGTGACGGTGGATACGTTTGGCACGGGCGTGGTTTCCGATGAGGCGATCACCGAGGCGGTCAAGGCCGTCTTCAGTTTCAAGCCCGCCCAGATCATTAGCCAGCTGAATTTGTTGCGCCCGATTTATTCGCTAACGACCAATTATGGCCATTTCGGCAAAATCGACGATGTGGACAGCATCACTTGGGAAAAGACCGATAAAGTGGCCGCTCTGAAAAAAGCGGTCAAGTAATCGCAAACCAGCTTAAATACCTATGCCAAAAGCCGAACGCAAAGTGGCGCCCGCAAAAAACGGGACGCCCAAGCAAGAATTCAAAGTCAAGGATCTGAGCCTCGCCGAATGGGGCCGGAAAACCATTGAGATATCCGAGCACGAGATGCCGGGTTTGATGGCCATCCGTCGCAAGTATTCCAAGCAAAAACCGCTCAAAGGCGTGCGCGTTACCGGTTCGTTGCATATGACGATCGAAACCGCGGTGCTAATCGAGACTTTGGTCGAGTTGGGAGCCTCCGTGCGTTGGGCTAGCTGCAATATCTTTTCCACCCAAGATCAAGCGGCGGCCGCCATTGCCCAAGCCGGCGTACCCGTATTCGCGTGGAAAGGTGAGACGCTGGAGGAATATTGGGACTGCACCTACGAGGCACTCTCCTTCCCGGGGGGCAAGGGTCCGCAATTGATCGTGGACGACGGCGGCGACGC
>DBTJ01000029.1:65454-85489 GCA_002306985.1 Verrucomicrobia bacterium UBA1319
CGTGGACGACGGCGGCGACGCCACTTTGTTGATCCACAAAGGCTATGAACTCGAGAACGGTGATAAATGGGTGAATTCTCCGAGCGAAAAGCACGAGGAAGCCGTCATTAAGGCGCTCCTGAAGAAAATCTACAAAGAAGACCCCACGCATTGGCACAATGTGGTCAAAGAATGGAAGGGTGTCTCCGAGGAAACCACCACCGGGGTCCATCGTCTTTATCAGATGATGGCGGCGGGCAAGTTGCTGGTTCCGGCGATCAACGTGAACGATTCGGTCACCAAGTCCAAGTTCGATAACTTGTACGGCTGTCGCGAGTCGCTGGCGGACGGCATCAAACGCGCCACCGACGTGATGGTGGCGGGCAAAGTGGCCGTCGTTTGCGGTTATGGCGATGTGGGCAAAGGTTCGGCGCATTCGTTGCGCGGCTTTGGCGCCCGGGTGATTGTCACCGAAGTCGATCCCATCAACGCCTTGCAGGCGGCGATGGAGGGTTTTGAAGTGACCACGATCGAGGAAACGCTGGGCACTAGTGATCTTTATGTCACTTGCACGGGCAATTGCGACATCATCACGGCCGACCACATGAAGCAGATGAAGGACCAAGCTATCGTGTGTAATATCGGCCATTTCGATAATGAGATTCAGGTCGATCTTTTAAACGAGAGCAAAGGGGTGAAGAAAATCAATATCAAGCCCCAGGTGGATAAGTACTTGTTCCCCGATGGCCACGCCATCTATATGCTGGCGGAAGGCCGGCTGGTGAACTTGGGATGCGCCACGGGCCATCCCAGCTTCGTGATGTCCAATTCTTTCACCAACCAGGTGTTGGCCCAGCTGGACCTCTGGGAAAATCGCGCCAAGTACGCCGTGGATGTGTATCGCTTGCCCAAGAAATTGGATGAGGAAGTCGCCCGGTTGCACTTGGAAAAAATTGGCGTCAAACTGACCAAGTTGACCAAAAAACAAGCGGATTACATTGGGGTGCCGGTCGAAGGTCCGTACAAGGCCGATCACTACCGCTATTAAGCCACCGGAGAGCTTAACAAAAACAAGGCGAACGGGATTTCCGTTCGCCTTGTTTTGTTATGGCACGGGTAGAATATTTCGGAATATAGAAACGGCCGCTAGATTTTCATAGCGGCCGTTGCGCATCGGCTAAAACCGCGGTTTATTTTCGCAAACGATAGAACTTGCTCGATCCGATCGCTTGGGTGGTAGGATTTTGTGTGCCCACCGTGGTCCAGGCGGCATCGGTGAGTTTTTCCTTCGACTCCAGGGTGTAACCGGTCGTGGAAGCGTCCCACGAGAGGGTGGCGGTCGCCCCTGCGATCGCGATCTTAAGGGTTGGGCCCGTGGTGGCGCCACCTACCGGCGTGGTCGGATCCGCCTTCGGGGCTGGATGGCTGAATACCGTGTAGAAGTTCACCTCTTTTGGCGTATCCGCGCCCAGTTCCGGCTTGTTCTGGCGGTTGATCTCGCCTTTGGCGGCGACGCAGATTTGCTTGGTGGTCATGGCCACGCTCATCGAGAGTGAGTGGATGCTGTTAGTGGCGTTGACGTTGACGAACGCAAAGAAGCTGCGCGTGAGGGCGGTAAACTTCTTGTTTACGCCGTCGAACTCGAACACCCGGGCCGCTACTTGCGAGTTGGTATAGCCGCTCGGTTGGGACACCCAGGCCACCGTCAGTCGGTTCAGCGCGTCCACCGCGCCGAATGCTCGGTCGAAATTGCCGGTGAAAGCGCCTTCGTTCACATCGGCAATGGCCACAAACTGTTGGTTGGTGGCGTTGAACGCGGCCACTTTGACGATTTCCGTATTGGCGGCGCGCCCGGTCAGGTAGACATACGGGCTATTGATATGGCCAAAGAGCCGTGTGCCATCGCCTCGGCCCGTATCGAAGCTCGCGCCGGAGGCGGCTTGGTCGACGACGCCCAATAGTGTGCCCGCGTTGTCGTAGCAATAGATAACCCGGGTGGCAGAGCCATCTTCCGGTTTGGCGCGCACGGCGAATCCGCCTTTGAAGGGAGCGACATTGGCCCAAATGTCACTTTTGGAGACCACAAAACTGTCTTTCACGACGGTGCCATTGGGGGCGAATATGGTGGCCACAACTAAGTCATTATCGGCATCTCGCACCCGGCTGCGATCTTCCACAACAGAAGCGAAATTACCGTTGTCCAGGCAAACGATATCGCCGCCAAACCGCGTGATTTGATTTCCCGCCGCCGTGCCGGAAGTAAGCCGTCCGTTGGCGGAATCGACTGCCTTCATTAATGGGGTTGGCGTGAGAGAGCTCAGACTGAGCTGATAGGCTTGGATGGTGCCGTAACGTCCGTCCGACAGGCGGTCGAAGCCCAAAGTCCATCGGTTATCGGAGGTGAACTGCGGATTGATGGTGTGGGGTGAGGCTTCGGCGCCTACCATATAATTGACCGCGCCTGGCCGAGTATCTCCGGCGACGCGGCCGGGATTGCCATTTTGGCGCGAGGCATTGATGGCGCCTTTGTACGGAGTACCGTCATCCGCGTAGAATCCTTCCACCAACACGCCGGTCGAACCATCAGTCGGTTGCAGCGCGACGACGTTGCGTTGCATATCCGAACTGCCATCGGCGAAGGTGCTGCCTTCGATGACGAAGGTCGAGGTGCCTAGAGTGCTGGCATAGGGCTCCCAATTCCCCAAGGCGTCATAATCGGGTATGAGGAGCGCTTTATCGGGCACAATGCGGGTCAACCCGGCCGATTCGATGCTGCCGACATCAAACGTGGAGAACAGGCGTAGCGCGGCCACCGGGCTATTTTCACCATTGGAATTGAGGGTTCCCGCGTCATTTTTGCTTACCCAAGCGACCGCCACTTGGCCATTTCTCCAGGTTACGCGTGGGTTGGTCGCCGGGTAGGCCCCGGAGGCGGGCGCTTCCTTTTCACTGATATAAAAGGTGCCGCCGATGGGTTTGCCGGTGGCGTCGAAACGCCGGCCCATGATGGCGGCTTCGTAACTGGCGTCGTATTTTCCGCTAAAGATAACCACCACTTGGCCGTTCGTTTCAATGGCCGCGTCGGCGCGATCCGCCGTCGCGAGCGTAAGATCGTCCGCCACGGAGCGAGTAAAGCGCACCGTGCCATTGGTATTGAGCACGGTCAGCCAGACTGCGGGTGTGCTATTCGTCGGATCGGCGCCCACATTTGCCAGCACGTAGGCGTCTTTGCCGTTGCTGTGAAAACCGGAACTGTCACCTCGATCAGTGCCCCCGGCGACAGGCAGCCCGGCTAAGGCGGCGATATCAATATTGGTCGAGGTTGGATTGCCGCTATTATCGAACAAACGCACTTTGGCGCCGCCGTTAGCCAAGAAGCGGATAGCGAAACCGTCCTTGACGGTGGCAATTCCGTGCCACATCTCTGATTTAGTCGGCGTATCGCTGGCCAAGGTTTCCGCTTTGATCACGTTTCCGGAAGCACTCACGAGGCGGTAGATCGCATGTGTTTCCGCCGCGTCGCCACCGTAGACGGAGACCAAGTCATCGCTTTGCCGACTTTCTCCGGCGATCACGAGGTTCCCGTTCGATAAATAGTCCCAATCACCAATGCGAATACTTCCGGAGTCACGGGTGGCATAGGCGGCGGTTACACCGGCCAAAATGCCCACCGGCGCGCCTTCATTACCCAAGAGCTGGACCGAGGGGAAATCCCCGGAGTTCTGATCGTCATAGGCGGCAAAGGCGACCACTTCTTCCCCGAGGAAGAAGGAGCTAGAGCCCATGCCAATGCCGTCGCCAAACAAGTTGGCCTTGATTTTGGGACCCCAACCAGAACCGCCGAACACCGCGCTCTGGTCGGCTCGAAAATAGGATAGGAATTTGTTGCTGAGCACTTCCGAGGTGGGAAACGCCAAGGTGTTTACACCGGTCAACGGAGTGATGGAACCTCCGCTGGAATCGAACAGAGTCCAAACCGCTTCCAAATCCAGTAACGGAGTGGCTTCCGAATCCGCCGCGTCATCTTCCCAGCCAACCATCACGTTGCCGGAATTCGCGATGGCGACGCCGACGCTTTCGGTCTTGCCATTATTTATAATGGTGGAGTCGTCGGCTTGACTGTTTACGTAGATCGTACCGGTCTTCGGGGTGAGCCCATTTTCTTCCGGGGTACCGGGAAGTTGTTGAGCGGTGGCCGTCGTGGCGCACGCCGCAAGGATAGCCAGAATATTTACATGGGAGTGCATAGGTTTATGTCTAAGTGATACTTGGCAAAACAAACGTTGGGAACGGTCTTTAGAATAGCATAAATACTTAAGATGCTGCAAGTTAAAATGGTGTAATACTTATAGTAGGCAACCTGATAACGGGGTGGTTGGAACGACTAAATGAAGGCGAATAGGCGAAGTATAAACACTAATATAATGTGTATATATTGTTGCGACAAGTTGCTTATGTAATTCAAAGGCGATTGAATTCCACTGGAGCAAATGCCGCTGAGGGCGAAGGCGTCATGGCCATGGAATCGAGTATCTGTTTACGCCGTAATTACATATTCGGCTGCGCAGCGCGAATGGAGTGCAAAATGTGGTTTGTGTCTAAAGTGGCCTTTAATTGCCGCAGATAGCTATAGAGCCCTAATTCCGCGCGCGAATAGAAGGGAAACTCTTTATGCGCCAGTTTGGCGCCGAGACACTCTTTGCGCAAGCGAAGGCCGAGCTCGAAAATCTTGGGATTATCAAAGGATACCCGGTTTAAACCGGCTTCAGCGGGGGGGAAGACCCAGTCGAACAATTCAATTTCCGTGCGAAGCATGCGTAGCGCTTCAGGCGACGCTTGGCGCGGATCGGTTCCCCAGATTAGCCGCAGCATATGCTTCATTTCCGCAGGGTCTTGTCGCCAAGTTCGAGCGAGGAATGCCTGGATCAAGCGGGTAAAGTCGCGCGTGATATGTTTGACACACCCAAAATCGATTAAGCCGATGGAACCGTCGGCGCTAAAGAGGTAGTTACCCGGATGGGGATCGGCATGAAACGCATGAACCTCATGAATCTGAAACAGAAATAATTGCAGCAGGCACAGACCTAATTGATTGCGAAAAGCGATCGAAGGCTTGGTTTTTAAAAGCGCAGCTAATGACATGCCGCTCACCGATGAGAGCGTAATCACTTTATCGGTGGAAAATTCTCGGTAAACCCGGGGGATACGCACAAAACTAAGCGGAGCCAATTGCTGGCGAAAAAATTCCACGTTGGCCGCTTCCCGCAAATAATCGGTTTCTTTGAGGATTCCCGATTCGATTTCTCCGATGACTTCAGTGGGTAGGTAGGAGCTAAAGCAGCTGGTTTTAAGCGTTGCGCGCAGGAGTTTAAAATCGGTTTGAATCGTGACCGCCATGGCGGGGTACTGGATTTTGACCACCACCGGATCGCCGGCGAACGTGGTGGCGCGGTGTGCCTGGCCGAGTGACGCGGCGGCAAAAGGTTCGGGCTCAAATTGTTTGAAGATTTCTTCGGGGTATTTCCCCAAGGATGCTTTAAATCGAGCGCGCGCCAAGGTGGGGTGCATGGCCGGGGCTTGCATTTGCAGGACCGATAATTCCTCGATGACTTCGCGCGGCAAAACATTGTCCTGCATGCTCAGGATTTGGCCCAATTTCATAAGCGGGCCTTTCATGTGCTGAATAGTTTGGCAAAGTCGCCGGGTGGAGCGGCGTTGATATTGTTGTTGCTTGAGTTCGCGTTTTTCTGAGCGGAGGAAAGGGCGTTGGACCTGAAATCCCAGATAGTCAGCCGCCAATTGTATGCCTAGACGGCCCAAAGTACTCCCTCGGGACAGGGGGGATGAGTTGCTATGCTTAGTAGAAAAACTCATACTGCTATTCCTTACTGCCAATCCCATTGCCCTTGGCGTTGGAGCAAGCGCGTGGCGAATTGGAGGCAACGATCCAGCGCGGCCAGAGTATTTTCTTTGCCGGCGGAAGTATCGTTCAACCAGTAAGTGATCATCGCCAAATGAAATAGCGCGAAACCATAAGCTCCCGGCTCGCCGAGTGGGGGTAATTCCCCTTTGGCTTCGGAAGCGGCGAGCAAGCCGCGGATGAAGCTAAGATAGCGCCGATTTAGTTCCCGGCGTTCCGCGCTTAAGGGGCTTAACTTGGAGGAAGGTTGCAGCGCTCGCAAGTAGACGGCGCCGATGAAATCTTCGTAAGGAGCGATTTGCTCCAAATGATGATGGACGATGGCGAAGAGTCGTTCCGGCAAAGGGGCGCGTTGAAGCGGGCCAGGGTGTTCATACCAGGCGATGAGTTCCACCAGTTCGCGCTCCAGAAAATAAAGGGCCAAATCCTCTTTGGTGCGGAAATAGTTAAACAGGGTTCCCTCCGCGAGCCCGGCGCGGCGGGAGATTTCGCGGGTGGAAGCATGGTCGAATCCTTTTTGGCGGAACAGTTCCAAGGCCGCCTTAAGGATGGCTTGGCGATTGGTCTCCTTGTTTTGAGCCCGCTTTCCCGCTTTGCCGGGACCAACGTTGCGTTTTCTTGGCGATGTTTTTATCGGCATAGAATAAATATGAGTATGCTCATAATGTGTCACTTGGGAGGTGGGAATCAATAAATATGAGTGCGCTCATAAATAATTCGAACCGGTGCTTTCGCCGCAACGGTTTGGAAATCAACGGTGGCCTGCTCGTGACCCGCATGATGACTGGGAAAGAGCAAATAGTTGCGCATTTTCCTTGGCCTGTTCAATATAGGCGGAGGATAGTTTGGGAGGGAGCGGGCATGCTTGGAGAAAGGCTTGTTCTCCCTTGAAGGAGCGGCGCGGCGTTTGGAGTATGTAAACGCGAATTCTTTGTGCGCCAGCAGGATAAAGCATGGCTGATGGAAGCTAACATATGGATAAGATCGATGAAGTATTAAACCGGGTCCAAAAATTGGCCCCGGCTCCGCAATTGTTGCCGCGCTTGTTGCGCATGCTATCCGATGTCGATACGGATCTCGCTCAAATTGTGGATGTCATTTCGTTCGATCCAGCGCTGACGGCCAAACTGCTTCAGATCTGCAATAGTCCGGTCTTTCGAGGTAATACTCGAGTGAACGATGTCTCGGAGGCGGTGAACCGCCTTGGCCTGAAGACGGTCTATGGCATTGTGGCCGCCGTGATCGGGGTAAAATCCGTTAAATTTACCGCGGCTCCAGGTGGCAAATCGGCGAATGAAATCTGGCGGCATTCGGTGATTGCGGCCTTTGCGGCCCAATTCTTATCTGAAGATATTACTCCCGATAGCGGTTTGTTGTTTACGACCGGGTTACTTCACGAGATTGGCCAAGTCGTGATCACGGAGGCTTTCAAAGGCCGGTTGGCGCCCGCCGTGCCCGATGCCGATAAGAACCCGCGGTTAATGGTCGAGGTGGAGCGGAAACACTATGGAGTCGATCATGCGGAGTTAGGAGCCCGTTTATTGGAACGGTGGAATTTTTCGCCGACGATGGTGGATTGCGTGCGGTTTCACCATGAGCCGGCGGGATCCAAGGATAATGCCGCCCTCGCGGCGTGCGTCAGTTTAGGCGATACGCTCGCTTATGGTTTGGAGCAAGAAAGCCGGGGGCAGGCGATCCTATGGCCCGAGTCCGGCTCGTCACTGGGAATTCTCCGGTTGGCGGAAGATGATTTGAAACGTTACCTGGAACGGATCAAGGAAAACTTGGAATTTGTCGAGTCCATGTGCCGTTTGCAGAATTAAGGCCGGGTGCGACCTGAATATCAGGCGAAGGTTTTGACCGCCAGGCCGGTGCGCGTTCGGATGGTGCTGGCGATAGCCTCCAACTGGTTAGGTTCCAGGCGGGTGGCATAGTTTTCGGGCGTGGGGCGGGCTATGGTATAGGCATGGACTTCTTTGATTTGCCCCCCGCTCCGGACCAAATGTTTTAAACGTTCACAATACGCGTCCAATTCCTCCGGCGGCATCACTTCGCCGCGCATTTTAAAAAACAGGCTCTGGATGACGATTGGTCGGGTTTGGGCGGTCGATAGCAGGTTGGCTAGAATACGGTCAAACCGGATAAAACTGCGGTCGGCTTGGCGGTAATAAGCTTCGGTACCGGCGTCAAGTTTACCCCAAATCTCACCTTGGTTTGCGTCCATGATGGCCAATCCCGCGCGCACGTCGGTTTTGTCCAACCCCGCCGCGTTGGTGATGAGCACCATCTTGGTATCCGTCAGTCCGGCCGCCTGCTTGATGGCCGCGACGGCTTGCGCGCAAGCCGAGAAATTGGGGGCCATAGTCGGCTCCCCATCCCCGCTAAAGGCAATGTCTTTGATGACCCTGGCCGACGAATCTCGAAAGCGAGCCTCGGCGGCCAGTCGACCGTCGCGCACCCGTTGGATTAACGCCGATAACTCCTCGCTCATGCGCGCCACATCGACCTGCGTCGCTCGGATCGGAACCCGATGGTCCACTTCGCAGTAAACGCAATTGAAGTTACAGATTTTATCCGGGTTGAGGTTGACGCCCAGCGAGAGGCCTCCAGACCGGCGGGAGATCACCGGATAAACGAAGATAAAATCGTTGTAATGGCGGGAGTGATCGAACACCGCGCCATCCTGATTCAACGGAGCCTTCATAAAATGTTCGAGTCCGGCCGAAGAGCGGTTTGGGGCCGGCCGGAGGGTGAATCACATACCCATGATTTGATAGCCGCAATCGGCGTAAATCACCTGTCCCGTGATGGCGGCGGCGCCATCGGAGGCCAGGAAAAGGCCGGTGGCGCCCAATTCCTCGGCGGTGACATTGCGGTGGAGCGGGGCATGTTCCTCGTAATGCTTGAGCATTTCGCCGAACCCCGCAATGCCGCGCGCGGCGAGGGTGTTGACCGGTCCGGCGCTGATGCAGTTGACCCGGATTTTTTTCGTGCCCAAGTCATAGGCCAAATAGCGGGTCGAAGCTTCCAAGGCCGCTTTGGCAACGCCCATCACGTTATAATGCGGGACCACTTTTCTCGCGCCGTAGTAGCTCATGCCCACAATGCTGCCGCCATTTAACATTAGCGGAGCCGCTTGCCTGGCTAGGGCAACCAGCGAATAAGCGCTGACGTCCAGGGCGATTTTGAAAGCCTCGCGACTCGTGTCGACAAAAGCGCCCTCCAAGGCGGTTCGGGGCGCAAAGGCGACCGAATGCAGGAGCAGATCGAGCTTGCCGAAGCTTTTGCCGATTTGCGCGAATACCTGCTCGATTTCCTCGTCCTTAGTCACGTCGCAGGGCAGTATTAGGGTATCCTTGCCAAAGGCCGCCACCAGATCCTCCACATTTTCACGCAAGCGTTCGCCTTGGTAGGTGAAAGCGAGCGTGGCCCCTTCCCGTGCCCATGCTTGGGCAATCGCCCAAGCGATAGAACGTTTGTTCGCCACGCCAAAAACCAAACCGTGTTTGCCAGCCAATAACATATTAATATAAGTCTCAGATCTTACCGGTTATCCTTAACCCCATTGAGCCATAAGCTAATTTTGGGATTTCCGCAAGCCTGCCCTGGAAAGAAGGGGGGCTGGCGTTTCCAGTTAGGGACCTTTCGGGGCGCCGCTTGGCAAGGGGACCAAGGCTATTCGTAAAAGGCGAACGCGCCGTAACCGACCACTCGATCGCGCGCTTTGGCCGTATCGCCAGAGTTGCGCAAATCGAGCAGGCGGCAACGCATGCCATGGTCGCGAGCCGCGCGCAAAAAACCGCGAATGGGCAGGCTGCCGCAAGCTTGGTGCGGACGGATATCCTCGGGCCGCAGTGTTTCGATGGCTGCCGCGGTGGTTCGGTCCAATTGAACCGCCGCCTGGTAATCCAAGTAATGGCTTAAGTCCGAACTGATGACAAATCGGGTTTCCGGTCCGCCCCAAAGCGATTCTATGATCGCGGCAAGGTCCGCCACGCTGGTTTCACCCACCACCAAGGGCAGGCAAGCGAAAGCTCCCATGGTTTCCTGTAGAAAAGGGAGTTCAACTTCTAGGCTGTGTTCTTCGGCATGGGCGCAATCGAAGACTTCCACCGGCGCGGACTCCGCGATCAAGGCGGCCAGTTCGGCGGGGGTTGCCACCGAGCC
Organism: Verrucomicrobia bacterium UBA1319; assembly: GCA_002306985.1. Classification (GTDB taxonomy): domain Bacteria; phylum Verrucomicrobiota; class Verrucomicrobiia; order Limisphaerales; family UBA1319; genus UBA1319. Next base: position 75,521 of record DBTJ01000029.1, read on the forward strand.
CAGCGGGGTTTCAAAGGCTTTGGCGGAACTGAGCGCCACGCCCGCAAAGGCGACTCGGTGCGAAGGCCCCAGCAAAATAACGCGCTCGATCGGTTGCGCCGGGTTTTGCAGCGCCCGGAAGGCCGATCCCGCGATGGCTCCCGAATATTGGTATCCGGCATGCGGGGCGATGATGGCTTTGGCGACGAGGGATTCGGCGGCAACCCTTTCGGTTAGGTAGCGGCGTACCACTTGTTTTAGTTCGCCAGCGGCCTTTGGGTAAAACTTGCCCGCCCAAACCGCTAGCCGAGTTTCTTCAGGTTTCATGCCCACCTCCCAGGTATGGTTTCGTTGCAGTTGGGACAGTGTCCGTCAGGCGATAATCGACGGGATAGCAGGTCAAACCCCTCCCGTTCGATTAATACGGTTCCGCAACGAGGACAATCGGTGTTTTCAAGTCCATGGGTTTTCCCGGGCAAATTTCCCGCGTAAATGTAGCGCAGCCCCGCTTGTTTTCCGATCCTAGCCGCGCGGATCAACTCAGTCGCCCGCGTGGCGCGCCCGTCGGTCCTGCGGTAATCCGGGTGAAACGCCGTGACGTGCCAAGGAATATCGGGATTGACGGCGGCGATGAATTCAGTCAAGGCCCGCAATTCCGCTTCCGCATCGTTGAATCCGGGAATCAATAAAGTGACAATTTCCAACCAAATTCCGCGCCGCCAAGCTTCGCGAATCGTTTCGGTTACCGCTTCGAATTGGCCGCCCAGGCGGCGATATTTTATCGGATCGAAACATTTCAAATCCACTTTGAGCGCCGACAGATGGGGCCGCAAATAATCCATCGCTTCCATCGTCGCCTGGCCGTTGGACACCATGGCGCACGCCAAACCCGCGGCGCGGGCGGCGCGGAATATTTCCGCCCCCCATTCCGCGGTGATGAGGGGCTCGTTATAGCTGGAGACCACCGCGCGGGAGCCGCGTGCCCGCGCCAAAGCGCAAATGTCCTCCGGAGTGATCGGCCTTACCGAAACGGTGGCCGCCGGATCGCGCCGAGTCTGGCTGGTACTCCAATTTTGGCAAAAATCGCAATGAAAATTGCAGCCCAGCATGCCGAATGTCAGGACGCTGGCGCCGGGATAGAAGTGAAAAAAAGGCTTCTTTTCCACGGGATCGCATTGCAGTCCAGCGATGTATCCAAAGGGAACCTTCAGCTTGTCCTCCTCGTTGAATCGCAGTTGGCAAACGCCGCGCTGACCGGGCTGCAATTTGCAGCGATGCGCGCAGGCGACGCAACGCAACCCGCCAGCTTCGCGGGTATAGAGCGCGCCTGCAACGGTATGGCGGTCCAAAGCCGCAAGGCTCTCGCCATCGGTCGGTGCGCGGTTAGCCGCTTTCTGAGGAGGTTGAATCATGTTTGTGTCTGGTAAGGATCTTGGGCCCCCCCTCGCCAAATCAATCTGCTCCCAGGCGGAGAGCTTGTCAAAGAGCTCCCGTTTGCGCCGCGTCGGCAATCAATGGGGGATTTGCGGGGCTGGCGATCGTTCAAACCACCCGGCCAAAACGCTTTTCCAGCTCGCGGAAATTCATTTCGATCAAAGTGGGCCGTCCGTGTGGGCACGTATACGGCATGACGCAGCGCCGGAGGTCTTGCAAAAGTTTTTCCAGTTCGACGGAAGTGAGCGGATCGTGCGCCTTGACGGCGTGGCGGCAGACGGTTTTGGCAATGACCTGTTCGCCTAACCGCCAGGAATTCACCGTTTGTCCGGTGGCCTTCAATTCATCCACCAACGCCAGCACAAAGGTGCGCGCATCCGGGGCCTGGACGAAGGGCGGCAAGGCGTCCAACAAAAACGTGCGTTCGCCAAATTCATTAAGGCCCACTCCTAAGCGCGCCAAAATCGGCGCTTGCTCCCGCAAAAATTGGGCGTCCCGAGTGGAAACTTCGATCGTTTCGGCTAACAGCAAGCGTTGGGAAACCACTTGCCCGGTTTCCAGCCGGGAAAGCATTTGCTCGTAGAGCACGCGTTCGTGGGCGGCGTGTTGATCCAGCAGGACGAGGCCGCGGTCGGACTCCAGCACCACGTAAAGTCTGCCCAGCACTCCGATGATGCGCAAGGGCACCGCCAGGAGCGGCGGCGAGGGAGGGACGGATTCCGGGGCGCGCGGGGGGGCGGCCAAAACGGGGGCCGCGGCTGTGGGCGCGGTCTCCGCACCGGGCGCCACCGCGTCGACTGTGATGGGTGGCAAAGGCGCGGCAGCGGCTTCCGAGTGACCCGCTGGCGCACTCGGGATGGCCGGGGCGGAGGGTTCCGGGAAAAGCGGCAAAGCCGTATCCACTGGAGATGAAGGCGGTTGGTGGGGCGCCGCCACCGGCGCGTTCTTAGCCGGGTTTTCGGGGGCTTCAAAAGGCGGAGGCGCGGGCGCGTACCCTGCGGTGGTTTGCCGGTGGTATTCGCGCAAAGTCTGGCGAACGGCTTCGCCGACTTGTTGCCGGACCGCGTTCTCATGGCGGAATTTCACCTCCTTTTTCGCGGGATGAATATTCACGTCCACTTCCGCGGGATCGATTTCGATGAACAGGCAAGTGACCGGGAAGCGGCCCTTCATCAATGTCGTGTGATATCCTTCCAACAACGCGTGGTTGAGGCCGCGATTTTCCACCGGCCGCCGGTTCACGAACAAATGCTGGTTCTCTCGCGTGGCGCGTGAAAGGCCGGGCGCGCCAATAAAACCCCAGATGTGAATGGCGACGGCGGCGGATTGTTCCCCGGTGTCGGGATCGCGAGTAAGCCGGTTCACGTCCAAAGTGGAGGCGAAATCAACGGGCAACATCCCGTCGGCCGAACCATACAAGGAGCGCAATCGCTCGCGCAAGGCGCTCAACGGTTTGCCGGTGGCGCCGCGCGCTTCGGCGGGGGGCAATTGCCAGAGGGTGCGGGAATCGCTGATAAACGCGAAGGCGACCGCGGGATATCCCAGCGCCGCAAGCGTCAGGTAATGCTGGATGTGCGCCTTTTCGGTTTCTTCGGACCGCAGGAATTTTCGGCGCGCCGGCAGGTTGTAAAACAACTGTCTGGCTTCGATGCTGGTTCCCACGGGGGCGCCGGCTTCTTTGACTTCTAAAATCTTCCCACCATGGATGATTACTTGAGTTGCAAACGGGGTCGCCGGTTCGCGTTCACGCGTGGTCAGGGACATGCGGCTGACACTCGCGAGACTGGGCAGCGCTTCCCCTCGAAAACCCATGGTGGCGATGGCGTGTAAATCTTCGGCGTGGCGGATCTTGCTGGTGGCATGCCGTTCCAGACTCAACAAGGCGTCATCTTCGCTCATGCCGACTCCGTCGTCGGTGACCCGGATTAATCCCCGCCCACCGGCCTGAATTTCGACCGTAATGCGCCGGGCGTCCGCATCGATGGCGTTTTCAACGAGTTCCTTCACCACGCTGGCCGGACGCTCCACGACTTCTCCAGCGGCGATTTGATTGGCGACTTGCTCCGATAAAAGGCGAATGCGGTTCATGAGGATGGGTCAGACGGGCACCGGCAAGGAAAACCAAAAAACGGCGCCGCCGCCAGTCGCGTTTTGCGCGTGGATACGGCCCTGATGGTCATCGATAATTCGCTGGCAAATCGATAATCCCAAACCGGTGCCATGCGGTTTTCCATAGGTCGCAAAGGGTTCGAAAAGACGAGCGGCAATTTGCGGATTGATGCCTGGGCCGGAATCTTCAAACTCGGTAATAATTTCCCGTTCCTCGCGACGAAAACGGAGCCGAATGGCACCGCCGCCAGGCATGGCATCGGCGGAGTTTTGAGCCAAATTATAAAAAACTCGGGAGAGCCGATGCGGATCGATCAAAAGGCGTACGGCGGGGGGGTGGCTTTCACAGCTAATCGTGACCGATTTTTGCGCAAATTCCGGTTGGATTTCCTCGATCAGTTGCGCAATGAAGGTGGGATAATCGGTCAGCGCCAGGACGACCGAGGTCTTTGATCCTTTGGTAAATTCCAACAACTCATCAATCATGTTGCTGAGCCGGTCGACTTGTTTACGAATCCGAGTGCGAGCGGTTTGTCGAATCTCCTTATTAGCAGTCTCTTCGGTGCCAAATTCCGCCGCCAAAGCGATAATTGCCAAAGGATTTTTAATGTCATGAACGATAGATCTGGCAAAACGACCTATAACCGTAAGTTTCTCTGATTGAATTACTTCGTCTAAATAATGACGGTTGAACTCGCGCATGCGTAGGCTAAACATACGGATAAGGGACATCGCTAAGCGTGGAGATTGGTCCAACACAGCTAAGAGAGAAACTCTGGGTATGAAACACAGTTGGGAGCTATCTACAGCGGTAACTGTGGCGGAACGAGGATCGCCATCCAGAACCGCCATTTCTCCGAAATACTCCCCTTCTCCCAAATTGGTCAACACACGTTGATGTCCTTCACCAACTGCGACTTCAACTTTACCTTCGATCACCACATACACGCCATCGCCTGGGTCACCTTCTTTAAAGACAGTTTGACCTGGCTGGTAGTTTTGGTATCTTGCCAAGGATGCGATGGTGTGGAATTCATCACTCGACAGACCGATGAAAAGTTTTGTACCATTCAATGAGACCATGCGGGGAGCATTCTGGTTCAAAAAAAACCACCCGTAAAGCGCATTATGCGCTTGACTTGATTTTGATACAGAGGTAAAAGGTTGCCCTGGAAGCATAATCTAGGACTCGAAATGTGAATCTTTGATAGCGAATACGCCATCAACCGAAAAGGGAATATGACAACTATTACACGGTACTCTGGTAAGATAATCGCCTTGGCCGCAGTGGCTTGCGCCGTGGGATCTACCGGTTACGCTGAGGTAGTGTATGATAATTCGCAAACCAGTGTCGGCTATTATTATAACGCTGCTACAGAATTCGGCGATCAGGTTAATTTGTCAGGGACAAGCCGTATCGTAACCGATCTCAAGATCAATTACTATTTGAGCGCTAACGCTAGCGGTAATGAGACCGCTGAAGTGCGTTTGTACTCCAATGATGGCGGGAGCGGCGCTCCGGGCACATTGTTGTATGATTCCGGCAGTTTTAATTTGGTGTACAACGCGACCAGCCAGGGGTATTCCACGATCAATATCGACGAATTATCCGTACCAGTAGGCAGCTCGGTCACCTGGACCATTTTGTTCAGTGGCATTGATCCGATTGAGACTGCGGGGGTCCTTTTCTATGATCCTCCCACCGTGGGTTCGAGCTACGATGATTATTGGGTTAAGTCGGCCGATGGAAGCTGGCATTTGAATAATTTCCCGGGCTCTGACGGTCAAGTGGCGAATTTTGGCGCGCAGATTACGGCGGTACCTGAACCTGGAACTATCGCGCTAGGATTAGTCGGCGGGTTAGTTTGGTTGGGCGTGGCGGCTCGTCGTCGCAAAGCGTAAAAGTTTAGCAACTGCAGTGCGGTTAAATCGATAACCAACAACGAATATGAATACCTGGTTTAAAGCAGCGGTTTTTTCAGTGGTGGCGACTTCGATCGGTATCTCGGCCCAAGCGCAAAATGTCGTCTATGATAGCTCGACCGCCACAACTTCGCCTACCTGGCTCCCGTCAAATGGCAACGAGTATGGCGATCAGATTAAGTTGTCCGGCACGGGCTCTTTGGATAACACCATTGGCCAATTTAAGTTGGAATATTACTTAAATAAGAGCATCAGCTATAATGAAACGGTGACCATTAACATTTATGCTAATGACGGCACGGGTGGGGCGCCTGGTTCTCTGCTCTGGTCGAGTGGCGAAGTTCACCTGACTTCCGCTGATGGCAACGTCGATTCCATGACTGGCTATCAGAAATTGACGATTGACGCGCCGACCACAACCGATGGGGCTGCGTTAACCGTTCCCGATTGGTTTACCTATACCGTCTCTTTTGGCGGGATCGATTCAGCAGCCGGTGAGGCGGCTGGTCTTATCATTGCCAGCGCTCCTACCGTTGGCGACAATTACTCTGATTATTGGGAAAAGGAAGCCGACGGCTGGCATACCAAGGTTGTTGATGGCACGCCGGTGGTTTTTGGCGCGCAAGTGGTATCGGTTCCCGAACCTTCGGTCATTCAGCTGGGAATGCTGGGTGCCTTGGGGATGTTGAGTACGCTGGCGCTTCGTCGCCGTTCATCGAAGTAATTCGAGTCTAATAGCTTCCAAGTAAACGCGGGATTTATTCCCGCGTTTTTTATTTCCCGAGTGACGCTTGACGGAGCGGGCGCTATTCGCTAATGTGCAATCTGTGGTGCTGCCAAGGCCAATCTTGGAGTAAACCTAAGTGGCACATCCGCAGGTGCTAGGATTTTAACGATCGGATAACACATGCAAAATTTTTTGGTTCCCATGGTAGTAGAGCAGACCGGCCGAGGTGAACGCGGCTATGACATCTACTCTCGTTTGTTGGTGGATCGTATCATTTTTTTGGGGACTCAAGTGGACGATATGGTGTCCAATGTGGTTATCGCCCAGCTCTTGTTCTTGCAGATGACCGATCCTAAAAAGGATATTCATTTGTACATTAATTCACCGGGTGGCAGTGTCACCGCAGGATTGGCGATCTATGACACCATGCAGTTTTTGACTTGCGACGTGAACACCTACTGCATTGGTCAGGCCGCCAGCATGGGGGCGGTATTGCTTGCCGCAGGAACGCATGGCAAACGTTTCGCGTTGCCAAACGCTCGCATCATGATTCACCAACCATGGGGGGGTGCTCAAGGGCAGGCGACGGATATCAGTATCCAGGCCAAGGAAATTCTCCGCCTCAAAGATCGCTTAAATGAGATCCTCGCCCAACATTCCGGGCGCTCATTCGAGGCGATTGGCCGCGATACGGATCGCGACCGCTTTATGTCCGCAGCCGAGGCGAAAGATTATGGTTTGGTGGATGAAGTAGTGAAATCTCGCAAAGAAATACCCGGTTTAGCCGACGCTAAAGCGACCGATTTGTCAGGCCCCATTATCTCCAATCCGGGCCCGGACACTCCGGCTTCCGGCAGTGGGAAGACCGTTTAACACTTAATTGAACGACGCTATTCTATATGTCGCGCCCGGCAAATCTTGCGCTTTGTAGTTTCTGTGGGAAGACCCACAGTGAGGTTAAAAAGCTTATTGCGGGCCCCGGGGTTTACATTTGCGATAGCTGTGTGATTTACTGCAAAGCGATCCTTGATAAGGAGACGCAAGCGGAAAACCGCAAGGTACCCACCCGTCTCAAGACGCCCAAACCGCTCGAAATAAAACGGCACTTGGATAACTTTTGCATCGGGCAGGAAAACGCCAAAAGAACGCTGGCCGTGGCGGTGCATAATCATTACAAGCGGATTTTTGCGGATACAAACGTCCCCGCCGGATCGGGCGAGACACCAGCGCCTCCGCATGCGGAGGTGGAGATCGAGAAGTGCAATATCTTGCTTATCGGGCCTACCGGTTCCGGGAAGACTCTCCTGGCAAGGTCATTGGCAAGAGCTTTGGATGTTCCTTTTGCCATTGCGGACGCAACGACTCTGACCGAGGCTGGTTACGTCGGGGAGGACGTGGAAAATATCATTTTGCGTTTGCTGCAAAATGCCGATTACGACGTGAAACGCGCCCAAATGGGTATCGTTTACATTGATGAAATCGATAAGATTTCTCGTAAGACGGAGAATGTTTCCATTACTCGCGATGTTTCCGGTGAAGGGGTGCAACAAGCGCTTTTAAAGATTCTGGAAGGCACCATCTGCAATGTACCCCCTCAAGGCGGGCGCAAGCATCCGCAGCAGGAGTACATTCGCGTTGATACCTCCAATATTCTGTTTATCTGCGGTGGCGCGTTTGTTGGATTGGACAAGATTATTCAACGACGATTGGGAAATCGGGTCATGGGTTTTGGCGCCGCCGATCAGGGGTTGGCGGCCGCGCAGATTGAGCAGAATAAAGTGATGAACCGGGTTGAGCCGGAAGACTTGCTCGGATATGGCTTTATCCCAGAATTTATCGGTCGTTTACCGATGGTTACCGTCTTGGAAGAGCTCACCGCCGATCAAATGGTCAGCATTCTCACCGATACCAAAAGCGCGCTGACCAAACAATATGCCAAACTGCTCGCCATGGACAATGTCGAGTTGGAATTTACTCCCGACGCGCTTAAAGAATTGGCGTCGCAAGCCATTAAGAAGGGCACGGGTGCTAGAGCGCTTCGCAGCTTAATTGAGAAACTAATGCTCGACGTAATGTATGAGATCCCGAGCAGCAAGGACGTGGTATCGGTGACGATTTCACGCCCGGTGGTTTGTGGGGAGTGCAAGCCGCTGATTCGGCGCCGTCCGCATCAAGCGGCCGCCTAGTTCCAGGTTTTGTCCAAGCCGTTTCGATGACGAGTAAACGGCTGTTTTTTCTCCTTCGTCATTTCGCTTGGCGTGTTTTATTGCGGTGCCGCGCGCGCCCCATTAGGATTACGACATGTTTCGCCATTTCTTTTTCTGCCTGGCAGGCGTCCTGTGTTGCTGTTTAGCCGCTGCCCAAAATATCCGGCCCGAGCCAAAGATGACCTTTTTGGAAAACGATGAGCTGCGCATTGGAATGGACCTGGCCTTGGGTGGCGCAGTCACCTTTCTATCAAGCAAAGGGCATGCCGGGAATATCATCAACAGTGCCGACTTGGGGCGGCAAATCCAAATGTCCCACTATTCCGGGCCCTGGCCCTTCGAGGTGGGAGATAAAAAGCCAAGTCCGTCTTGGGCCGGCATAGGCTGGAATCCGATCCAAACGGGTGATTGCTTCATGAATCCGTCGACGGTTTTGGAATGTCGGAATGATGGTAAAGAAATATATCTGCGCTGTGTGCCGATGCAATGGCCGTTGAATAATGTGCCTGGCGATTGTGTTTTTGAAACCTGGACTTCGCTCGAGCGAAACCGGGTTCACATGCGATATCGCTGCGCGAATCATCGCTCCGATAAAACATTTTACCCGCCCTGTTCCCAAGAACTTCCCGCAGTTTATACCGTTTCAAAACTTTGGCGTCTGATGGCTTACACTGGAGATCAACCCTTCAGCAACGCCGCGCTCACGCGCGTGAAAAACGATTATCGGAAGCCTTGGCCCTGGACTCGTTTTGTAGCCACCGAGCGTTGGGCCGCGCTGGTCGATGACGCGGATTGGGGAGTCGGCGTTTTTAAGGACGATGGCGGTGAATTCCACGGCGGCATTTATGGTGAAGGACGGACGGATGACCCCAAAGATGGATCGACGGCTTATTTGGCCCCGATCCATGCCGAGAATTTTGACGCAAATATTGTTTATGAGCATCAAACCGATTTCATCGTCGGCAAACTCGCCGACATTCGAAAACAATGCAACGATTTGGCCGCCAAACAACTCCCGGTTTGGCGTTTTGCCACCGACCGGCAGCACTGGACTTTGAGTGACGCCGTCGATCAAGGCTTTCCGTTGAAAGGCGAATGGCGGATTCAATGCGCCGACAAAATTCCGCGCATCAACAGCCCTGTACAGTGTTGGCGCGCGGAATCCGCCCCCGGATTGACGTTGGAAATGGCGTATGGTTCGGACTCGAAGGCAAAGGTAGCGGGAGTTGGCGGCCTGCTGATTCGGGTTTACTGGAAGCGGCTTGATGATGACCGGGTAAGTCTCTCCAAAAGCATGGTGTTAACCTTGCCGGACAATGGTGAATATGGGTTTCATCGTTTGAATCTGGCCGCTTCGCCCGAATATAAAGGGCTCATTATCGGCTTGGCTATGGAGACTGTGGAGAAGCCTGGTAGTGGCGCCGTAATCCGGATAAAATCGATCGCGCTTTCGGGAGCGGAAAAATGACAGGACCTGATTTACCAGCCAAAGGCTCCGGAGGGGCGAGGGTGGTTAAAACGGGTTCGCATGACAACACGGATCGGACAGGGCATTGGTATTTGATGTGCGGGCACAAACGCGATTCATCG
>DBTJ01000113.1:0-27377 GCA_002306985.1 Verrucomicrobia bacterium UBA1319
AAACGCAGCCATTAAACGCGTTATCGCCAAGGGTTTGGAGACCGCTGCCATTGGTCGCCCCCGCCAGCCAAACGCACCCCGAGAACGCGCCGGACGCCACATTGGTGACGCTGTCGGGTAAAAAGATCACCAAGAGGCTGGAGCAATCGAGGAACGCGCGTTCACCCACGCTGGCCAAGCCGTCCGGCAGGATGAGGTCCGAAAGATGACCGCAGCCGTAAAAAGCGTATTCGCCCAGCACGGTCACCCCGGCCCCCAGACTCAGGCGAGCCAACCGCGCGCAACCGGCGAACGCATAGGGGTCCACCGCCACCACCGTGTCCGGCAGGACCAAGTTCGTAAGCCCGGCGCAACCCGTGAAGGCATGATCCGCAATCTTCGTAAGTCCGACGGGCAAGGCCAAGCCGGGCAAGTTGGAGCAACGATAAAACGCACTGGGACCGATGCGAGTGGCGCCCGCGCCCAAGACCAAATTCGTCAACCCGGTGCAGCCGGAAAACGCCGCTTCGCCAATACTGACCACCGAATCGGGGAGCGCGAGTGACTTCAGCCCCACCGCATCGGCAAACGCCCGGGACCCGATCTCCACCACCGGCAAACCCTCCCAGACCGGTGGCACCGCGACGCCGCCGCCCGCCCCCACGTATTGGACAATGACGGCGCCCGCTTCATTGGTTTGGAAAAGGAAGTCTTCGCTTTGCCCAGCGTAACCCACGCAGGCTCGCAACAGCTCCAGCCACAGAAAGCAACGGACGGCGAAATAACGGGTGCGCCGGCGGGGAATTCCCCAGCCTTCAAGGTCAGGTTTCATAGTGAGCAAGGTGTTCCGCCATCTCGGAGCCGGTTCGGAGACCCCACGTTCCCCATCGAAAACGGCCCAAGTGATCGGGGGTTGCATTACCCGCCCCTTGATACCCCGGAAGCTGGGATAAATCAAACAATAGCGGTGAAAAGCTCACCTCGGCCCCCCTCATGAAAAACCGCCTAAACCATGCCACTCAGCATGGTCTAGGCGGAATCAACCCTAAACACACTAACCACTACTTTAACCTCATGACCAAAATCAACTCCGATGATAGCATTCTTCGTGCCTAATCTAGGACCCCGAAGCGCGCCGCGCCTCACTCATGCACCGCCACGCGGTAAAACGCGCTCCCAGCGGGCCGGTCCAGCACCACGCGCTTTTGCGCCGTGGTGGCCGTGATTTGGACGACCGGATTCCAAGCGCCGTTCACGGTGGCGCTGCTCAGGACATCGTAGCTCTTGCCGGGGACGGATTGGAAATAGAGCGCGAATTGGTTGTCGGCGAGCGTGGTTTGATCTTCCGGGCACAACGCCTCCGGTCGCGCCACGGTTTCAAAAGCCAGCGTCGACTTCGCTTCCGTGGGGTCGGTGCCCGCGTTCATTTCTTGCCAGTTCGTAAGCCCGTCATGGTCTGGATCATTCTGCGCACCATCGGCATCGGGATACTTCGCCGCCAACCCGTTCGTGGCCACCCAAGCGTTAAACTCCGGGTTCCACAACGCCGTGGGTAACCCGCCAAAGGGGTTGGTCCAGCCGGTGGCGCCCGCCATGTAATAGGCCGTCGCTTGGGCGATACCATGAAATACCAGGCTGCCGCCGAGCCCCGGCGCGTTGCCTTTGAAATAGGCGCCCGCCAACCCCGAGCATTCCGCGAAGACGCCATCACCCACGCTGACCACTCGGTCGGGCACGGTCACGCGGGTGATGTCCTGGCGATCGGCGAACAGCCAGTCGCCCAGGCTCAACACAGGATTACCATCCACCGTATCGGGAATATCCACCGTCCCACCCGGACCGCTATATTGCAGCAGTTCGACGCCGAAACAGGCCTGATTGGCGATGAGGAGCGAAACCTTTCTATAGCTGTAGGGCGTCTGCTTCAGCCAAGTGCTCGTGGACCGTCGGCTATAGGTGCTTTCCCAACCGGAAGCACCGGCTAAATAGCACAACTGCTCGGGTGCCTCCCATGGCAAATCATAATCGACGACCCAAGGGGATGGTCCTTCAAAAAACAGCCAGCCCACGCTCGATCCTTCAAAGGCTCGCGCGCCAATGTATTGCAGCCCGCTGGGCACGAATAGGCGGCTCAAATCCCGGCATCCCATAAAGGCGGCGGCCTGGATGGTGGCCAACTTGGGGGATAGCGTGAGAGCTCGTAAATGGCCGCAATTCGCAAATGCCTCAAAACCCACGTCCACCACACTATCGGGCAACCGATACCGACCGTCCCTGCCCATGGGGTACTGCAGCAAAATGGTTTGCCGCTTGTCGAAAAGCACGCCATCAATGTCACTGTAGACGGGATTGCCAGCAGCCACTGTTATCGCCGACAGGCGAGTGCAGCCGAAAAACGGCGAATCACCGAGGGTAATTAGTTTTGCGCCGAGGTGCGCATTCGTCAAACCGGAGCACCCCAGAAAAGCGTTCATGCCCAGATAGACCAGCTGTTCGGGCAAGCGCGCTTGGGTTAGGTTCGAACAGTTCTGGAAGGCATAGGCGCCAAGCTTCGTCAAACCATCCGGCAACGCCACCTCCGCCAACCGAGCGCAGTCGGAAAACGCGAAACCGCCCACGCTTAACAGTTCCGCGGGCAGCGACACGTTCGTAAGCGCCGAGCAATAATAAAACACCCCCGATCCCAGGTTCGTCAGGCCGGCGGGCAATTGCACGCTCGCCAACCGCTGGTTGCCGGACATCACCCCGTCCCCAATGCTCAGAACCCTCAACCCGTCGAGAGTCTCGGGCACCACCACCACTTCATTGGTTCCCGTGTAGCCGACGATTTCAACGCCGGCCGCCGCGACGTTCCGCCAAGTGAAATCGCCGGACTGGCCCGCGCGCGCCACACCCGCTAGCATCAAAACCCCGAGTACCGCACCCATCAAGGGGGGCAAAACGCGCGCCAACCCGGTCGGACAAAATTGTTGGATATGCTCCATAAACAGTCTTACATCGCCGTTACCCTAGGCTACCAACTTTAGCGACGAGGCCCGCACTGTGATTTAGCGAGGCGGAGCCTCGGACCCAACTATTTGACGGTCCGGCTTCCTGAAACTGGATCTGTTCACAACGTATTTTGAGCTTCAAGGATTCTAGCCAGCAGCATCAATTTCCAAACACCCCGCGCCGGCCCGAATTATTTCCATTAGCATTACTATTTATTATTGCTTTTATATTACTATTTATTCATATTACATCATCCCGGCGCGTAGGCCCCGCGCTTGGGCCGCCGGTTAAGCGCTCCGAAGACAAGCCGATGGAAAAAAACGTGAGATCGCGCGGCTGCCGTCAGCCGAATGAACCAGACAACGCGTCCATAGCGGGTGCCTCTCGGGAAGCTCCACCAACGCGAGGCCCGTCCGCCGGAGAACGCGTTGTCCAGAATCAAAAAATATTATTGGGCACGGCTATGCTCTCGACCTAGCCGCAGCCGGCCAATGCCCCATCACCAAGTTTGGCCACCGCTATCGGGGAGGATATGATGTCCAACGCTTGTTGAAAGGTGCGCGACCAGAACCGAATGCCACCTGTGAGAAGCATTCTATTCCGGCCCACGCAAGCCAGCTTAGCCGAATCCACGGCCAGGTTCGCCAACCCGGTGCAACCTATGAACACGCCGTGCCCAATATTGTTTACGCTGCCGCCTCGATAGGCGCCGACCGCCAAGCCCCCGGCTTGCGCGGTCGAAGCGGCGTGCCCACACGCCACCCAGCCGAAAATCGAATCCCGCCGCCCCTGGCGGAACCTGCCCGCCACTGCCCGCCCTGTAATGGCCGCAGGCATCCGCGCGTCGTTAGCGCCAAGCCCGACGGCTGGGACGTTCAAACCACCCGCCAAACGGGGCACGAAGGGTGCCTGTGCTTGCCGGCGATCCGCCGACAAACCATGAAAAACGGATTTCATAGTCCTGGAATAGGAGAATGCTTTAGTCTCGAATCATCACCCGATAAAATCGGGTTCGCAGCGGTCGGCGCACCCGCACCCGCGTTATTTCTGAGGTGGCGCCCACCCGGGCGAACTGCAAGCCGGCCCGGCCCGGAGTCACCGCCTTAATGCTCCCGACGCCCGCGCGCAAGGCGTTGGCGGCGGCCTGAAAGAAATCAGCGCGCACGCGGGTAAAACCGCCGCTTTGGCCCGTCTTTACCCCGCCGGAAAACCCGGCCAACCAGCCCGGAAAACCCGTTAAAAACCAGGCTTTCGCGAACCAACGGACGGACGAAAAACGACATTGGACTTTATTCATGCTGAACCCACAACCGAGGCGGGCGGCGAGCTTGGAAATAATCCGCGCCCCCATATCTCACCAGCCTTTTTTTATCATTAAGCGAATATTAAGACAGCATACTCCGTGCCAGCCCCGGTCGGACGAACTTTTTCCCATAACCCGGCGCGGATAAGCACCTTTAAAAGCCAGCTTTCCCTGCCACCACTCGAGTAGGGGTTTCCTCGCGTAGCCCAAAACACACCAAAACGCGCCAATTTCACGCATCCCGTATACCACGAACCGACGATTCCGAATGGATATAGTCATAGCGTTATCCTAGTCCTTAATTGGTCCCACCGATGTGAGCCCGATGGAAAGGAATTGTCGACCCGCCCGCAACGTTCCACCCTTGAGCAATACTTGCGCAAGCTCCCGCGCAAAAGTCGGCGCGTCCGCACTCGAACCATTGATCACCCTATAACAGCATGTCTTAATACATGTTTTATAATATTTTCCTTGTTCATTATTATATGCAATCATTTTGTAGCTTCTTATGCTTTTCACCGGCTTGCGACCCAGTGCGCGCGCCTAGACTTTGCCGACGCGCCATACCGGGACCGGATCAACATCGCCCCCACGGCGGCGTTCGTGAAAAAAGCGCAGGAGGACACCTCCCGCTTGTCGCTATGCGGCTTCCACTTGAACGACGCCGAGCAAGCGCTACTCCAGTAAAACCGTTTCGCCGCCAACTCCATCGGGATAAGGTCTTCTGTACGCGCTCCGTTCCCGAGGTGAAATTCGAATGGCGAAGGAGTCTTTATCTGGCCAAACCGGATTCCCCCTGATTTTCAATTCAATGAACTCCGGGTAGCCGAAACTTCAAAATTCCCCGCCGACGGGAAACCAAAAATAAGCCTAAGGTGAGGAGCCTTCGAATTGATGGAGTCGCCCTTGCTGGCATTGCGAGGACTCGCGTGAAAGGAATCCGGAACCTTGCGTGGCGTTGACAAATCGGGCCGGTTGGCCGCAACATTAAGCCTCAATCATCATCTATGCGTACACCATTCAATCCCGGCTGGGCAGCCATGATCATGCTACTAGCCACTCAACTTACCTCCTGGGCGGGGGAACCATTGCGTTTAACCCTCTGGCCGGGCGACCAAGCCCCGCTCGGCGAGGGCCAGTTTGAAAAGGCGGAGGCGCCCATCACGGTGCATCTACCGGATCCCGCCAAAGCCACGGGCGCGGCGTTAGTGATCTGCCCGGGCGGCGGCTACGGCATGAAGGTGCTGGACGGCGAAGGACACGGCATCGCCCGCTGGCTCAACGCGCACGGCATCGCCGGAGTGGTGTTGGATTACCGCTTGCCCCAAGGCAATTATCATCGTCCATTGCTGGACGCCCAACGCGCCCTCCGCGTGGTCCGCTCCCGCGCGGCCGAATGGCGGCTCAGCCCGCGCCAAATCGGCATCATCGGTTTTTCGGCCGGCGGCCATCTGGCCTCAACCGCTGGCACCCATTTCGACAACGGTAACGCCCAATCCGCCGATCCCATCGAGCGCCTGAGCTGCCGCCCCGATTTCATGGTCCTCGTTTATCCGGTCATCACCATGGGCGAATTGACCCACGCCGGTTCGCGCGCCAACTTGCTCGGCGCCGCCCCCGCGGCCAAACTCATCGAGTTATTTTCCAACGAACAACAGGTGACCGATCAAACCCCGCCCGCGTTCCTGACTCACGCCCGGACGGACGTGGTTGTGCCCGTGGCGCACAGTCGCCGGTTTCTCGCCGCGCTCCAGGCGCATCATGTCCCGGCGGAACTATTGGAGTTTCCCGAAGGCAACCACGGCTATAACGGTTACCAAGGCAAGGAGTGGGACGCCTGGCAAAAACGCAGCCTGGAATGGCTCGGCGAGCGCGGCTTGCTAAAGCCCGTTCAGTGACCCCGCTCGCGATGGAGCGGAACTCACGAACAACTCCGGCTTGCGGCTAGTGGGACAGCACGATTTCCACCGACTGCCCGGAGGGCGCGGTTTGTTTGAACACGGCGCGCGAGCCTCGGGTGACGGTAATTTTCACGCCGCTGGCGGCGCGACTGACGGTGAGATCAAACTCGCGGCCAAAGGCGCGAATCGACCGCAGCGCCATATGATCCCAAGCTTCCGGCAGCCGGGGCAGGCATTGAAAACGATCCAGGCCCGTGGGCAAGATACCGAATAACCCTTCGGTGTAGACGCGCGCGTGCAGCGCGCTTTCCGCCGCCAGATGCCGCTGGCCCCCTTCGGGAAAAGCCTCCACCGCGTAAGGCACGTGGTCCCCCAGCAAGCGTCGCCGGCTGTACGCCTCCAGATAACGCAAGGCGGTGGCCGTCTCGCCCGCCTGGAATACGCCGCGAAAGCCGTAGAGCGTGGAGCGATCCCAGAAGGTTTTGTCGCCCGCCTGGGTGGCCAGACCGTCGGCGGTCCAGAGCCGAGGCGAAAAGAGCGCGGCAATGGTCCCCTCGCGACGGCCCATCAAGCCCTGGCACAGCGGCAGGCAAATCCACGAGCGCAACACCGTGTTGGTGTCGTAATAACGATACGTATCGAACCCTTCCACCCGGGCTCCGAAATAACTTTCAATGGCCTTCGCCAATAGATCGGCGCGGCGCGCATACTCCCCGGCGGCGGCGGTTTTACCGAGCGCGCGGCCAAGATCGGCCGCCGAGCGCAATCCCCCGTAGGCCAAGCTGGCCGTGGAGAGATTCGCCCGTCCGGCGGGAAAACGGCCTTCCAGCTCATCGCTATCGGACGCCACCACGCCTTCCGGCGTAAGCTTGCGCCGGCAATACTCGAGGCTCCATTCGAGACGCGGCCACAACTCCTCGGCGATGGCGCGGTCGCCTCGGGCCAGGCAAAAGCGCGCCACCCCGTAAGCGTACATCGCCGCGTCGCCACGGTCCCCCGCCCCTTCCCAAATATCCACGCCTTCCGCCACGATCGACGACGGAATCGGGTGGTAATCCGGCCCCATGAAATGGGCGAACAGCCGGTAGGTATTCAGCGAAGCCTCGTTGCCGCCCGCGTCGCCGAGGAAGGGAAAGAACGGGCCCGCGTATTCCACGTTATCATTGCACCACAAGGCGGCGTAATAACTCAAACCGCCGGGCCCCAGCATCAGGCCCCCGCGCGTCGCGTACACGCTCTCCGCCGCGCGCAGCTTGGCGAACGCGAAGGCGCGGTCCAAGACCGGGTTCGGCGTTTCCAAAACCAGCGCTTGGTTCAAGGCGGCCACGAACGCTCGCCGCCGCGCCTCCTCCGCCACCGCGTTCAAACGCAACGGCGCTTCGCTGGCCAAGCGCCCGCTAAAGGTGACCGTGAACTGGCCGGCTTGGCCGGGCGCGAGGTGGATGGACGCGGGCGCATCATGCCCCATCTCCAGCACGTAAACTCCGTAGGGCCCGCGCACCGTCTCGAGCTTCGCCAGCGGCGCCACCGCCAATTCCAGCGCGGCGTGGCCCGTATTGCGCAGCTTCCAGACATCCAGCGTGGCGAGCGACTCCGGAGCGGGAAAAATCACCCGCTCCACCGCGAGGCTGGGACCGATCCGGCCGCGAATCGTAAGCGTGCCATCCAACACGAGTTCCGCCGCTTTAATGGGACCGGCGGGCTGGCCGTCGAGGCGCAGGACCGGCTCCGCCTCGGCCCCGTAGGCGCGGGTCAAACTGGCGTGGGTGTTGTTGGGAAACGTCCGCAATCGAGGCCATACGACACTGCGTCGAACCGCGAGCGCGCCGTCCGCGCCCACCTCGTAGCGCACCACCTGCGACACCCCGCGCCCGCTCTGCTCGAGAAAATCCTGATGCGGTAGCCGGCCATCGCGGGCCGCGTCCCAGTGGATCGCCGCCCCCGGCCCCAGCGCCCAACGGTCCGCGATCCCCGGCGCTTCCGCCCCCCGGGCCGCCACCCCCGCCAGCATCAAACCGCAAGCCATCCCCAGCCATCGCGTTGAAAGATTCTTCATCGGACCGGCATTTTAAGGATGTCGCCGTCCGGAGCGAGAAATTTATACGCCGAAACACCCGCCCCCCCACGCCTTGTGGAACACGGTTTGGGGATCAGGCAATCGCTTAATCTCTCCGCTTTTCCACGCGATCACGGGGTGCGTTTGAGGAGTTGGCTTTTGATTCCGTCGGGCCAGGCGGACTGTTCAATCCAGGGGCGCGCGGCATAGGGATCGCGGATTATCCATTCGCTGGCCGCCGATTCGAGGGCGGACTGGCGCAATTCGGGAGCCTCGATGGTTTGCGCCGTGGCGATCGCCTCCTTCACGTCGAATCGCTGGGTAATGGTTTCCGCCAAGCTGGCGAGCGCCGCGTCGCGAGTCCGCCCCGCGGGCAGGCCTTTTATCCACCGGCCCGCCGCCTCAGGGTCGCGGCGAGCCCAATCCCGCGCCAGCGAGCAGGCCGCTTTTTCCTTCAGGTCGCCATCCTTAAATTGGGCCACCCAAGCCGCCGCGGCGGGGCTATTGCCCCAAACCCAGGTTCGCGCGATATTCAGCAAGGCATTGGTTTGCGCCTGGCTGGCGGGCCAACTCGCGGCCCAAGCGGCCGCCGCCGCCGGATCCTCGCGCGCCCACATTGCGATTACGATCGGAACGCTTGCGTCCCGACTTTTGGGCGGCAAGCCCAAGGCCCAAGCGGCGGCCGCCCGCGGTTCCGCCGGAGCCCAAAGTTGAGTAATCATTTCCAACGCGGTGCGCTGCGAGGCGCCGGCAGGCAGACTCGCGTAATACGCAATCGCCGCCCGGGCATCGAACTCGGCCCATTGCCGGATCAGGACGAGTTGCGCCGCTCGTTTGCCCGCGCCATCCGGAAAACCCGCGAGCCACGCGGCCGCCGCGTGAAAATCATATCCGCTCATCGCCGCGACCATAATTCGGAGGCATTCGTTGCGGAGCGCGCCCGCGGGCAGCCCGGCAAGGAATTGGGCGGACAACGCGGGACTCGCCAACGCGAGCGCCGCGAGCACTTTTTCCTTGTCGCGGCCAAAGGGGTTCAATCCCGGCAAGCTTTTCATCCAAGCCACCGCGCTGGCGGGATCGCGGCGCAGCCAGCACTGAGCAATGATGGCGAGCAATTCCGGCGGCTTTTGCGGCCCAGCCGCCAGGGCGGCGACCGTGGCGGCGGGATCGCGCGCGGCCCAGCGTTGCAGCACCGTGAATTGCAGCGTTTTGGCGTCGACGGGCCACGCGGCCGCCACCGCCAGAGCCGCCGCCGGATCGCGCCCCGCCACCTCGGCCAGCAAGGCGCCGATATACCGCTGTTTTGGCAAGCCATTGGGCTGCCGCCGGATCATTTCGATGGCGGCGGCCAAATCCCTTTTGCCCCAGCCGTAAAGGACCGCTTGCTCCAATGGGGCGCGATTGCCCGGCACCGCGACTTTTTGGACATAGGCCCAGGCGTCCGCCGGATTCACCTCGGCCCAGCGCCGGAGCAAGCCCGGCAGCAGAGACTCAATAACCTGCGGATGCGCCGGTTTCGCCAGGAAATTCACCAGCGGGGGAATTTGATTCACGGGCACCGTCCCGGCCAAACGGCAGAACGCGTCTTCCCGCTGTTCGTAGGAAACGAGGCTCAAAGCGCGGCGGATAGCGTCCTCGAATTCAGCGGTTTTCAAGCCGCCGGCCGGTTCAACCGGGGCGGGCTGACGAGCCGGCTGAATCACCGGCGCGAGGGCGGCCGTCATCGGTTGGCGGGACGCCTTGCTTCGAAGGACCGCCCCGGTCCCGGCACCTAAGACCAAGCCGAGGGCGCCGCTCACCAGCAAAACGGACCAGCGACAACGTGGTTTTGGAGAGGTATTCATGATCGCGATAAACCCGCTCACGGTTCCGCTTCCGGGATGGCCTTTAAAATCTCCCCTTTCGCTTCCGGGGACAACTGGGCGTGTTCGATCCACTCCCGGATGGCTTCGCCATTCGTCTCCCCTTCCTCGGCAATCCAGGCGCCGGCGGCTTCGGCGGTTGCCTCCACGCGCCGGTTTTCGTTTGCAATCGACTGCGCCCACGACATGGCGGTTCCGGCATCGTAAATAAAGCTTAAAGCTTTCGCGTAATCGCACACCACCCGGTCGCGCGTTTCGCCCGCCGGCAGGCTATCCACCCACAGCCCGGTGGCGACGGGATCGGTTTGCGCCCATACGGCGGCTATAGTGCCCAGGCTGGTGTCCAGCGCCTGGCCAGTAACCTGCTGATTGGCCCAATCGAACGCGGCTTGCGGATCGTCCGCCGCCACCTTTCTTAGGACTTCACCCACGCAATAATCGCGGGCTTTTCCCGCCGGCAAATTAGCCGTAAAAGCGCGCGCCGTGTCCGGCGACTCCTGAACCCAGCCGCCAAACGAGCCAACCAAAGCGTGCCAGCCTTGATCGTAGGGAACCGTCGCCGCCCAAGCGCAAGCCGCCGACGGATCCGCGAACGACCAATCCCGAGCCGCCAGACTGATCAACTCGTCGCGCGCCGCCACATTGGCGTTCCGACTGATTTCCTCAATCGCGGCGCGCGGATCGGCTTCCACCTTGGCCTGCCACAACTCCTCGCTCGCCTGCTTTTTTGCGTAGCCTTCGGGCAGTTGCTCCACCCAGGCCCGGGCCGACTCGAGATCGATCGCTGCCCGGCAACCGGCAATCCGCCGGATCACCGTCGCCCGGGTTGTTCCATCCGGAAAGGCATTGGCAAAATCCATGGCCAAGTCGCTATGCGCGCGCGCCAACACCTCCACGAACCGGTCCAAATGATAGTCCAGCGGGTTGGCCCCGGGGAGTGATTTCACCCATGCCAGCGCCGCCTCGGGATCGCGCAACGCCCAATTTCCGGCCACCTGCGCCAGCGTCCCCGAGTCCTTTTCCGCCAGCAAAGTCAGGGCGGCGGCCGCGGCGGCGGGATCGGTTTCTGACCAGGTTTGCAGCACCGCGTTCCGCAATTCCCTTTGATGACTTTTGACGGACTGGGCCAAGGTAAAAGCTTTGGCCGGATTCCGCTCCGCCAGCCCTAGCAACATCGAGCGCACCAACTGCTGGTTTCGCAGACTAGGCGGCTGCCCCGCAACCCAGGCGAACGCCGCCGCGTCGTCTTGTTTCGCCCATTCCGCCACCACCGCTTCCAAGGCGTTTTGCCGCCGGGTGGAGACGGGTAACTTTTGCGCATACGCCAAGGCTGCCGAACCATCATTCCGCGCCCAGCGACGCAAGACATAGCGGGGCATTTCTTGGCGGACCAGACTATGAAAGTGGAGGTCCAACCGCGGCAATAAGGCGGGAAAGAGGGCCATATCCGCCGCCTCGGCCACCCGCCGCAACGCCACCCGGCGGGCCGGCTCGTAGGGTTCACCTAGCGCTACCAGAATCGCTTCCTCCACGGCCTCCAACGTCATAAGCCGGTCGGCAGTCCATTCATTGGTGGCCAGCGGTTGGGGGGCAATAGCCACGGGGACGCGGGCGGCGAGCCCTATCCGCGCTGAGTCGGCGGCAGGATGAACGCGCGGCAACGCCCGCGGCCACAGCGCAAAGCCAAGCCCAAAACCGGCGATCATCACCAAAACCGATTTCAAACACCCACTCATACTCACAATGATGGACACTGCTGGCGGCCGGATGGTCACGCTCGTTCTGAAAGTTTTTTAAATCATCGATGCCGTCGGCGATGGTTACCGCCAAGACGGTGGGATAGCATACAATTCATGGACAGATACCCTCTTCTTTTCATAGGGCACGGAGGCGGAGGCAACCGTCGGATGGATGCGCAACAGCTCGAAATTCCGATAGCTCCAGCCAGATCACCCAGCCAGGGATTTATTAGTTTTGTTGTTGTTTAATGCATTTGCACTTATCCTCAATACCCATTACACTGGAATTGAGGTCATTCGTTTGAGGCCCGGGCTCAAGTCCCTCGAGCGATTTGCGAAAGGAATCCTGGAATTTTCAGGGCAACTTCCGGACCTCTCGAACCCTGGATGATCGGGGGTAGTTTTGCGTAGCGGTTTAATTAAACATTATGAAACGAATACTCTCTTTTAGTTTAGGATTGCTGCTCGCGGGCTGGGCCGCCAGCGCCACGGCCGCCGAATCCGCCAGCGAATGGCTGACCGATTTTAAGGCCGCCATGGCCAAGGCAAAAACCGATCAACGCCCGCTCATCGTGAATTTCACCGGGTCGGACTGGTGCCCGTGGTGCATCAAGCTGCACGACGAAATCTTTGAAAAGGCCGAGTTCAAGGATTACGCCAAGAAGCATTTGGTATTAGCCATCGTGGATTTCCCCCGGACCAAGCCGCAAACCGACGCGGAGAAAAAGACGGCGCGCGAATTGGCCGCGAAATACAAGATTAAGGGCTATCCCACCGTCGTGGTTTTCGATGCCCAAGGCAAAGAGATTGGCACCACGGGTTACCTGACGGGCGGTCCCAAAGCGTTCATCGACGAACTCGAAAAAATTCAGCTCGACGCCGCTAAAAAAGCGCTCGCGCCTAAATAACGAGAAAAGCGCCGCCGGCTTGATCCGGGAGAGCCATCCGGAATGGTTGGCTCCACATGCCGGGATCACTCAAGGCACGAGAATGATCTTGCCACGAGCACCGGGGGCCATGACGAGTTCTTGCGCTTTTGCCGCTTCGGCGAGGGGAAATTGGCGGCCAATCAACGGCTTCAAAATGCCGGTGGCCAACCCCGCGCCGAGGGCGGCGTGAATACTCTGGATCTCGGCTTCCGTGGCGTTGAAGAGCGACATGCCAATAATGGAAGCCTCGCGTTGCATCGCATCCCGGGGGTTAATTTCCACTTTGCCACGGCAACCAATGACCACCGCGCGACCGCCCATGGCCAACATGGTTAAGTCCACGCCCAAATTCTGGTTGGCCAGCATCTCCAGCACCATATCGACCCCGCGACCGCCCGTGATATCCATCACTTTCTCAGGCATCTGCGGGTCTTGATGATTCAGAACGTGCTGAATGCCCTGATCCGCGACCAGTTTGATCCCGGCATCCGCCCCGGCGGTACCGATGATTCGCAGTCCAAAAGCGATCGCCAATTGGCAAGCGGCCACGCCCACCCCGCCCGAGGCGCCATGGACCAGGAGCCATTCCCCCGCCCGCGCGTGCGCCCGGTTAAACAGCGCTTGGTAAGCCGTGGCATACGGGATACCCAAGGCCGCGCCTTGCGTGAAATCGACCGAAGGCGGCAGCGGGAACACCTGGCCAACCTTGCAGAGCGAGTGCTCGGCGTAGACGCCCGTTAGGGAACCAATCGAATAGACGCGATCACCCGGCCGGAACCGGCTGACTCCCTCCCCCACCGCCTCGATGATGCCGGCGGCATCGGTGCCAGGGGTGTAAGGCAAGACGGGTTTGCGCGCGTAAGAACCGGATCGAATGTAGATTTCAACCGGATTGACCCCGGCGGCTTTGACCGCCATAAGCACTTCACCCACACCGGGTTTGTACTGGGGGATATCTTCGACTTTGAGCACTTCCGGTCCGCCGAATTGAGCCACACGTATCGCTTTCATAATTTATAAAAAGCCTGGCACGATGATGTTGATGAATAAAACAAACCCATTCCTCCTTGCCCATTCAGTCCCAATCCCTGGGGAAACACTTCAGGCTCTAGGCTATTCAGAGTTCTGATTCACGACCTCCAAAACCGGTGATTCGCCGTCCGGCGGTATTAATCCGCAGAGGCCATCAATCTCATGTCCAGGATGGTGCACCCGCGCACCGCCCCGGCCAGCTTGCGAATCCAGGAACTCTTCGCCTTCGAGCAACCCTCCCTGTGGCGACCCTCTGGCAACTCCGCGATGCGTAAACGCAGGCACGGTACGAGGGAGGAAGTGACGGTCCTCCCCCCCATCCTATCAACTTCAGGTTTAGCCCTTTATCTGCGCATCCAATTTGCCCGCCAAAACTTTCTTGGGCACCGCGCCCACGACTTGATCCACTACTTTGCCGTTTTTGTAGAACAAGATGGTGGGAATGCTTTGAACGTTCAATTGGGCGGAGACCGCCGGATTTTCCTCAACCTCCAATTTGCCGATTTTAGCTTTGCCCGCGTATTCGCCAGCCAACTCCTCGATGATCGGGGCGATCA
This sequence comes from Verrucomicrobia bacterium UBA1319, assembly GCA_002306985.1. Classification (GTDB taxonomy): domain Bacteria; phylum Verrucomicrobiota; class Verrucomicrobiia; order Limisphaerales; family UBA1319; genus UBA1319. Next base: position 14,350 of record DBTJ01000113.1, read on the forward strand.
TGCGGCAGGGACCGCACCAAGTGGCCCAGCAATCGACCAGCACCGGAACATTCGATTGCAAAACCTCCTGGTTAAAATTCGCGTCAGTCAGAGTAATATATTTGGCTTCAGTCGCGCTCATGATTATCTATTTAAGTCTTATGAATTAATGGCTGCTTATCAAAAAACGGACACCGAGGAATAGCCCTGCCCACTGCGGGGTCTAGGAACACCAGGCACATTAACGCCAAATGCCGTCGGGGTCAAACCTCCACTCAAGAAAAAACGGCCTCAGAAAAGCGCGCCGAAAAACTGGACAAGCCGCTCCCGCCTATGCTAATAAGGCTCTCTCATGAAAGAACCGCGCGTCAGGGGATTGAACATCCAAGCGACGGGAAAGAGCTGTGGAAAGAGGCCCGGGACAATTCCCACGCCCATTCTCCACGTCGCCGCCGCGCCGGTTCTTGCGGAGCAACACCCTTCGACTCTCCCGGCAAACCTATGTTAAAACTATCTCGCCGCCAATTTGTCGTCCAATCGGCCTTAGCCGCCACCGCCCTGAGCTTTGGCGCCCGCGCTTGGGCCGCGAACAAGAAAATCCCCATTTCCGTGCAGCTTTACTCGGTGCGCGAGGATTGCGGGAAGAATTTCGACGCCGCCCTGGCGCAAGTCGCCAAAATGGGTTTCGATGGCGTGGAATTCGCGGGTTATCACACCTATAGCGGCAAAGCCAAAGAACTGCGCCAGCGCCTCGACGACCTGAACGTGAAGGCGGCCGCCACGCACATCGGCACCGGCAGTTTGCGAGGGGATGAATTGAAGAAATCCATCGAATTCCACCAGACCATTGGCTGTAAATACTTGATCGTTCCGGGCGATGGCGATTTCACCCATCCGGAAAAAAGCAAAGCATTAGCCGAGACCTTCAACCAAGCCATGGAGTCCCTTAAACCTCTGGGCATGGCTTGCGGCTACCATAACCATGAAGGCGAGTTTAAAAAGGACGGCGGCAAAACCTATTGGGATCTCTTTGCCGAACGGACCGTCAAGGAAGTGGTGCTGCAGCAGGATTGCGGCTGGACCGCCCACGCGGGCTTGAATCCGGTGGACTTGATCAAACGGTATCCCGGCCGCACCAAAACCACCCACTTCAAACCGACGATTGTCGGCGACGCCAAGGATAAAAAGCCGATCATCGGCCAGGATTCGGTCGATTGGGCCAGTGTTTACCAGGCCTGCTGCGATTTCGGCGGCACCGAATGGGTCACCGTGGAACAGGAATATTACCTGGAAGGCAAAACGCCCATGGAATGCACCGAGATGTCCTTGCTTGGCTTGAAAAAGATCATCGGCTAATTCCAATGATCGATCAAGTTGAGACTAAGACACGCCGGATGCCGGGCCTCTGGCTAGGCATGAGGAAGGCGCATATCTAAAGTGATCGCAACTGACGAATAACGACGCCAGAGGCCCGGAAGACAAGTTGATTAGTCTCAACTTGACAGCGATTTGGAATAAAGCCCGTTTTCGTCGTGCTTGCCGGAGCCGCACCCCCTGGGGCGACTCCGGCGCCCCCCTCCCCAACGGTTAACCCGTCCGACTCGCGCATAGACCACCGCGGACAGCATTAATTCTGCTCCTTCGCGACAATCCCGAACGGCCCTTCCAAGGGGATGCCTGGGGTTAGCCAAAACCTGGATTCGGCCAACAATATCGCGTCTTTAACTAAAGACACATTTGTCATATACAAACAATAATTATTACATACTTTAATATTCGTTTATATGGTTACTTATTACTAGTGACAGTATAATAACGCGCTATATTTTAGCGGGTATCCATATCTTATGAAGCCCCCCGTAAAACCACCGATGGCTGCGCCGCCTTTGAACCCGTCCATTCCAACGAGTAAATCGCCGAATCACGACAGCGCCCCCACGCCAAGTTATAAGTTTCGAACAACACGGACGGCAGGAACGAGATCGCGCCAGGGACAGCCGGAGCCCCACGGCACGGCCCCAAGCGCTAGCACCGCTCGTCGTGGGCGGCGCCGCTTTTGCGAGCTCGCGCGCTCAAGCCGGTTTGTTTTTACGCTGGTTATCGATTAATTCCCAAATCTGGCGCAGGGTGGCTTGATCCACATTCGTCACGGTGTAGTCGGACGGCTGGGTGGGATCGATCAAGCGCAGCGTCATTTGCTGGTTGAGAGCACTCAGGCAAGCGGCCAAGGAAGTTTGCGCGGCGGCGAGCTTTTCCGCCACCGTGGCCAGCCCGGCGGGCTCCGCCTCGGGGCGGGCGCTCGCTTGGACGGCCGCCTTCAGAAGCTCGATTTGCCCGGCGATGGCTTTCAATTCCTCCTCGCGGCCCGCGGGCGCGCGCCCGGCCAGCCCGGTGGCCAGAGTTTGTTGTATGCCCCCCAGTCCTTCGGTAAGCAGGTTTAATTGCGCCAGGATGCGGCTCGCCGGATCTTGGCCATCCGCGGAACGTAACAGGAGGTTGCGCCGGAACGATTGCTTGATGTGGTCCCAACGCTGGCTTTGCTCCGGTGTGAGCCGGCCCGCGATTTCGCGCAACTTGAGCAAACTCGACTCGGCCTGGCTGGCGAGCGTCTGCGCCTCGCGCTGATAATGATCCCACCAGAGCGCATCCACTTCCTCATCGTTCATCACCGGGACGACGCGTTCGGCCAGCCGGTTCATATTCCGGTAAGAGCCCTGCAAGCGAAACGGCGGCTCGGTGCGATGCTCATCCGCTTGGGCGGCCGAACGGATGTACTCCTCGTTGACGCGCAGCAAAATCGCGCGGATCTGAATTAATATGCGGGTGATCCGCGCAAACTCGCCCAATTCCTCCGGAGTGTAACTGCCTTCCAGGCCGCTGGCGGGCGTGTGGGTTTCCACCAGCCGAACGATCGCCAGGAAATCCTTCGGGTAACGCCTTAATTTGGCTAGTCCAGGACACGAAGTAAGCGCGTTTTCCAAATAACTCAGCTGGAAGCTATCGGCTTTGCCCGCGATGATTTCACCCAAGTTATACGTATCGGCCCGGTTGGCTAACATATCCGGGATTTGGAACCGGGTGCCGCTCTCGGTGTAGGGATTCCCCGCCATGACCACCGCCACCCGTTTGCCCCGAAAATCGTAAGCGCATGGCTTGCCTTGCCACACCCCCTCGATCCGCCGCTGGCCGTCGCAGAGGGAGATGAATTTTTGCAGAAACTCCGGATGGCAATGTTGGATATCGTCCACGTAGAGCATGACGTTATCACCCATTTCCAAGCCAAGGTTCAATTTGATAATCTCCTCGCGCGCGGCGGCGTTGGGCGCCTCCGCCGGGTCCAGGGAAGTTACTTTGTTTCCCAGGGTTGGGCCGTTAACCTTGAGGAACACCAGCCCGAGCCGGTTGGCCACGTATTCCATGAGGGTGGTTTTCCCGTAACCGGGCGGCGAAATGAGGAGCAAAAGCCCCATGCGATCCGTGCGCGATTCGGCGTCGGCGGCGCCAATTTGCTTGGCCAGGTTGGCGCCAATGAGCGGCAAGTAACACTGGTCAATGAGCTGGTTGCGCACGAATGAGGTTAGCACCTGGGATTTGAGCCCATCCAGCCGGAGCCGTTCGCGCAACTGGGCACACAATTCGACCCGCCGGGCTTGATACCGCTGGAATTGCGGCGCGGTCTCCTGACTGAACCGCTCCAGCCGTTCGAAAAACTCGTGGCCGCTGAACGTATAATTACCGCTGGGCAAACGCGCGTGGCTGCCGCGCAACCCTGGGATCACCACGGTATTGGGCGGACCGTCCGTCGCGAAATCCAACTGCGTCAAATTGCCCGCCGCCGACAGCCGCAGACTGGCCTCGCTGGAATAATAGGCGGCCTCCGGCAAAGCCATCGACTCCGGGCAGTTTTCCAGCCATTGGCGCGCCACGCGAAACGCGCCCACCGGGTCTCCCGCCAGTCCTTCCATGGCGGCTTTAAAGGCCAGGGTTCGCCCGTTTTGGTTCAAGTGGCCTTGGAAGGTTTCCACCATCTCCCGCGCCTCTCGCGAGCCCGCCGGAGATTCATCCCCCGCCAGCGCCTCGATCAGGAACGCGGCGGCAGCCTTGGCCAACGCCGTCCCGAACAACGGGTTGGTTACCAGCCATTGGACTATGGCTTTTTCGAGTTCGGGGCCATAATTCGCCCGGGCGACCGCGCGGCCGCCGGGGCCGAGTGGCTGCAACCCGCGCAACTCGCCCGTCAACCGCTGTTGCGAGGCCCCCGCCACGCTCCAGAAAAGCCCCGCCAGGGCTTTGGCTGGACTAGGATACCCCGCGAGCCCTTGATTGCAGCGCGCCAGCAGCGCGCCCAAGATCTGAGCGGCGTCATAATCATGCACCCCTTTGGCATAGCCTTCGGCATAGCGGGACAGCATGAACTCTTGCATCCGCCGCAACCGCTCTTCGAGCGCGCCCCCCAATTGGGCGGGCAATTCCCCATGTTCGCGCCAATTTAAAAACTGTTGATAAGCCAGGTACTCCCCGCGGTAGACCGTCTCGTTTTCGGAGAGCACTTCCTGCCCCCATACGGCCCGGGATTGCTCGATCACCGGATCGACCACCGGCTCGTAAAAGCCCGTGCCCGCAAGGTGAAAACACAACTGCCCGTCGCGCTGGACGATGGTGGCTTCCAATTCCTGCGTTTGCACCCGGAACCGATGCGTGCCCAAGCGGATCACCCGGTCTCCTTCGGCGTAGAGCTCCAGCCGGTCCCGCAATTGGTGCAGGGCCTCTTGCCGGGCGGTTTGCAGCTGCGTCTGGAGATCCCCGGCTTTGACGGGATCTTCCAGTTGGGTGAGCTGAGCGACCAACTCATGCACGCGTTGCACCATGGGATCGCTGGCGTAAAACGCTTCCAGCGCGCTCACCGAAGTCTGCGTCTGCAACCGTTGCGCCAGCCCGCGCAACATACGCTCGCCGGTGCGGCGCAGGGACTCGGCCCGCGCGTTGCGCGCCTGGACCAACTCGGATTTGCGGCCGGCGAAAGCGGCGCAAAACGCCTCGCGTTTTACGGCGAGTTGTTCCAAGAACTCCTCCGCCTCGGAGAACTTGGCCTCGGCCTCCTGAAATTGCGCGATCAGGCGATTGAGGTATTCGTCGCACAGGGCCGGGGTGGCCGCCGAGTCCAGCAGACTCGCCAGGGATTGATCCAGCAGTCTCACCTGGGCGGCGAACAGCTGCGAACCTTCGGCCTTTTGGAGTTCCTGCCGACGACGGCGCAACTGGGCTTTGACCTGGTTCACCCCGGCGTAAACACCCGAAATGGCTTCCAATATGCGGCTGGTTTCGGTGGCGTCCTCGCTGGGCAAGGAGTTCACCGTATCGGTCAGCAGCACCAACCCTTGGGCGGTTTTCTCGACCGCCTCACCCAACTCCTTGGCGGCGATTGCTTTGGCCAAGCCGGGAATGGCGGCGCCTTGGGCGCGGATTTCCTCCAGGTACGGCGCCAAGGCCGCCGGGTCCAGCAGGAACCGCACGCATTGGCGCGAGATTTCCCCGGCATACCCGGCCACCTCTTGGTTTAACGCTTCGATGCGCGGCTGATCGGCATAGCGCAGTTCCTTGAGGCTGATGATTTCGCCGCGCACGCCGCGCAACGCCGTCAATTCCTCAATAAAATCGTTAATCTGGGTCCACTTGCGAGTTTTGAGCCGCTCGATCAATTCCCGGCTTTTCGAAACCGCCGCCTCGGTCGCCTGCGCGGTGGCTTGCCGGATCCGCGCGACTTTTTCGAATTCCGCTACCGCCGCGGACGCGGTGGCCCGGATATCCAGGATGACTTCCCGCAAATTGCGGGCTTCGGCGTGATCCAGCCAAAAGTAACTGTCGAGCAAATCGCCCGCCAGCTTGATAATGTCCACGAACAACCCCACGTAGGAGTCGTCCTTGCCGATTAAACTCAACAACTCATGGCATTCGGCCATTGCCCGCACGATAGCCTGATTGCCCACCTTGAAGAGGTAGGCGTCGGTTTGGACGGGCGGCGGCGCGTTACGCCCCAGGAACGGCGTTTGCCACAGTTGGATGGCATGATGCTTTTGGGGGGTATTGTCGATCTGAAAAAAAGCCAGCTCGCCATTGTCGAAGAAGCAATAGCCATTGCAATGAATCGGCACCGCCACCTGCTGGGCAATCACATTATAGACCAGCAGGATGTAGTCCCCATCGGCGGGATTGTAAAACACAAACAAATGATCCTCCCCGTTGGGAGCGCTGCGGCGATGCTCGAAGCGCATGCCTTTGATCAAATTCGGGAATTCCTTGAACGCGCCCAATTGCAAATAATAGCCGTTGGAAAAGACGATGCCCTGATCGTCCGGCAGCAACACGCAAGCGTCGTCCACGGCATCGATCCGCCGCACTTCGCGCATTTTCTCGTTGAAGGCCAGGTACCGGAACTGCTTTTCTTGATAGGGCCGGATTTTCAGCAGAATCAGCGCGCCCACCGCCGCATAAAAGATTTCGGCGTCATCCAGCGTTTGGTCGGCATGCGCCACCGGCTCGCTGTAAATCCCGGCCCCGGTGCGGGTGTTATCCTCCACTTTGACGGTCAAATCCCCGCCAATCGTCTCCACGAACACGCGATCCAAAATGGAGATATGCGGATGCGGCCCGGTCCGATGCATGTTCCGGGTGGCGCGCGTCCACTCGAACTCATGCTGAGGAGGGAACTTGACCTCATGGTCGAACCGGTTGCCGTGATAGATCAACTGGTCGCCGGCGAGTTCCCATTTGAAGGATTTGATATCCTCGGGCTTGGGGCTGGTCTGAAACACCAAATAGAGGTAGTTGCCGCTGGCGTTGAAACTGGCGAAAAACGCGTCTCGGTAGAACCGGTATAGGCTCCGGAAGTCCGCGAGAAAATTGGCGTCATTGAGGCAGTCCAAGGGAACGGGGCGAAACTCGTTGCCCTGCCGCTCGTAGACGGCGAAGACATCGCCCAAGGCCGTCTCGGATTTCAACCCGAGAAAAACATTATACCCAAAAAGGAACCGTCCGCCACCCAGGCTTGCCATATCCCGGGGCACGCAATTATTCGCGGTGGTGATGCGCACGGTCGCCAGCAGGCTGGTGGGAATCGCCCCGAAAATCGCCTGCCGCGAAACGTTCAACGCCTCTAGCCGCCGCCGGAGTTCGCCCCCGGCCTTTTCCAACCGGCCCTGGAGCACCTCATAGGTGCCCGCCTCCAACGCGGCTCCCGGGGCCGGGCTAGCGGCGGCGGGCTTGGTCTCGGCGGCCGGTTCCTGCGCCTCAGTCGGTGTCTTCATGTTACGTCAGGCTGGCACCACCCGGCTCACCGGCTGATCGAGCAGGCCAAGCTGTTGCGCCTGTTCCTTGAGGCTTTGCAGCAGGGTTGCGTCATTGCCGCTCGCCTTGCTCATGAGCATGCCTAAAGCGGCCGCCACCGTGAGATTCTTGACACTTTCGCTGGTCACCCCCAAGCGCTGGATAAGCGCGTTGAGGTTGGCGGCCAGGTCGCCGTCGCCCGCGTTGCCCAACAAGGCATGCTTGATCTGAGCCGCCGTGGGGCTTTTTTGGACGAACGCCTCCAGCGCTTTGCCGCCGGAAATGGCGCCGACGATGCGGTTAAAGAATTGAGTCTCCCCGCCGACGATGTCGATGTGGGCGTGTTCCAAGGACTTGCCCACGACCGCCGCCTGACTGCTGGCGATGTCTTGGTGCGCTTTGATGGCCGCGATTTCCACCGCTTGCTCTTTGGCCAACTGCAGCTTGAACTCTTCGTGCTGCCGGCCAGCTTCGTGGAGTTTCTGCATCGCTTCGGCTTTTTGGGTGATACCCCCGGCCTCGGCGCTCAATTTGAGCCGCAGGACCCCGGCTTCCATTTCACCCTGCTTGCGCATAGCCTCGGCCTTGGCGGTGATGACTTCGGCGTCGCCCAACCCGCCGGCGGCCGCCTCGGCGGTCGTCGCTTCGGCTAGCAGCTTCTTGGCTTGGGCGTCGCGGGCCGCGGCCTCGGCCTTCGCGTTGGCTTCGATCACGACTTGCTGGCTATGAATTTCGGCCGCCTTCTTCGCTCCTTCGGCTTCCGTAACCTCGACGATGGCGGTGGCCTGCGCCTCCAATTCCAGGCGCCGCTTGCCCGCCTCGGCCGCCTTGATTTCCTTGACGAGGTTTTGCTCGGCCTGCTGTTCCGCCTGCGTAATCGCCACTTTCTTGGCCCGATCCGCGGTCCGCAATTGCTCGATATCCTGAATATTCTGCTCCTCGGTCTTTACGGTCTTCTCCAAGGCCACCCGTTCTTGAATGACGCTTTGGATATTCTTGCGCTCGATTTCGACCGATTTGGTCTTCTGAATGGCGGCCAAAGCGACGATGCGCTCGCGCTCATTGGCGGCCAAGGCGTCCTCTTGCAAAACTTTCTGGCTCTCCACCTTGTCGGTGCGTTCTTTGATGCGCGTGGCGACGATGACTTGTCGCTGCTTGTTCTCCTCGGCGATGGCGATCTGCTCCTCGGCTTCGATGCGGGCTTGCTCCGAAAACCGGCGCTGCTCCTGCTCGATCTTCTTGGCTTCGGCTTGTTCGCGCGCCGTGATCGACGCGATTTCGCGCAGCTGCTTCTGTTGCGCCTGCGCCAGCTGCCGCTCCATTTCGAGAATCGCTTCCGCCGAATCCACGTCCTGCTTCTTGATCGCCTGCTGTTTCTCGCGCGTGATCTTATTGGACAACTTGGCTTGCTCGGCGGTGAGGTTGGTGATCTTTTTAATGCCCTCCGAATCCAAGATATTATCGGGGTCCAGGTTTTCGATCTTTGTTTGTTCCAAGTAATCGATCGCGCAGTCCTCCAGCACGTAGCCGTTCAAATCCTTGCCGATGATTTTGAGGATTTCATCGCGGAACCGCTGCCGGGAATTGTAAAGGTCCACAAAATCGAACTCCCGACCCGCCGTCTTGAGGGCTTCGGAAAACTTGGCCTCGAACAAATCCGAAATGGCGGCGCTATTGGAGGCGCGCTCGCAGCCGATCGATTGCGCCACGCGCAACACATCGGCTGGCACCGTGTTCACGCGCACAAAAAAGGCCACCTTGATGTCCGCGCGCAGGTTGTCTTTGCAGATCAACCCCATTTTCTCGCGCCGATCGATTTCAATGCGGTGGACGGAGGTGTCCATCACTTCGCATTGGTGAATAATCGGAAACACCACCATGCCGGAGAAGGAAACTCGCGTGCCCCCCACCCCGTTTCGCACCAAGGCTTTGCCCTGGGTCACCTTGCGATAGCAACGCACTATCACAATGAACGCGCCCACCGTAAATATCGCAAGAATCAGGACCGCAATGGTCCAAATACCTGAAGCAAACGATAATGAGAGAATCGGCGTAATTGCTGAGTTCATAATTTATTTCCTAATTTTTGGATTTCGGCAATAGCTGGCGGATCAAACAGCGTGACGAGAAAAATCCCAGGCTCCTCGGTTTCTTGCACCACCAGAGCTCGGTCACCGTCGCGCAAAACCTCGCCAGCGGTGCGCACGTGAATCTGCAAAGGCGCGCCGTCCCGTTCGATAATCGCCTCGCCGAACTCCTGGTCGGCTGTCGCGGTGATAATGCGGCACAACGAACCCGCGATCGGCGCGGGCGCGGCGGCATCCTGGTTCATGGCTCGAAAGGCGATTTTGAGCGGCTTAGCTAAAAAATGGACGACCACCGCCGCCAGCAGCAAATTGGGCGGGAGCAAAATCGCGGCTAATCCCAAAGTCCGACCGGGATTCAAATAATGGTTCGCCAGCAAGGAGGCCACCCAAAGACAGAGCAGCGCGATGCTCAGCAACGGCATCAAGGGCACATCCCCCACGTGCAGAAAGCGAAGCAACATCTGGGTGCCCCCCTGCGCCATAGGAGCGCCCTCGTGGCCTCCCCCACTTCCATGGTCCCCGTCGGCGTGCAGATCCAGACCATCCGCGTGGGCCTCCAAGCTCCCACTAGCGTCGGCGTGGCCTTCGTCCCCGCCGAAACAACCGAGGATCACCAGCAACCAATACATTACCACCACCAGCAATCCGAGCGTGAATAGCACGTTCACCGGGTGCATGGCTTCCCGATATATCTGGTTTAGAGCGTCCATAGCTGCCATTCCTTTAATTGGGCTTCCTCGCCACTATAAGACCGTCTTCATTTCCTGTAGAATATAAACCGGCGCTGTTTTTGTAGTGCCACGCCGGCGCAATTCACCCTCAATGCAAGTTGTATTATTAAATTCTATTTCTTTTTTATCTACGGGGGAAGAATATTTTATGAACGCCCATAGATATTAACGGGATGGTTGAAGTTGGAAACTTGATGGCCGGGAGGATCTCCACACCTAGTCGGTTTCTCACCCCAGATCCACCGTCCATCGTTTTGAACAGGGAAAAGATGCGATACGGCACGGCGCGAAATCCACCAGTCCCGCCGGCGATGGATGAAAGGGATGGTTTACCCGGTATTGCGTGGGGCTGGAGCCGTTTTCAGTTCCAGTTGGTCCCAGGAGACGGTTAGTAATGGTCGAAGACTGGCCCCGCGGAAACAAACCAAAAACTGGGATTGTTTGTGTATTCGAGAAGCGAAAAGGCCATGCGTAAGCAGCCATTCTTAGGGACTAAGGGACGCCTCAAAAAAATACGCGCACGCACGTCGTAAAAGGAAGGAGGAATGAACACCCCAGCGCTATTGAGCGTAGGGATCGAAGTAGCTGCTCATCTTCGTTTGCGACTGCTGAAGATCGACCAGCTTTTGATACTTGATAACCTCGATGTGATTATCCACATAGCCAATGTTGACACGCTCGGAGTGAGGTTGCATTTGGCTTTGATTCAGCGTTCCCCAAGGATAGAAAGCGCCACAATGGGCGGTTTCCGGGGCGGCATCTACGAAATACGCTTTCTGCGTCGGCTTAACAATCTCGCTCTTTTGTAGACCAGCCCCCTTAATGCTGGACTCTTCAAAAGGATCGAAACGAGCGTTCATACCATACGTTACCCGGCGCGCTTTACCCATGATCCCGCTGGAAGGGCACCGATAGAGCGAATAGGTATTAGTATTGCGGTCATTGTGAGCCACTCGGGGCTGATAAGTAGCATACGCAAAGAGCGAACCCGATTCCGCGTGCGTGGCAAAGCCAGGCCTAGCCCACTCTTTGGGGTCAGCCGGAATAGTAGCGATTTGCCCGCCAAAAACCCAATCTGGAGAAAGATTACGATCCACCGAGCCTGGCCAAGGCATGAGATCATCGTTTTCCATCGAGTACATGTCCGAAGCAACCATCAATTGATGTATGTTGTTACGACAAACCGCGGAACGACCGGTTTCTTTGGCTCGATTAAGAGAAGGCAACAATAAACTGAGAAGCACCGTCGTGATGGCGCAGACTACTAACAGTTCCATCAGGGTGAAGCCCTGATAGTTCCGAAGTATGACTAGCCTGGTTCTCATTTGGACAAACCCAATATCGCCTCAGCTTTTAAAAAAGGCGAGAAAAATTTGAATAAATTTCCGCCTCTTTCCCGGCCGCTAGGCCTTCACGATCGTGCCCACCTTCTCCCCCATCACAACTCGTTTCAAATTAGAGGGTTTGAACACGTTAAACACGATGATCGGCATCTTGTTTTCCATGCAAAGCGAGAACGCCGGAGCGTCCATCACCTTCAATTGGCGTTGCAACGCTTCAATATAACTAATTTCCGAGTAGCGTTTCGCCTCGGGATTCTTCTTCGGATCGGAGTCATAAATCCCATCCACTTTAGTAGCCTTGAGAATCACTTCCGCCCCGACTTCGTTAGCCCGTAAAGCGGCCGCTGTGTCCGTTGAAAAATAGGGATTTCCAGTCCCGCCGCCAAAGATCACCACCCGCCCCTTTTCCAAATGCCGCACCGCCCGGCGGCGGATGAATGGTTCGGCCACCTGGGACATCGTGATCGCCGATTGCACGCGCGTAGCCACTTTTTGCTTCTCCAAAGCATCCTGCAGCGCCAAAGCGTTGATCATGGTCGCCAGCATGCCCATGTAATCGCCCGTCACCCGATCAATGCCCCGTTCGCTGCCTTGCACGCCCCGAAAGATATTGCCGCCGCCAATCACAATCACCACTTCGATCCCGAGCTGGCGCACCTCGCTAATCTGCCGCGCCATGTCTTGCACCACTTCCGGAGCGATCCCCATACCCGCCTCATTGCCCAATGCTTCTCCACTGAGTTTGAGCAAGATACGGCGAAAACGTGGCTGCGGATTTGATTTCATGGCAATGCTTATAGTTCGGCGCGTGTTTTCACGCACCGTTTTCGTGGGGTCTCTTCTATCAGCCCCCTCCACCGGCGTCAAATATCTAAGGCGCCAAGTCCGCGATACCGCGAGACCCAACTCTACATACTATTGCCAATCAAAAACTTAGCAATAACTGCCAAATGTATGTATAAGCGAGCGAGTCGACGTCTTCCCACACGCGCCGCGACAATTCTCGGTCGCCCGACAGCTCCGGCAACTCTTTCTGTTTCTGCTCCCACGGCAGGCAAACCCCCGGCCGGCGGGTCCCCTCGGAAATGCCCGGCATTCCCCCTGGGCCGCCGGGTTGAGCAGCCCCGGGAGGCGTGTCGTTTAACGACGCGCTTGGACTGGAAGAATAGACTCCGTATTCCCGCACAAACTCCGTCATCGCCCGCAAATTCTCCCCGTTCGTATCGTTTTGCATGATCGCGCTGGCATCGAGAATATAACCGCCATCCTTGGCGACGCCGTCGATTACTTTGCGGCAATGCTCCCGCACTTCGTCCGGGGTGCCGTAACTGAGCAGCACATTGGGCACGCCGCCGCTGAGGCAGAATTTATGCCCCAGTTTGCGATGCGCTTGGAAGATATCCCCGCGATCCACATGGTACACGATGCTCCGTTCCGGTAACTCGGCAAATGCGTCCAAATGGTGATCCCAATTGCCTTCGGCGTAGAACAAGGTCTGGTGGCCTTGCCGCCAAAAGGCTTCAATGACCGGTTTAAGCGTTGGCCAGTAATGGCTTTTTTTTTTT
>DBTJ01000113.1:27610-27761 GCA_002306985.1 Verrucomicrobia bacterium UBA1319
TAAGCGTTGGCCAGTAATGGCTTGCGAACTGGCGCGGCGAAATGAACGGGACGCAGCCGCGATGCATCCAAAAACCGATGGGGACGCGTTTATCGGGGTCCGCCGTCATCAACCCCACTTTGAGCAAGTGCGGCATCAGCGCCTCGCACGC
>DBTJ01000217.1:0-951 GCA_002306985.1 Verrucomicrobia bacterium UBA1319
GAATGACCACCCGCCGCTGGCGCGGCGTGGCGAGCACCGCCAAGGCGCCCAAGAAAGGAAAGAGAACGATGTAAGTGAGCAATGACATGGCGGATTACCTTCCTAAAGCCCAATATAAAACCAGCACCACGCCCGCCACAAACAGGTAGGCGTAAGTTTGAATATTGCCCGTTTGCGCCAAACGCAACAACCGGCCCGCCAGATCGACCCCCACGCGGAGGCCGCCCACGCACAGGCCGGAAACGATCCATCGATCAAACACCTCGACCCCTTTGGCCAGGCCATCCTGGGCGGCCACCACGGTTTTGGCGTATAATTCATCGAAATAGAATCGGTGCTTCATCGCGGAGGACAACCCACCCAACGTGGCGGGCAGCGGATCAGCCTTGACGTTACCGTAAATTCGCCAAGCCAGAAACCAGCCCAGCGCCACCGCCACCAAACCGGCGAAGGCGGCCTTCGGCGCCGCGGCAAACGGCGCGACCAGCTGTTTGTGCCAAGGCAGCGCCTCGGCGACATGCTCGCTAAATTGGCTATGGATGTAATGCTCCACTCCCCAAAAACCAAGCAACACAGAAGGCACCGCCAAAAACAGCATGGGCAAGGTCATTACGATCTTAACTTCATGGGCGTGCTCGGCCGCCGCCGCGCGGGGCTTGCCTAGGAACGCCACGTACACCAAGCGAAACATGTAAAAAGCCGTCAACACCGCCACGAGTACGGCGAGAAAAAACAACGGCGCGCTCTTTTCCAACGCTTGCGCCAAAATTTCATCTTTGCTGAAGAAACCACTCATGGGCGGCACCCCCGCCAGCGCGAGCGTCGCCAGCAGAAAGCACCAGAAAGTGACGGGCATCTTGCGCCGCAAACCACCCATCTTCCAAATATCCTGCTCGTGGTGGAGCGCGTGAATAACAGCTCCCGCGCCCAGGAATAGCAGCGCCTTGAAAC
>DBTJ01000217.1:1190-1548 GCA_002306985.1 Verrucomicrobia bacterium UBA1319
CCCAGGAATAGCAGCGCCTTGAAACTCGCGTGCGTGGTTAAATGATACATCGCCGGCGTGGGACCATCCAACCCAACCGCCATGACCATGTAGCCCAACTGCGATAGCGTCGAATAAGCGAGAATACGTTTGATATCGTTCTGCTGCACCGCGATCAGGGCCGCGAGCAAAGCGGTGAAACCGCCAATCCAGGCAATGATATCCAAGGGGGAAACATTCCCCAGCCAGGCGAGCTCATCGGGCCAGCGGGGCACCGCGGTGAAGACGAAAAACACCCGGCACAACATATAGACACCGGCGGCCACCATGGTCGCCGCGTGAATCAACGCGCTTACCGGCGTGGGGCCTTCCATCGCGT
>DBTJ01000217.1:1850-6919 GCA_002306985.1 Verrucomicrobia bacterium UBA1319
GCGGACTTGCCCATCGCGCCGCAGAAAATCAACAACCCGGCAATCGTCGAAAGCGTCCACAAGGCGTTCGGGTTTTGCGCCAGTTTCTGTTGAATCACCCCGAAATGAACGCTGCCGAAGACGCCCCAGAGCATCAAGATGCCCAGCAAAAACCCGGCGTCGCCGATGCGATTAACCAGGAACGCTTTTTTGCCCGCGTCGGCGGCCGCCGGCTTTTCATACCAAAAACCAATCAACAGATAACTGGATAAGCCGACCAATTCCCAGAACACGAAAAGCATGAAGAAATTGTTGGCCAGCACGATGCCCAGCATCGAAAAGGTGAACAGGCTCAGGCAGGCATAATACCGGGAGAATCCGGGATCGCCCTTCATGTAGTCGTAGGAATAAATGTGAATCGCCCCCCCCACCCCGGTCACCACCAGCAACATCAACAGACCGAGACGATCCAAATGCAGGCCGAAATCAATATTGATCCCGCCAACCGCGAGCCATTGAAACACGCTCTCCTGGGGCTGCTCCGAAAGATGCGTATCGAAGAGCAGCATCCCGCTCAACCAGAAACCCGCCACGATCGCGCCAATCGAAAGCCGGGCGCTCAGCTCGCGGTTCGCCAAGGTAAACAGCGTGATGGCCCCCGCCGCCGCCAGCGGGAGAAACAAAATAATCCAAGGAAATACTTCGGCCATGGCTAGTGATTCAGCGTGTTAAGATCTTCAATGTGGGTCGTCTGGCGCAAACGGAAGAGCGCCACAATCAGGGCCAAGCCGACCGCCACCTCGGCGGCGGCCACGGTGATAATGAAAAAGACCACCACTTGGCCGTCCAAGTTTTGGTTGAACCGCGAGAACGCCACCAAGGCTAGATTGGCGGCGTTAAGCATCAACTCCAGGGACATGTACACCACGAGTAGGCTGCGGCGCACCAGCACCCCCAGCAGCCCCAAGCTGAACAAAATGGCGCTCAACGCCAGATAGTGAGATAAACCGATCATTTCAGCTCCTTTTTGCTCAACACGACCACCCCGACCATGCCCACCAGCAGAAGAATGGACATGATTTCAAACGGCAGCGGGTATTCGGTGAACAATAACAACCCCAGCGGTTTGACCCCGCCATCCACGGTGGCCGCCGCCGTTTCCAGCGGCGCATTGCGAGCCGCGGCCACGCTGCGCAGCAACAGCGCCGCAAACAGCCCGGCGCTCACCAAGCCAAAGCCCATCCGGACCCAGCCCGGCTTGCGTTTTTCCTCTTCTTTGAGGTTGAGCAACATGATCACGAACAGAAAGAGCACCATCACCGCGCCCGCGTATACGAGGATTTGGACGGCCGCCAAAAAGTAGGCATGCAAAAGCACAAACACCCCCGCCAGCGAGATCATCGTCAGCACCATAAACATGGCGCTGGTGACAGGATTGCGGCTAAAGGGATTGGCCACCATCAAGATCCCGCAAACCACCGCCAGCGCGGCGAACAGATAAAAGAAAAGACTTTCCATCACTTATGCTTCCATTTCTGGATGGTATCGTTATGCGTGCCCCCCAATTCCAGGAGCTTCTGCTTATTATAAATCATGTCCTTCCGCGCCAGGCCAACCAGCGAGTAATCCTTCATCAGGAAGATGGCTTCCTCCGGGCATACTTCCTGGCAAAACCCGCAAAAAATGCAGCGCAGCATGTTGATCTCAAATTCCTTGGGACCCTTCTCCACATTGCCCAGAGCCGCGTTGGGCACCGGCCCGGGCGGGGTGATTTTAATCGCCTTGGGCGGACAAACGAACTCGCACAGCTGGCAGGAAACGCATTTGACGCGATCCTCCTGGTCTTTCACCAAATAGGGCGCGCCGCGATAACCCGCCGGAACCGCCCATTTCTCTTCGGGATACTGCATGGTCACTTTCTTTTTGAAAAAGTGGCGCACGGTCACCTTGAACCCGTAGATAACAGCGGGCAAATACAGGCGTTCCCAGAACGTGAGCGGTTTGCGTTTAACAATCATTTTATGCTCAAGCCTTCAGCCATAGCACGACGGCGGTGATAACGATATTCGCCAGCGCCAGCGGAATAAACCGGCGCCAGCCCAAATCCATCAATTGGTCGAACCGGAATCTCGGCCACATCCAGCGAATCCAAACCATCAAAAAGATCCACGCGCAGGTTTTCGCCAGGAAAATGGCGATGTGCAGTAAGCCGCCGAGCCAAGTCGTAGCCGGCTGGTCGAGCCCGAAAAACGGCAGGGTCCAGCCCCCGAAAAACAGCGTGGCCATCATGGCGGAAACCGCGATCATGCTCGCGTACTCGCCCATGAAAAAGAGGGCGAACTTGATCGAGCTGTATTCGACATTATACCCCGCCACCAATTCATTCTCGGCTTCGGGCATGTCGAAGGGCAACCGGTTTGTCTCGGCAAAGGCGGCGGCGGCGAAAATCACGAAGGACAGCGGCGCCTTGAAAATGAACCAGCCCCACAAACTGCCACCCTGATAAGCCACAATATTGCCCAAGTTCAGATCCCCCACGATCAGCAAAATGGGAATGACCGACAGGCCCATGGATATTTCATAGGAAATCATCTGGGCGCTGGCACGAATGCCGCCCAGGAACGGATACTTCGAGTTCGAGGCGTAACCCGCCAATACAATCCCATATACGCTCAGCGAAGTGATGCCGAAGGTATAAAGCAGGCCCACGTTCAAGTTGGCGATCACCATGTCCTGCTCTCCCAATTTCGAGCCGAACGGAATCACCGCGATGCTAAGCAACCCCGGCAAGAGCATGATGCCGGGCGCGATCCAGAAGAACACCTTACGCACGTGCCCGGGCACGAAATCCTCCTTCAAGAAGGATTTCACACCGTCGGCCAGCGGTTGCAGCAACCCGAAAATGCCCACCCGGTTGGGACCAATGCGGTCTTGGATGAAGGCCGACACGCGCCGTTCGACCCAGACCGTGTAGGCGACCATGGTCAGCATCAACCCCACCGCCACCAGCACCTTGATCGCGCTATACCACACAAAAGGCGTCACCCAGCCGAAGATTTTTTCATCTCCCGCCACGGCCAGCAAATGGGGAATGGATAAATAGCTTTCCATGCTTCAAACCTGGTTCGCCCCGGTTGGGGCGGCCGCCAATCCTTTGTCCCCTAGGGCCGCCCAGGTAAGCCCTTGGTAAGCGGGTGTGACTTGGGCCATCCAATCGAACACCGCCTCGACATTTCCCGGGACTTCCCCGCCACCGATCCCCGCGAGTATTTCGCGCAAAAACTCCAACTCCGGCCGGGCCTCGCCGGGAGGCGTCACGGCGGACATGAATTTCTGCACCTGGCCGCGCGCGTTTGTAAACGTGCCCCGCTTTTCCGCGGGCGCGCACCCCGGCAAAACAAAATGCGCCAGCGACACCGTCGCGTTAGGCAAGATATCGCTCACGATCAAGGCGTCCAGTTTACGCAGGGTTTCCGCGCCGAAATGGCGGGTCATTTCCTCGCCCAAAACCAGGAGGGTTTTAATTTCGCCTTTGGCGATGCCCGCCGCCACCCGGGGCAAGTTTGCGCCCAACTCGGCGGGCGCGATGCCAAGCCAACGCGCGCCATTGCTATTCGGGTTTTTATCGGCGTTCACCAACAGCGAATCGCCCGCGCCCACGCGGGGAATCGAGTCCGTCACCGCTTTGAGTTGGGTGGCGATTTTTTGCAGCAAAAACAGCTCCTCATTCGTCTGGCGAGCCGAGGCCACGATCGCCACGGAACCGGCGGTGGCGGACTGGAGGCGAGCGCAAATCGCCGCCAGGGCGTCCTTCCAGGAAGCGGGCCGTGGCGCGCCGTCTTGGCGGATCAGACACTGCTTCAAACGATCCTCGCGACCGATCCACCGGTAATTAAGCCGGCCGGCATCGCACATCCAGCCAGCGTTCACCGCGTCGTTTTCCCGCGGCACGTAACGGTAAATCCGGCCTTCGCGCGAACCGATGACCACGTTGCAGCCGGTAGCGCAACTCGCGCAAAGGCTCTTGGTTTCCTTCAGGAACCAGACGCGCATTTGAAACCGAAAATCTTTCGAGGTCAACGCGCCGACCGGGCAAATATCCACCGTGTTGAGCGTGTAATTATTGTCGAACGCGGTGCCCGGATAAGTGGCGATGGCGTTGTGTCCGCCCCGGTTGACGATGCCCAGCACGTCATCCTTGACGATGTCCCGCGTAAAGCGGATACAACGGGTGCAAAGGATGCAACGCTCGTTGTCGAGCAGGATGCGCGGCCCCAAATCCACCTGCTTGGGCTTATGCACCTTGAATTCGGCAAACTGGCTTTTCGCCTGACCATATTCGGACGAATACTCCTGCAACTTGCATTCGCCGGCTTGGTCGCAAATCGGGCAATCCAAAGGATGGTTAATGAGCAGGAACTCCAAAATCGCTTTCCGGATGGACTTCACATTCGCCGTTTCCGTGTAAATCTCCATGCCCGGGCTCACGGGGGTGGCGCAGGAAATGGCGGGATTCGGCGCTTTGGCGATGACGGGCGTGCCGTCGGGATTGACGAGCGGCTTGCGATCCGGCCCCAAGGCCGGGGTGCCGTATTCGACCAGGCACATACGGCAATTGCCCGCGACCGGCAACTTGGCGTGATAACAATAATGCGGAACTTCCACGCGCGCCAGTTCGCAAGCTTGGATCATGGTCGTCGGCATCATCTGGCCGGTGACCGGGTGGGGCTGCGTCTTGGGAACGGCCACCGACTGGCCGTTGATCTTGACGGTGATCGTCGGCACGGGTTCGGGCTGGGGTGCTGAGGGCGTGGCGTTCGTCATATTTTCGGGGTCGCCGCTGATTCCTTCCGGGCCGCGCGGCGAGCTTCATCGGCCGCGCCTTTGGCCATAAATTCGTCCTTAAACTTACCCACAAAACTCTGAACCGGCCAGGAGCAGGCTTCGCCAAAGGCGCAAATGGTGCGGCCGCCGGGGATGTTATCGGCAATTTTGCCGAGATACTCGGCGTCCTGCTGGCGGCCCTGGCCATGCGTGAGCCGCTGCAGCGTCTTGCTCATCCAGAGCGAACCTTCGCGGCAGGGCGTACA
>DBTJ01000213.1:0-3536 GCA_002306985.1 Verrucomicrobia bacterium UBA1319
AGCTAATTGCGAGACACTACACTAGAATCCTTTTCACCGGAACGCCGTCTTCGCCAGCCGACTCACTGACGTTCGCCGCCGAGGCAATCCCCAAGCCGAATACGCAGTTTCATCTATCACCCGCTAAACCTTTGGGCCGGGTTACCGATAATGAATTGGACATTCCGTTGGGGGCAATGCCTCCAGCGTGTCGATGTCAAAAGGAGATACTAGCAAATTGCCATCTGTATGAGATTGTCTATTATTCAGCGGACTATTATCAGCCTCGCGGTAATTGCTTCGTTTTTGCTCGCGGTTTTCGCTTTTATCGAATTTCGATGGCAAGCCAACACTTGGCGGGAACAGCTCGATAAAAAGGCGACTTTGATTATGGACCGGGTGGCGAAGAATGCCGCGGCTCCTCTCTGGGGTATGGAGAATAGTCAACTGGAGGCGATTCTAGGAGCGGAGATGGGGGATTCCGATGTGGAGAGTCTGGCTATCAAGGAGTTTTCAGGCTCGCAACAAAAGACAACGGTGGCGGCCACGCGAGATCAAGCCGGGAAAATGACCGTGGGCACAAATGATCTCCCCGCCTCGGCGATCACCCATTCCCGTCCTATTGTATACAATGGCAAACCCATTGGCTCGGCGGCCATCAATCTGGCGGATCACGCCTTTCGTCGGCAATTGCGCGCCACACTGACGCAAAAACTGGTGGAAAGCCTCGTGCTCAACTTGTGTCTCATCGCGGCGGTTTGGTGCGTATTGAAACGCAGTCTGGTCCGCCCCCTGCGCCAAGCCATCGTCCAACTGGTCTCGGGAGCGGACATTCTCAATCAATCCGCCGCCGTCATTCAGTCCAATAATCAAGCCTTGGCCGAAGGATCGAGCGAGCAGGCTTCCTCCCAACACGCCACCAGCGCTTCCTTGAGCGAAATCTCCAACATGACCCAGGCCAACGCGGAACATGCCAAACAAGCGAAAGAACTAACGAATGTGGCCCGCGCCCACGCCGACACGGGCACCAAGGATATGCAAGCTATGGCCTTGGCCATGGACGCCATCAAAAATTCCAGCGGGAACATCGCCAAAATCATCAGCGCCATCGATGAAATCGCCTTTCAAACCAATATCCTGGCCTTGAACGCGGCCGTTGAAGCGGCCCGTGCCGGTGAATCGGGGCTCGGTTTCGCGGTCGTGGCGGAGGAAGTCCGCAACCTGGCCCTGCGTAGCGCCACCGCCGCCCGCGAGACTTCGGAAAAGCTCGAGGATAACATTCGGAAAAGCGAGCAAGGGGCGCAACTCAACAATAAAGTCGCCACAAGTCTGCGGAATTTGGCCGGGCGCATCCGTCAAATGGACGATTTGGCGGCTCAAATCGCCTCGGCCAGCCAGGAACAAACCCTCGCCATCACGCAAATCAACACCTCCGTCGCGCAAATGAGCCGGGTCACCCAATCCAATGCCACCCGGGCCCAAGAAAGCGCCCAGGCTTCGGGTGAACTCGCCACGCAATCGGATGCGTTAAAGGACATCGTCTCCCAACTCTCAGCTTTGTTAGAAACCAATGCGCGCCGCCCCAGCCAACCACCAAATCCGCCCGAAACGCGGCGACACGTCTCCGAGCGGCCAAGCCGAAAATCGCTTTCAACGGAGCACGTCGCCGGCTGATACGTTATCCGAGGACTTTTAGTTTACCAGTACCAGGTCGTCAACAAGGACCATCACCCCTCAATCCCAAACCTCTAAACCTATGAAACTCCCGTCATTCGTTAACCGCTGCTTAGCTACCTTGGCCATCCTCTGCCTCGCCGGCGTATCCCTGCGGGCGCAATCCACCCTCACCCTGCGCGCCGATAGTTGGTATCCATTCAATGGCGAACCCGAAGCCGCCAATCCCGGATATGTGGTGGAGATTCTTAAAGCCGTGTTCGGCAAAGAGAACCTTAAAATCGATTATCAGATCATGCCCTGGAAAAGAGCGGTGGCCGATTGCCAAAGCGGCGCCATTGACGGCGTCATCGGCGCGTTAAAAAGTGACGCGCCGGATTTGGTGTTTCCGGATGAACCCATGTCCATTTCCTCGCAAGTTTTTTACGTTAAAAAAGGCTCGGATTGGAAATTCACCGGCATCGATTCTTTGCGCGGCAAGCGGCTTGGCGTCATCAATGGATACAGCTACTCCGAAAAAATGGACGCGTACGTCAAAGCCAACGAGAAAGACGCCAGCTTGATCGATCTGGCGGCGGGCGACACACCGGTGGAACAGTGCGTCAAAAAACTAAAAGCCGGGCGCATCGATTGTTACTTGGAAGTCGAGCCCGTGTTTTTAGCCGCGGTGCCGAAATATGGCATGGCCAGCGACGACTTCGTTTCGGCGGGACCGTTGGCGGAGCCCGATCCTTTCTTCGTAGCCTTCACGCCTAAAAAGCCGGAAGCCAAGAAATGGGCGCAAATCTGGACCGATGGCCTCAAGGAACTTCGCAAAAGCGGCAAACTCGCTGAAATTCTAGCCAAGTACAACCTCAAGGATTGGGAGCAAACCAAACCGGCAAAGTAATATCCAAACCACCAGCCCGGCGGTATGCCGCCGGACGGTTCGACCGAACGCCCTCCCCAGCGTACCGATGGGGAGGGCTTTTTCGCGCCTTGCTCCCACCGCCACATCGGAAGCGGGCCCAAGCGCGCAGCCGGACACTTAACCGTCTTCTACTGTCCGCCACCCCCTTACGCAGCCACCCACCCACCTGAAGTAGGACAATTATTTATTGCCTTAGACATGCATAAATCAGCATGCGTTGTTTTTATATTAACACACTGTTCAGTTGATAAATTATTATTCTTAATCTTTTCACAACACATCGAATACAAAACATTTTTTGCCGTCACAAAAGCCAATCCCGTGCTATCTTGGAAGGCAAAACACCGGAGCGACAATCCGTCCCACTCTATGAAACTATTGAACAACAAATCATCCTTCATGGTAGCGGCCAGCCCTAACCACCCGCACGCAAGAGTAAACTTTTGGCACCAATGGCTTCGCCGGTTTAGCTTAATTTTAGGAACCGCGGGGCTGCTAGTCACGAATGCTCACGCGGCAACCATTGAGTCGGGCGAAACCATCACCAGCCTCTTGGTCACCAACACCACCGATACCTATACGTTTGCGGCTGACGCCGGCGATAGCATCGTCGCACGCGCTGGCGGAACGGGCTTCACCCCCCTCGTCCAGCTTTACGGCCCCGGCGGAGTTCTGCTCGATTCCAGTTCCAGCAGTAGCCTGAATAACCGAGACGGCGAAGCCTTGTTTCGAGCCACCAGTGGCGGTACCTTCGCGGTCACCATTACCAGTTACTATGCGAAAGGTACCGGGGAATATACGCTCAGTTTGGCCAAAGCCCCGGGTGCCACGGCGGTGTCTTCGGGCGATGAAGGCGGCCCGCTGACCAATGGCTGGCGGCACGTCGCTAAGATCGATATCGGCGACTTGGACCAATGGAATTTTACCGCGACGGCCGGGGAAACGCTTATTTTGCGGGCGGGCGCCACCAATT
>DBTJ01000213.1:3830-4031 GCA_002306985.1 Verrucomicrobia bacterium UBA1319
CCCGATGGAGGGTTGCTGGATTCGAACACGAGCAGCAGTTTGAACAACCGCGATGGCGAGGTTCTCTTTCGCGCCACCAATAGCGGCGTCTTCACGGTGGTAGCCAGTTCGTATTACCTCAATGGCTCGGGCGATTATTCCCTCTCCCTGGCTAAATCTCCAGGCGAGGTTGCTGTCGCTCCCAACGATGAAGGCGGCCCG
>DBTJ01000035.1 GCA_002306985.1 Verrucomicrobia bacterium UBA1319
CGCGCGGGAGCCTAACCGCAGACCGTAGTCTAATTCCGCCGGTGGTTCGCTATCGGGCACCGCGGGATCGGTGGTCCAATTGACGCCGGGCAATCCGACGCGCACGGTTTTAATATCGCCAATGCGGCCCGAGCGCGCATATTCGCAACCGCGACGGAATTTTTCATCGCCCCACGAGCGTTGCTGGCTGCCGGTTTGGAAGATCCGTTTGTAATACCGGGCGGCTTTGACGAGCGCTTGCCCTTCACGCACGGTCAAAGTCAGCGGTTTTTCGCAGTAAACGTCTTTGCCCGCTTGCATGGCATAGATGGCGGGCAAGGTATGCCAATGGTCCGGGGTGGCAATGAGCACGGCGTCAAGGTCCTTACTTTCCAACATTTTCCGGAAATCCCCATAAGTGGCGACAGGACGCTGGTTTTTGTCTTCCACCATTTTTTTCGTGTCCGCCAAGTGATTCCGGTCGGGATCGCAAATGGCGGTTACGTTACTCATGATTTCCCGGATATTCGATTTGCCTTGGCCGCCCACGCCAATCACGCCCACGCGAATACCCCCCGTGCCCTCCGCGCCAAAGGCGGGGCGGGTTATAATATTGGGCAACGCCAAGCTAAGGCCGGAGACGGCCAAGGTGGTCCGGCTCAAAAATTGCCGGCGAGATAGGGAATCGGTTTTTTTCATATAACGATGATAATAGTGACGCGCGGTTTGCCGGGATGATTCAGATTATTCTTTTAACCAAACGATAGTGGCACCCCAGCCGCCCTCGAATTCGCCGGCGAGTTCGAACCGCGCTACTTCAGGGAGGCGGGCCAGCAACGCGTGGACCGTTTGTCGCAATTGGCCGGTGCCTTTCCCATGAATGACGCGCACGCGTAAAATTCGCTTCGCGCGGCAGGCGGCGAGGTATTCCGGCAGCAGCGAGGAAAGGTCGCGAGGCTGGAAGGTGTGCAGATCCAGTTCTCCCGTGATGGGCAACGCTACCGCCGGCGGCGCGGTTTCTTGGCTGTCATCGTTGGGTTCGCCGGGATGCATTAAGGCAGTATTTCAAGCGAATTTCCACCTGTCACCCCTTAAATTCCAGCGTCGCTGGCACGCCGACGTCCCGGGGCCGCCCACGCGTTGACCATTGAATTTTAGCGTAATATCCGAATCGGCGCGGGGGGCGTTTGGCTGAATAACCCACTCGACAATCGTGCCAGCTTAAGCCATGATGATAGCGTGTTCAGACGATTATTTTTTGGCCTGCTTTTAACGTGCGCGGCGGTGGCTGGGGCCGAGCCTGAAAAGTCGGTGGTGCGCATCACCACTTTCACGCAACAGCCGGTTTTCGACGCGCCCTGGCGGTTCGAGAGCGTGCGCCGGGCTTCGGGATCCGGCTTTGTGATCCGGGGCAAGCGGATTCTTACCAACGCCCACGTCGTCAGTTGGGCGCGACAGTTGGTCGTCTACCGTTATCAAGATCCCCGGCCTTACCTGGCGCGGCCCATTTTCATTGGCCACGATTGCGATCTGGCCGTGCTGGAAGTGGAAAACCCCGATTTCTTCGAGGGGATGGAAGCGTTGGAAATTGGCGAATTGCCCAAAGTACGTTCCACGGTGGTCACCTACGGTTACCCGGCCGGAGGAGAGCAAATCTCATATACCAAAGGCGTGGTTTCGCGCGTTGAAGTGCAGGCTTACGCGCACATCGGTAACCGCGCTTTCCTGGCGGTGCAGACCGATGCCGCCATTAATCCGGGCAACAGCGGCGGGCCGGTGATTCAAGACGATAAAGTCGCCGGGGTCGCCTTTCAGGGCATGTCCGGCTTGGAGAACGCGGGATTTTTCATCCCGCAGCCGGTGATTCAGCATTTTCTCAGAGATGTGGAAGATGGAAAGTTAGATGGGATTCCGGAATTGGGGCTCCGCTTGGTGGCGCTACAAAATCAGACGTATCGCAAATTTCTCGGGTTGCCCGACAACGATCTGGGCGCGCGGGTCGATTATCTTTACCCGGAACTATCGGCGGCGAAAGTTTTGCGGCCCGATGATGTGTTGTTGCAAGCCGGCGCCTATCCGATCGCCAGCGATTGCACCATCATTTATCAAGGCAATCGGGTTAACGTGAGCGCCGCTTTTGGCGAGTACCAGCGGGGGGAGGCGATGCCGTTGAAACTCTGGCGCCAGGGGCGGGAAACCAATGTCTCGGTGACTTTTGGCTCGAAGCGCTTGGACCAAGCCGAGGGCAACCAATACGTATTGCCGCGTTATTATATTTTTGGCGGCTTGGTTTTCACGCCGCTGAGCCTGGATTATCTGCGCTCTTTTGGCGCCAATTGGGCGGACGCAACCAGCGCCGAGTTGCGCTATGAACTGTTTTTCCGCCGGATGGAAACGCCCGATAAGGCGCGGCCGGAACCCATCGTGCTGGCCACGATTCTCTCGCACGACGTGAATGCCAATTTCTCCATTCGCGGCCGCGCGCTGATCGATTCGATCAACGGAATCCGGATCGAAAAAATGGAGGACGTGGTGCGCGCTTTCGAGTCGTCGACCAACGCGCAGGATGCCATCGAATTTGTGACCCAGCATAATCTCGAATGTCTCAATCACGCCGAGGCCAAAGCGGCCAATGCCGGAATTTTGAGCAATAACAACATCAAACAGGACCGGCGCTTATGAGGTTTTTTCAACGAACGGGTATTAGGGAATTTTGGCGGGTGGCAGTCATCGCGGCCGCCTGGCTTGCGATAGGTCAGTCGGGGTTCGCCGGCGCCAAGGCGGAGCGATCTCCCTGGGAGGATTCGATTGTCACCGTCGAGGTCACCCGGCGGCAGTACGATTTTATCCAGCCGTGGACTCAGCGCAATGAGACCTACAAAAAACAAGGCGTCGTGCTGGGACCCAACCAAATTCTGACCACCGCCGATTACTTGAATGATTTGTCGCTGGCGCGGTTGCAAAAGAATGGCCGGGGCCCCTGGGTGGGGGCGACGTTGGCTTGGATCGACTATCACGCCGATCTAGCCGTGCTCACCACGACGAACGCCGAATTCTGGCGCGGGCTCAAAACGGTGAGTTTGGCGGACCCGGCGCCCACGGCCGGCAGCCTGCAAATCATGCGCTGGCGCAATGGTAACCTGGAAAATCGCAAGGGTGAGATCGCCCGTTTGGCGGTGCGCCGCTCCCGGCTCAGCTTTATCGAGCACCTCACGTTGGAGGTGGATTCGGAAATCAATGGCGCCGGCTGGAGCGAAGCGGTTACGATTGGGGGCAAGCTGGCTGGTTTGACCACTTCCCAAGACGGGAATAACTGCCTGGCGATTCCCGCGCCCTTCATCAAATTCGCCGTGCAAGGCGCAACGAGCAATCCGCGGCGGCAGATGGGCTTTTTCGACTTTGTTTGGCAAAAGGCGGAGAATCCCGCCACTTTGGCGCAGCTAAAACTCACCGGAGAGCCCCGGGGGGTGATCATCATCGATAAAGCCTCTGGAGCGGATAAAAGCGGGTTGCTCAAGCCCAAGGATATTTTACTCCAAATTGAAGGCTTCAAAATCGATACGGATGGCAATTACACCGATCCCAATTACGGTCAACTGCTGCTGGAAAACCTCTCGACGCGGGGAAAATATGCGGGAGATAAAGTGCGTTTGACCCTTTGGCGCGACGGTCAGCAACTGGAAGTCGCTTACCCGCTGCCGCGCGCCGAGTACAACGTGGAAATGGTGCCCGAGGAGGTGTTTGACCAAGCGCCCGAGTATTTGGTCGCCGGCGGCCTGGTCTTTGAGCCGTTATCCGAGCCTTTCCTCCGGAGTTGGGGGGCGGAGTGGAAGCGCAAAGCCCCGTTCCGTTTGACTTACTTCGACCAGGAAAAACCCAGCGAGGAACGTCCGGCTCGAGTGCTGCTCACCATTGTTTTGCCGGATCCGTTCAACTTGGGTTATCAAGATTACCGGTTTTTACCGGTCGATAAAGTGAACGGGAAGATCATTAGCCGGATGCCGGACTTGGTAGCGGCTTTTCAACAGCCGCAGAATGGCTATCATCACTTGGAGTTTGGTCCGGGGGAATCGGTGCGCACTATGATTTTGGAGGCTGCCAGCACCGAGGCCGCGACCCGGCGAGTGATGGAAAAATACGGGGTACCGAAGGAAAAAGTAATTAACCAACCATAGGCCTGATATGAAATTGCGTTTAACCGCCTGGCGGGTACTGGGATTGTCCTTGGGGTTGTTTTTGGCTGCCAGCGCCCTGGCTGCGGATATTGGGGCCAACACAAATACGGCGCCGGCCAAGCCGGCCAAAAAGAAATCCCGGCCCGCGGAAACGGCCACTACCACCATTAACGAACCGGGCTGGATTAAACTTTTCGATGGTAAAACGCTATCCGGCTGGAAAGAGGCGGACATGGTTGGCCATAACGACGTGCTCGTCGAGGACGGGCACATCTTAATCCAGTTTGGCAACGACATGACCGGCATCGTCTATACCAACGAGGTGATTCGCACCAATTACGAAGTCTACCTCGAGGCGGCGCGCATGGATGGCTCCGATTTCTTTTGCGGACTGACCTTCCCTGTGGGTAAGGATCCCTGCAGCTTGATTTTGGGCGGCTGGGGTGGCGGCTTGGTCGGCTTGTCCAGCATCGATGGCGCGGACGCGTCCAACAACCAAACGACCACGTTCCGTTCGTTCGAAAATAAAAAATGGTATCGCATCCGGTTGCGCGTCGCGCAGGGCCGAATTGAAACTTGGGTCGACGATGATCGCTTCATCGATTTGGATACGACGGATCACACTTTTTCGACGCGCATAGAGATGGAGAAATGCAAGCCGTTTGGGATTGCCTCTTGGCGCACCTCGGGAGCTATCCGCGACATTCGTTGGCGAAAGCTGGATGATGTTTCGCCAACCGCCAGCAAGGAAAAGTAACGAATCCCGGTCCCACCGATGGGGATATCGGATGGCTGGAGTTGCGGGTTTTGGCAAACCGGATGGCTTTTATTTTGCCTGTGATTTGAGGGGACTCTCGTTTAAAGGCGATGACGGGTCTGACGTCCGTTGACTTGGGGTGCGGATTCCACGTGGCGGAGGTTGAAATATGCGCGCTAAGACTTGGGTGTTCGTTGCGGTTAGCCTTGATGTTTATATCGCTCGGAGCAACGATGAATTGGACTGGCTTGACACGGCCAACGGACAGATTACTCCCGGTGAGGATTGCGGCTATGCCGCGTTCATTTCGAATGTCGATACGATCATAATGGGCAGGGGCACCTTTGATAAAGCCAGGTCTTTCAAAGAGTGGCCATACGGGGGAATCCCGGTCACGGTGTTGAGCCGCACACTAACCAAAGCGCCAGCGGGTTCGCCCTCTACCGTGACCATCACGGATCAAACCCCTTTTGCCATAGTCGAGGAACTTTCTCAAAGCGGCGCAAAGAAGATCTACGTGGATGGTGGTCTGACGATTCAAAGGTTTTTGAAGGTTGGGCTGATCGATGAGCTCATCATCACCACCATTCCGGTACTCATCGGTGGCGGCAAGCGCCTTTTTGGAGAATTGTCGTCGGACGCGCGGTTGGGACTGGTATCAAGCGCCAGCTATTCGTTTGGGTTTGTCCAAAGCCACTATCGACGAATCGCTTGACGGGATTGAGTGGCGTCAAATTAGCTGAGCTCGCGAGTTTATTCTCCCATAAACTCGATCTAAACGCGACCCACAAAAAAGCGCGCCATAGGGCGCGCTTCGCATTAAATCGATAGGGAGTAAATCAGGCCCGTTCCATGTACTTGCCGGTGCGGGTATCGATTTTGAGTTTCTCTCCCGTCTTGATGAACAGGGGAACTTGAATCGTGATGCCCGTCTCCATGACCACCGGTTTTTGCACGTTGTTGGCGGAATCGCCGCGGATGCCTTCCGGGGCGTCGGTGACGGTCAGGACGACCGCCGAAGGCATTTCGATGGCGATGACTTTTTCCTCAATGAAAGTGATGGTGACTTGGCCGTTTTCAACGAGAAAATTCTTCGAATCGCCCACGATATCTGGGTTGACGGTGGCGGTCTCAAACGTCTCAGGATCGGAGAATACGTAGTCTTCGCCGTCCTTATAGCTGAAATCCATTTTCCGGGTCGTCAGCGGCACGGTTTCAATGCGCTCGGTGGAACTGAAGCGGACATCGGAGGACTTGCCGGTTTTGATGCTGCGAATCGAGGCTTGCACAAAGGCGCGCAGGTTGCCGGGCGTGCGGTGCTGGCTATCCAAGACGACACAGACGTCGCCGTTATACTTGATCGCCATGCCTTTGCGAATATCGTTTGCTGTTGCCATAAGTACTAATCTAAAATTATGCTGCACGCCCTTCCTTGAAGGGCGAAGGAAACGGATACTAAGGCGCGCGGAATAGAAATCAAGCGATCATTTTCGATAAAGCGAGTGTTTGGGGTATGGGGTTAACCGATTCGCCGCATTTCGATTCCCAGTAACGCGGCCAATTTGGCGATCTTACTGGCGACATGGCCGACGCCGATGGCGCAGTGATGGGCCGGCCCCGCTTGCGACCAATCATTCATAAACTTCTTGACTCCAATGGGAAAACGGTAACGGCTATTGGTGTTGCCGATTTGCATGACCGCCCCCGGAACCGAGGCGCCTTCAGCCACCAAGAGAAACACTTTGCCCCCGTTCGATTGCACCACGGATAATAACGTTACGTCGCCATGCCTCACCGTCATTTGGATGGAAAGGCCTTTCCCTGGTTTGCCATGATACACCGGCAACGGCACCAAGTCCACCCGGCCTTCAGCAATGGCGAAATGGGCGGGGCCATCGTGCCCTAAAAACACGACTTCCTCCTTGAAATCCGCCAGGTAGAACTCGCTAAACGATCCCCCCGCACCGAGCAGATCCAGGATTTTCATCGCGATAACGTTCTTGATTTCGCATTCCCCCGCCACGGGCACATGGTGGCCCGTGAGTAAGGTGTTGCCGGGGATGAGCGATGTCACAATGTCGCGATACGGGGTGTTATCCTCGCTTTCGTAATAGTAGGCGAACGCGCCCAGCCGATGATCGGCGACCAGTGCGTCCAGCGCGCAGGAAGTTTTGGCGGCGCGTTCCATTTCGGCGGGATCGCATTCCGGCGCGACGGCGAACTCGCGGTGAAGTTGCGCGATTTTTTGGGCCAGCCCCGCCGCCTCCACTTGGGTGCGTCGCCGATGCAGACCGCACATTTCCAGCAACTCGAAATGATTGCCGAACACGGCGGCAAGCTGGGTCATGTCGCTATACACATCGAGCATGCCGCAGTAATAATGGCCCAGCACACCCACCCGGGTTTCGCGCAAAGCGGCCTGAACTTTGGCTGCGTCCACCCAATCCCGGATTTCCCGCCAGGCTTCCGGATCTTCCAAGTAGCCGGTGACCAAATGATAGGCGATGCCCGCCCGGTTAAAAACGCAGGCAATCTCCGGGGCGGAACAGGCCTGGCAATGCTCCAGCCAGACGCCGGTCATGGTGCCGCGATCGCCGAGTTTGTTGAAGGCCTCGTAGTCCAGTTGCGCCACGGGTTGCAGATTAAGCACGACCACCGGCGCGCGAGTTTTCTGCACGACCGGCAACACGGTGGAGGACAAAGCGTAGGTTGAAATATAGAGGAAAATCAAATCCACTTCTTCGCGCTGGAATAGCGAGGCGGCCGCCTGGGCTTTATCGATGGTATCGACCATGCCGGCGTCGACGATACGGGCGTCGTATCCCCGTAAGCGTTCGGCAATCCGGTTTTGGTAACCTTGCAAACGCCCCAGCAAGCCGTGAAATTGAGGCCAATAGGTATCCAGTCCGATACCGAATAAACCGATGCGAATGGGTTTGGGCGCTTTCATAGATAATGGCTCCGGGATTCGATGTGTGCGGTTGATTTTACGATGATGAAAGGCGTAGGCGAATAAAAAATGTGAGTTTTACACAGGCTCAGCCGCAATCGTCGCATGGGGATTGCGCTAGGCCGAAGGCGGTGTATGGTGCGGGCGGGTGGTTGGTAGGCGTTAATTGCCCGTGCCCGATCAAACTTGTGAAACTGATTTCTTGGAATGTAAATGGCCTGCGTTCGGCGTTGCGGAAGAACTTTTTGGAGTATCTCGACGCGGAGGCGCCCGAGGTGCTTTGTGTGCAGGAGTCCCGCTGCACCCCGGAGGATGTGGAGCAATTATGGCCCGCCGCGTATGCCACTTATTGGCATATGGCCGAGAAGAAAGGCTACTCCGGCACGGTCGTTTTTACCAAAACCCGGCCGCTGCGGATTCAAAAAGGCATGGGCATCGATCGGCACGATCACGAGGGGCGTGTTTTGACCGCCGAATATGAACGGTTCCAGCTCGTAAATGCCTACGTGCCCAATTCCCAGCGAGAACTCACCCGGCTGCCGTATCGTCAGGAGTGGGACCGTGATTTTCTGGCTTTTTTGAAACAACTGGAGCGCACGAAACCCGTCGTTGTCTGCGGTGATTTTAACGTGGCGCACACGGAGTTGGATTTGGCGAATCCGAAGGCCAACGTCCATAATCACGGTTTTACTCCGGAAGAGCGCGCCGGCTTTCAGAGTTTTATCGACGCGGGCTTGGTGGACACCTTCCGCGAGTTTGAAAAGCGCGGTGGTTACTACTCTTGGTGGAGCCCGATGGCCGGGGCGCGCGCCCGCAATGTGGGGTGGCGCATCGACTATTTTCTGATCTCCGCCGCTTTGCGGCCGCGTTTGAAGCGCGCGTTCATCCAGCCCGCCGTCATGGGTTCCGACCACTGCCCGGTGGGCATAGAAATGGATATCTGAGGGAGTTCCCAGTTCAGCGCGATCCCAGCACCAGGCTGCGTTCGCCCCCCGCGGCAATCGCCACGGCATCGTGGATTCCGGATAGCACGGCGGTTTGGGAATATTGGTTGTGCCCCCAGGCGACCACGGTGCCATCGCTCTTTAAGGCCAGCGTGTGGGAATCTCCGCAAGCGATCGCCACCACCTGCCGCAACCCGGCCGGTTGGCGGAGTTGTTCGTAGCGGTTATCGCCCCAGCCGACGACGGTGCCATCCACCAAGACCGCCATGCTGTGATAAGCGCCCGCCGCGATCGCGGTGACATTTGTTAGCCCGGCCGGCACGTCGCCTTGGCCCAAAGAGTTTTCCCCCCAGGCGACCACCGTGCCATCACTTTTTAGCGCGAGGCTATGGAACGTCCCGGCCGCCACGGCGACCACATTGCTCAACCCCTCAGGCACGGCGCATTCGCCGTTATAGTCGTAGCCCCAGGCGGCCACCGTGCCATCGGTCTTGAGCGCCAGATTGTGAAAGCTTCCGGCGCTGATGGCTACGACATTGCTCAAGCCCTCGGGAACATTAGTTTGATATAACCAATTCAAACCCCAAGCGGAAACCACGCCATTTGCATCCAACGCCAAGCTGTGGTAGGCGCCAGCGCTGACGGCGACGATATTGGTTAAGCCGCCGGGCATCTCGAGCTGTTGGTAATAGTTATTACCCCAGGTGCGCACCGTGCCATCGTTTAAAAGAGCCACGTTATGGAGCCAGCCCAGCGCGATGGACACGGGTGCGAAGTATTCCGGCGGCACGGTGGACAAGCCATAACGGCTGTCACCAAACGCGAAAAAGCGGGACACGGACAGGCGTGCGACTTGGCTCGTAACCGAGCCGTACGCGTTACCGACAATAACATCGTAGCCGCCGATGTGGGCCGAGGTTAGGCGGTTGAGAAAAAGGGAAGCGTTGGTGGCGCCGGTCAGTGGCTGGTTGTTCCACCGCCATTGATAACGCATCGGCGCATAGCCTTGCGCCGCGACTTCAAACTGGGCGCTGCCATCGATGACGCCCGCGTAAGGAACCGGCTGTTTGGTGATGACCGGCAAACCCGCGGCACCCCGGTTGGTCGTGGAGTTGCTGGCTAGGAAATACGCATCCCCGCCGTATAACGCGATGATTTCATGGGTGCCGGCATTAAGCGTGGAAATGGTGAAAGTGGCCAGGTTACCCTCCAATGGGGCGGAGCCGATGAGGGTTCCGTTATCCGTGAAAGCGACCATGCCGGTGGGGTTTTTGAGTTCAGGATGGCTGACCGTCGCTTGGAATGTCACCGGCTCGCCATACGCCGCCGTTTCCGGCGTGACCGTGAGGAGCGTGTCGGTGGGATAGCCCGATTTTAAAGTGACGGCGGTGTCGGAGTAATGGATCTGGAAATATCGCCCCCAACCGTACGCATCCTGAAAAACGGTACCCTCGGGCAAGGTGTTGAAATGACCTAAAATCTGTCCTCCCGGAGTGCTGATGAGTTCGTATATTCGGCCAATAACCGGGCTGTAAGGTAACAGAAGCAGGTCCGGCTCGCCGCTCAAGTCTATGATTCCGGAATTGGTATGCCACAGCAAGCTGGACTCCGCGCCTTTGATAAAAAAGGCCAAGGCGCTGCCGGCCGCAAAAGTGGAAACGCCGCCGTTTAATAATAGAGCGCCCATGCGCGCGCCGCTAATATCCCCCGGCACCACCGCGCAATCGCGCTTGGCGTGAACGCTGCCAACGATACCCGAGCCGGAGAGAAAGATATTTTTCTCGATCGTTTTGTCGGCGGGATTTAAATCCACGCTAGCCTCTAGGATGCCGTCGATCAAAAGGTTGCCCTGAGCAACGGCGCAGGTTTTTTCTAGTTTACTGAGACCCGACAAAACCAGGGTGCCCGGGCCGGTTTTGACAAAACCGCCGTTGCGTAGATTGGCCGCTATCCATAAATCGCCGTTCAGATCGATGAAATCCTCGGAGCCATCAATGTCAAAGACGCGGGCGTCCCCATTTAAATCGACATTGCCCGACAGGGTGGCGGTGTTGTGATCTGGGTTCACGCGTTGGAGGTCGCCATGCAAGCGGAGGGCGCCGTTTTCCGTGCTTAACGTCCCACCTTCGATATGGAGATTGCTTGCGGATTGGGTATGGCCGTTGATATCCGCGATGGCCGCGCCGTAAAGGGCCAGCTTGGCTCCGGCGCCCAGTTGTTCATTGGCAAACCAGCAAGCCTTGGCATAGCTTGAATCGCCAGGAGTTCCGATATTTAAATGGCCGCTTAACGACGGACCGGCGAGCGAATCCAACGATAAATAGCCGCGCCAAAGCGTGGTTTCGTCGACTTGGTTGGTTTGGTTCAGGGAAACCGTCTTCGCCCATAAATCCAACTGGCCGACCAGAATAATGCCGCCGAACTCAACAATGTCGTCCGCTGTTTGTAACGCGAGTTTGGCCGTGCGCGGAGCCACGGGACCCGTGAGGTAGATCGAACCGCATTGCGGGCTGCCAAGAATGAGCGAAGCGGCGGTAATCCGCTGGATTTCGTCATGCGAGATACCCAGGATCGTGGGTACGAGTTGATCGCCGACCTCGAGATATGCGCCCGGGCTGGCCGGCGCCAGGGTGACCACTCCGTTAGTGGTCGCAATGAAGCCGTCAAGCGTCATGGAATCGGCTGCGATGGCAATGTCCCCGCCGCCGCTCACTAAAGTTCCATTCGCGTCCAACGTGAAAATTCCTCTCGGACCGGTCTCAATGGAGATCGTGCCCGCCACCAATTCGATGGGCTGATCCACCCGGAGGGCGGGTATGGCTAAAGTGGCTAATTGGCACGCGCCGCCCGTGGCGATGGTCGCGGTCGAAGAAGCGCTCGGCGTGGTTTGATTGTAAATGACGCCGGCAATGGCGGAGTTGGCGCTAAAATGACCGGCACCCAAGGTGACAATCAAGGTGGTCCCGTTTTCAACAATGGATAAGCCGTTAAGGCTTTCGCTATCCGCGAGCCGCAATTGTTTTTCAGCTGAATTCCAAGTCAGCGTGGGTGCCCCCATGGCGTTCACCAGGGCGCAAAGCATGGCTAGCATGGCCCATCCTGCCGGGGAGGCTGACCGGGAAAATTGGCGCGCACGATGGTTCCGCGTGTCTTCCGCTAATGGCAGTGAATATTTCATAACTGGACAGTGCAACGTTCA
>DBTJ01000186.1:0-131 GCA_002306985.1 Verrucomicrobia bacterium UBA1319
GAACGCCTGATTCTCGGGCGGCTCGATATATTGAAACCCCATGTGCGGCGGCACCCCGATGCCGGGAATTCCGTAGTATTTCAGGCCAATCGCCTGCGTGAGCCCCGTCCACACGTACACCATGTTCGACA
>DBTJ01000186.1:442-1177 GCA_002306985.1 Verrucomicrobia bacterium UBA1319
CGGCGAACGCTTTTTCGTAATCATGCACCACCTGCTGACAGGTGAACCCGGCGTGTTTGGCAGTAAACTCGGCCACAAACGGTCGGATGGGCACCCGATCCGGCTTTTCATTGCGCATCGCCGTCACATAACGGTTCAACCGTTCATGATATAATTGCTCTTTGTTCATACGCGAGAGATTGTCGGCGAGCTTAAGCCGAAAGCATGCCGGCAGCCAGCCTTTTTCCAAAGAACCATTTGCGGTCCAGGCTTTGCTTGCTTTTCCGGGCGCGGCCCTTTTAATTTGGGGGCGTGCTATTTCGCAAAGCAACCCTCGTGGGAGTCGGGCTCTTGGGCGGTTCCCTCGGCTTGGTCCTCAAGGCAAAACGGCTAGCCGACCGGGTGGAAGGCTATGTGCGCCGTTCGGCCAGCATCGCCGAATGCGAACAATACCGGGTCGTGGATCACGCCACGCGGGATTTGGCCCGCGCGGTGGAGGATGCGGACTTGGTCATCCTCTGCACGCCGATCGCGCAAATGGAGGCCTTGACGCGGCAGATGCTCACCAAGTTAAAACCCGGGGCCATCTTGACCGACGTGGGCAGCGTCAAGGAAACCGTCGCGCAAAAGCTGGAGCCGCTGGCCCGGAGCGCGGGGGCGTACTTCGTGGGCAGCCATCCCATGGCGGGCGCCGAAAAGATGGGCGTGAGCGCCGCCCGGGCGAATTTGTTCGAAAACGCCATCTGCGTGGTCACC
>DBTJ01000186.1:1430-19655 GCA_002306985.1 Verrucomicrobia bacterium UBA1319
CTAACGCCATCTGCGTGGTCACCCCCACCCCCGCCTCGAACCCCCAGGCGGTGGAAACCCTGCAATCCTTTTGGTCCCAAGCCGGCATGCGCGTGCTGCAACTCACGCCGGAAAAGCACGATGAACTCGTCAGCCGCTCGAGCCACCTGCCCCACATCGTCGCCGCCGGCCTGTCCAATTACGTGCTCAGCCCAACGCATTGCCCGGAACAGGCCCTCCTGTGCGCCTCCGGTTTCCGCGACACCACGCGCGTGGCCTCCGGCTCGCCGGAGATGTGGCACGACATCGCGCTCGCCAACCGCCAACACCTCTTGCGCGTGCTCGGCGTGTTCATCGACGATCTCGCCGAATTCCGTCTGGCCCTCGAAAACGGGGATGAAAAAATCGTCACCGAGTTTTTCGAAAACGCCAAGCGCCGCCGCGACGCCTGGTGCGGGCAGGCCAGTTCCCCCGAGTAAACCGACCCCGGCCTCCGCTCCCATGGACTTCCCGCCGATCATCGAAATCCCGACTTTGACGTCCGCCGCCCCGGCGGAGATCACCGTGCCCGGGTCCAAAAGCATAACCAACCGCGCCTTAATCCTCGCCGCCTTGGCGCGCGGCGCCACGGTTTTGACGGGCGCGCTCTGGAGCGAAGACACCGAGGCGATGGCGGATTGCCTCAAAACCCTGGGGTTCACCCTCGAGATCGCCCCGGACCCGCGCGAACCGGCCAATCGCACCTTCACCGTGGCCGGCCAGGCGGGGCGGGTCCCCCCGGGCGGCACGCGGGAAAACCCGCTGGAATTGTTCGTGGGCAACGCCGGCACCGCGGCGCGATTTCTCGCGGCCCTCGTTTGCCTGGGTTCCGGCGTGTACCGACTGCGCGGCGTGCCCCGCATGCACGAACGCCCCCAAGCCGCTTTGTTCCAAGCCTTGCGCCAACTGGGCTACCGCATCGAATCGCCGAACGATAAATTGCCCGCCTTGATTTACGGCGGCGGCCCCAGGCCCGGCCACGCCACCGTCAGCATCGCCGAAAGCTCCCAATTCGCCTCCGCCCTACTCCTGTGCGCGGACGCGGGCGGCTGGCAAATCGCGGTGGCCGGCGAGAACGCCGACGAATCGCCTTACGTGGCGATGACCTCGCAATTGCGCGCCCAATTCCCCGGTGACGGGGGACGCTTCATCGTCGAGCCGGACGCCTCCAGCGGCAGCTATTTCTGGGCGGCGGGCTGGCTCCTGCGACGGCCCGGCGCGATCCAACCGGCGATCACGGTCGCGCACTGGCCAACCACGGGCTGGCAAATCGACGCCGAGTTTCCCCGCTTCTTGCCCCCGCCCGCCGAAATCTCGCGCCAGCGCGATTTAGGCGACGCCATCATGACCGCCATCGTCCTCGCGCCCTTCGCCAACCACCCGGTGCGATTCACCGACCTAGGCCGCCTGCGCGTCCAGGAATGCGAACGCGTGATGGCCTTGCGCACCGAACTCACCCGTTGCGGCGCCACGGTCGTGGAGGCCGGCGACACCTTGACGGTGCAGCCCTCGCCGTTGCACGGCGCGGAGATCGAAACGTATGACGATCACCGCATGGCCATGTGCTTTGGGACGATCGCCCTGCGGGTTCCGGGCCTGCGCATTAAAAACCCCGCCTGCGTCCGCAAAACCTTCCCCAACTTCTTCGCCAAGCTCGCCACCCTTCGCCCGCTCGATAAATAGAGAGTGGTCAGTCCAGGATATCAGAATTTCCACGGCGTTTCCGAAGTTAAATTCCCCGCTATCGTTTCGCCTCGGCCAGGAGTCCTATCGGCTCAGCATCGATGCCCGGGCCGTTTCCGGTTTCCTTCACACAAACCGCCCCAAACGGAAACCTTTTGCTTCTATCCAGCATATTCGATCTAATTAATAATGAGGATGAATTAGATACCCGCATACATATGGGTAGCTATTTTTTTATAATTCAACTTTACGCAAACTCCCGTTAAAAGGCACAATCCCCTTTGCTTAAACCGATTACGCACCACCTCGTGGGGCGCGCGGGAAAGATACACATGAATGCAACGCAAACCGTGGGGGCGCTACTGCGCCATGGAGTAAGAACGATCTTCGTAGCCGTCGCGCTCGGGGCGCTGGCGCAAACTGACCCGGCCGATGATTTTGGATACACCCATTTGAACGGCGCCATTACGCTTACCCATTATACCGGCGCGGGCGGCAGCGTGACCATCCCCGACCAAATCGATGGGCTGCCCGTGACGAGCATCGGGGCGCAAGCGTTTTCGAATAACACCGCCATCACGAATATCGTCATTCCCAACACGGTCACCAATATTGGCGACTACGCGTTTTACGGGGGGACGGGGTTAACGAACGTCACCTTGCCCGCCAGTGTGACGACGTTGGGGCGTAATCCGTTTGCGCTGTGCGGCCAGTTGGCCAGCCTCTCAGTCGATGCCGCCAACCCCGTCTTCAGCGGCGAGGATGGCATTGTGTACAGCAAGGATCTGACGACCCTGGTGTTGTATCCCGCTGGCCGCGGGGGCGCCTTTACCACGCCGGATCACGCGACGAGCCTCGCGGACGGGGCGTTCGAGCAATGCCCCGGCATCACGAGTTTATCGCTCAGCAGCTACCTCACCCAGATCGGCGGCAACGCGTTCGCCGGGTGCCTTGCGCTCACGAACTTCGACGTGGCCATCATGAACCTGACGTTCAGCAGCGCCAATGGGGTTTTGTATAACAAGTTTAAATCGACCCTGTTGGCTTTTCCCGGGGGACTGGGCGGCAGCTTCACCATACCCGCTTCGGTGACCAGTGTGGCCGATGGCGCCTTCGCCAACTGCCATGGGCTGACGAATCTCGTGTGTCCCGCGAACCTGACCGCCATTGGCCAAGGCGCGTTCGCCGGGTGCGACTCACTGGCGTCGATCACTTTCAACGATAACCTAGCCCGCATTGGCGAAAGCGCCTTCGCCGGCTGCACTCAACTCGTCAGCCTGACGTTGCCCGTCCGATTGGCAAACCTCGGCGACCGGGCGTTCGCGGACTGCGCCTCGCTGGCCAGCCTGTATTTCAAGGGCTCGCCGCCGACGCTCGCGGGCGACGAGGTGTTTGCGGGTGATCCGCGGCTAGTGATCTACCGCCCCGTCAACGCCACGGGCTGGGAAGCCACTTTCGGCGGCAGCCCGGTGCAAACCTGGGACGCGCCGCCGCCTTTCACCTACCAAACATTGGCCGCCGCCGCCATCGAAATCACCGGCTACACCGGAGCCGACGCGGAAATGACGATTCCCGACCAAATCGAAGGCTTGCCGGTCACCAGCATCGGAGCGCGCGCCTTTTACGGCTATACGCCGATGACCCGCGTCATCCTCCCAACCACGCTCACAAACTTGGGCAGTTCCGCGTTCGCCAGTTGCGTCAATTTGCGGAGTATCGCGCTGCCGGATGGCATAACGGACCTCAGCATTGGCGCTTTTAGCGGCTGCGCGAGCTTAACCAATATTACCTTTGGTCCCCAGTTAAAAACCATTGGCACGCTTGCCTTCGATTCTTGTTTCAAGCTCCAGTCTCCCGCTTTTCCTGAAAGTTTGGTGAATATCGATGCCTCCGCCTTTCCCGACTGCTACTGCCTCACCAATCTCCTACTGCCTAACAGCCTCACCAACGTCGGCCCGTACGCGTTCGAGGAATGCACTAATATTGCCACGCTCACTTTATCGTCGAACCTGGCGAGCCTGGGCGATTACGCTTTCGCGTGGTGCGATCAAATCACGAATGTGACGTTACCCGCGAGCTTGGTAACCTTGGGACTCCATCCGTTTTCACGGTGCTCGCAACTGGAAGCCATCGGCGTCGATCCTGCCAACCCGGTTTTTACTAGCTGGGATGGCATCGTATGCAATAAAGAACAAACCATGATCCGATTATACCCGCCCGCCCGCCCGGGGGAGTATCGTATTCCCGATTCCATTACCCATATCGGCCAAGCCTCGTTTGCTGGCTGCCCCGGGCTTACTCGCCTAATCATCAGCCCTTACGTTAGCCAAATCGATGACCAAGCTTTTGCGGGAAGCTATGGTATCACTGACATCACTGTCGAAGCGGAGAACTCCTATTTTAGCGATCTGGATGGTCTATTATATGACCAACCGCGGCGCAATTTACTCGTTTGCCCTCCGGCTCGAAACGGCAACTTTGTCATGCCTAACACCGTTACCAATCTCGGCAACTATGCGTTCGCCGGATGCGGGTTTACGTCCATTACTTGCTCTTTGAACTTGATCAGCATAGGCGATTGCGCATTTCAATCCTGCTCCGCCCTAACCAATGTAACCCTAACCAGCAAACTGGTTACCGTTGGGAACAGCGCCTTTTCCAACTGTAAAAAATTGTCCAGCCTCACCTTCCCCGCCAGCCTTGCCTACCTGGGCGATTACGCATTCGAGGTCTGCTCTTCTTTATCCAAGGTATACTTCAAAGGCGCCCAGCCCGCGATCGGCGGCAAGAACCTTTTCCAGCTGGCGTCGCTAGCGCAAATTTATCGACCCGCCAACGCCTCGGGCTGGGGCGGTACGTTCTGCGGAAAAATCGTGTCCACATGGACCTGGGTCGAACCTCCCGCGTACACCTATACCACGCAGCCGGATAACACCATCGTGCTGACGAATTGCGTCAGCGTCGAGAACACCATCACGGTGCCGGAGTCGGTGGACGGTCTGCCGGTGGCGGGCCTCGGCCCGCGCGCCTTCGCGGGGTGCTCGAACCTGACGGACCTCACCCTGCCCGCCAGCCTCACGGTGCTCGGGGATTCCGCCCTGGCGGGCTGCGCCAAGCTCAAAACGGTGACGCTGCCCGGCACGCTCGCGAGCATTGGCGCCGCCGCTTTCTCCGGTTGTGTGTCGCTAACGGCGGTCGACCTGCCGGCCGGCGTCACGCAACTCGGCAACGGCGCCTTTAACGGTTGCACCGCGTTAGCCGCCGTGACGCTGCCCGAGACGCTGACCCATATCGGCCCCGCCGCCTTTTACGGATGTTCCACTTTGACGGCAATCACCCTGCCCAACAGCCTCACCAACCTCGATGACCAGGCGTTTTATGGTTGCGCGCGACTGACGAAGCTCACCCTCCCCGGCAACCTGGCCACGCTCGGGGAAAGCGTGTTCTACGGCTGCAGCCGGTTGTCCAGCTTTGCCGTGGACCCCGCGAATCCTTATTTTAGCGCGCTCGATGCGGTCTTATATAACCACGATCAGACCGTGCTGGCGCAATATCCCCCGGGCCGGTCCGGCGCTAATTACACCGTTCCCGAGGGGGTGATCCGCATTGGCGACTACGCCTTCGCCTCGGCCCCGAATTTAAGCCAAGCCACACTGCCCGTCTCCTTGACTAGTCTCGGGGATTACGCCTTCGCGGGCGGCGCTATTTCCACCATCGTACTGCCCGCGAGATTGGCGGAGATCGGCGAAGGCGCCTTTGCGGATTGCGCCAAGCTCACGAAAGTCAACCCGAACGGCGCGCCTCCGACCTTGCTCGGGGAAAACGTGTTCGCCCATTCCCCCAAAGTCACGGTGTACTACATCGCGGGCTACGCGGGCTGGGGTGACACCTACGGCGGCCAGCCCGCCACGAACCGAGTCGTCTTTAAATACGCGGCCTTGAACGAAAGCGCGTTAGTCATCACGCAATACGTGGAATCCGCCGCCACCGTGGTGGTGCCGGAAGCCTTGGATGGCTTGGCCGTCACGGGCATCGGCAGCCGAGCCTTCGCCAGCAAAACCAGCCTGGCCCGAGTCATCCTGCCCGGCACCGTGACCGATATCGGCCCGGACGCGTTCAGTAGCAGCAGCCAGCTGGGCGAAATCGATTGGGGCGGCGCGGTGACGCAAATCGGCGCGAACGCCTGCAAGAATTGCGGCGCGCTCACGAATCTCCTGGGCGGCGGCCAAGTGACCCGCCTGGGCGACTCCGCCTTCGCGAACTGCGCCCAATTGAAACGCTTCGACCTCGGCGGCCCGCTCGTGAGCATCGAGTCCTCCGCGTTTTC
This sequence comes from Verrucomicrobia bacterium UBA1319, assembly GCA_002306985.1. Classification (GTDB taxonomy): domain Bacteria; phylum Verrucomicrobiota; class Verrucomicrobiia; order Limisphaerales; family UBA1319; genus UBA1319. Next base: position 7,459 of record DBTJ01000186.1, read on the forward strand.
CGGCTGTTCGCGCTTAACCAACGCCACGCTCGGCGGCGCGCTCGCCAGCCTCGGCGATAACGCCTTCGCCAACTGCTGGCAATTGGATGGGGTGGTTCTGCCGGAGACGCTGACCAACCTGGGCGCCCGAGCCTTTCAGGGGTGCGCCCAGCTTTCCAGCATCGCTTTGCCCGGCCAGCTAACCGAGGTGGGCGCGCGCGCCTTCGCGGGCTGCGCGGCGCTGCAACGCGTCACCTTTGGCCCGCGGCTGGCCCAGGTGAACGACATGGCGTTCGCCGGTTGCGCGAGTTTGCAGTCCCTGATACTGCCCGCAAGCCTGGCGAACCTGGGTGGCGGCGCGCTCTCCAATTGCCCCGCGCTCACCGCGCTCTATTTCAACGGCAACGCCCCGGCGCTGACCGGCGAGGACGTATTCGCCCAATCCACCAATGCCGTCGTCTATTACCTCCCCGGCGCCACAGGCTGGGGCGAAACCTACGGAGGCCTGCGCACCGCGCTCTGGACGCAAACCTTCGCCGACTGGGCGGCGAGCACGGGGCTGGCGGAGCGGTTCCCCAACGCGCGCGGCGAGCAGGATGACGCCGATCACGACGGACTCACGAATCTGCAGGAGAAATACGCCGGGACCGATCCCACCAGCGCGCAATCCGCCCTGGCCTTCGCAGCCACCCCGCGCTTGGATGAGTTGAGCGCCGAGGACCAAACGCCCATCGAGGCAGGCCAATTCGCGCTCTACTTCCAAGCGGTTCCGGGCATAACTTACGAAATCCTAAGCAGCGGGAGTCTAAACGGCGAATGGGCCACCGCCACCACCCTCACCGCCACCGCGTCCCAGAAACGCGCCGTTCTCCCCCGCCCCACCGGGAACGCCTTCTACCGGGTGCGGGTGCGGCCTTGAGTAGCGAGCCCGTCCAGGAACACAAGGGCAAAAATTCGCGATCGCCCCGATTTAGCCGGGGGTTTAGGCTAAATCGGGTCCGACAAACCGTCCCAACGGCGGGCCTCGCAGGATTGAACCGAGGGATTATTTCCCGATATCCCGCACCGACCCCTTATAATAGCACTTGGGGAAGTTGTGCTTTTTTCTTGTGCGCCATGGCGCTTCGGTTAAATGTGCGGCGTGCCGACTAAAGTCATTGCGGTTGCGAATCAAAAGGGTGGCGTGGGGAAAACCACCACGGCGGTCAATCTAGCGTCGTGCCTGGCGGCGGTGGGCCAGCGCGTGTTGTTGCTGGACATGGACCCGCAGGCGAACGCCACCAGTGGGCTGGGCGTGGAAAAAACTCCCGGCGCCAGCGTTTACCGCCCGCTCGTGGGCGAAGGCGCGCTGACGGAGAAAATCCTCCACACCGCGTTCGAGCGCCTGGACCTGATCCCCAGCGAGGTGGACCTCTGCGGCGCGGAGATCGAGCTTTCGCGCGTCGAGAATCATTTGCAGCGCCTGGACCACGCCTTGCGCCCCATCGCTAACGGCGGCCAGTATGACGAAATCCTGATCGATTGCCCGCCGTCCCTGGGCATCATCACTTTAAACGCGTTCACGGCGGCGGATTTTCTGCTCGTGCCCTTGCAATGCGAGTATTACGCGCTGGAAGGCCTTTCGATGCTGACGCGCGTGCTGAACCAGGTCCGCGATTCCGGGGCGAATCCGCGCCTTCAATTGCTCGGGGTGGTGATGACGATGTTCGACGGCCGCACGCGACTTTCGCAGCAAGTCGTGGGGGAAGTCCGCCAGCATTTCGCGCGGCAAGTGTTCGACACGGTGATCCCGCGCACCACGCGCCTGGCCGAAGCGCCGAGTTTCGGCAAGCCGATTATCCATTACGACAAATACAGCGCGGGGGCTTCCTCGTACGAGGTATTGGCGCAAGAATTTATCAAGCGGCTGCAAGCGCTGTCATCCGCCGCGCCCGGAGCCTGAGGCGCCGCCACAGCTGGCTCCAGCGGCTCCCCTTGGCCGAACCGCGTCGCTTTGATAGTCAAAACGGTTTTAAACATTTTGAATAACGCTATGTCTATTTTAAATCGATATCCCCGGTTTTACGGTCTGAGCGCGGGAACCGCCTTGGCCGCCAGCCTGTTAGTCGCCACTAACGCCCGAAGCGAGGACCTCGTGACGGTGGACCGCATCGACAGCGCGGACGCCACGCCCGGTTTCGAATTTCACCAGGTGCCCCGCCCATCCCGCAATGACGCGGCGGCGAAAGCCACTTTCCAAATCGTGGATGGCCGCGTTGATTCCAACAGCGGCGGACTGGCCACGCTTAATGACGGCAAATTGCCCACGGAAGAGGACCAACCGCAGGCCAATTTCTTTTTCGCCGCCGGCACGCGCGGCGGACGGCTCAGCGCGGATCTGGGCGCCAGCGCCGAATTGCGCGAGGTTAACACCTATTCCTGGCACCCCGCCGAGCGCGCTCCGCAAGTCTACCGGCTCTACGCCAGCGACGGCCAAGCCGCCCTGTTCAATCCAGCGCCCAAGGCGGGCACGGATCCCGAAACCTGCGGCTGGAAACTTCTCGCCAAGGTGGACACTCGCGTCGGCCAGGCAAACCCGGATCAAGGCGGTCAAAACGGCGTGCGCATCGCCGCGCCCGGCGACAAGAACCTCGGCGCCTTCCGTTACGTCCTGTTCGACATCGCCCCCACCACGGACGCGGGCGCGTTTGGCCAAACTTTTTATAGCGAAATCGACCTGGTCACCGCTCAAGGCCCCGCGCCTGAGCCCATCCCCGCGCCTACCCCGGGCGAAGGCCAGGAAATCCTCGCCCTCGATAACGGGACCAAGATCACCATCGACACTTCGGAAACGCCGGGACTCCGGGAATGGACTCATCAAACCCTCGCGCCCGTCGTGCGAGAGTGGTATCCCAAACTCGTGCAACTGCTGCCCAGCGAAGGCTTCACCGCGCCCAAGAAGGTCACCATCGCCTTCAAAGCCGGGATGAGCGGCGTGGCCGACACCTCGGGGACCTACGTGCGGTGCGCCGCCCCGTGGTTCCAGGCCAATCTTAAGGGCGAAGCCGTGGGGTCGATCGTCCACGAACTCACCCACGTCGTCCAGCAATATGGCCGCGTCCGCCGCCAAGCCGGCGCGGAGCGAAATCCGGGATGGCTCGTCGAAGGCCTCACCGATTACATTCGCTGGTATCACTACGAACCGCAGTCCAAAGGCGCGGAGATCGGCCGCCGCCAGCTGGAGCGCGCCCGTTACGACGGCAGCTACCGGGTCACCGGCAATTTCCTCAACTGGGTCATCGAGCACCATGATCGCGACCTGATCCAAAAGCTCAACACCGCCATGCGCGAAGGCCGCTACCGCGAAAAACTGTGGCAAGATATCACCGGCCAGAGCGTGCAAGACCTCGGCGCGGCGTGGAAAAAAGATTTGGAAAAGAAGCTCGGCCCCGCGGGCGAGACGAAGTAGCCGCCGACAAAATCTGGAACGCGCCAACGGGCCGCCGCGAGGAAATCGCCGCCGCCCGTTTGGTCGTTTAATCCCACAGTTACCGCCAAGACATGGGATGGCGCGCAATTCATGGACTGATATTGGGCTGACCGGCCAGGCGCGAACGAGGCAAACCGCCCCAGCGGCCGCTGACCGAGTGAGCAACGCCACCGGACTGGCACAGGGCCGTCCTAAAGCGGGGCTTACCCCGCGGACCGATCCAAAATCATCTGGCCGCGCCGGCGCTCTTGGCGGCGGGCACGGGCAGCGGGTTATTCCCCAACTCTTTCAACTCTTGCACCAGCGCGCGCACCGCAAAATCGATATGCTCGCCGCCGCTGGTTTCCGGCTGGCTGCCGGCCGATTCCCGCCAGCGCAATAAGCGCACGAACGGCCCGCCTGGCTCGGGAATGTCGAAGACGTTCCAATACCGCAAGCGGCCGAGTTTCTCCAACTCCACCGGAATGCGCCCGAAACGTTGGCGCAAGAGCGGCTCATGCTCCACGCGGTTGAGGGCGATGACGAGTTTGACGCGCATCAAATCCTCAATGGCGACCGACTCCGGATCGCGGGGCATGGCGGCCATCTCCCCCAATCCCTGCTTCTCCAGATACGCCGCCGCGCTGGGCGATAGCCCCCGGTGGCGGATTTTGGAGAGCACGCCTTTGGAATCGGTATTCCAATCCAATTCGGCCTTCTCGGCGTGATGGCGGAACAGCAGCTCGCTCAAGCGGCTGCGGTAAAAATTCCCCGTGCAGAGGAAAAGCACTTCCTCCACTAAACGAGCCGTATCCGAGAGTCCTGACAACTCGACCGCCCCGGGCTGCTGATTTGACTTATTTGCCATGTTTTGCCAGGCTCGGCGAACCATTCGATTCCGCGCCAAGCCCCAGCGATACTGCCTTGCCGCTTACGGCCAGGCAAGCGCGGTTAAAAAAATTTCCGCGCCCCGCGCGAAAACCGGCTTGCGGACCGGAACCAAACGAGCGCTCCGATTAAACTGCGATTGGCCGCCTGGATTTCATAGTGGAGACGGCGGCGCCAGCGGGGATGTCGCGCGGTTTAAATTCAAGCGCCGACGGCGCACGCACCACCAACCGCCGGCGAACCCGAGTAAAATCCCCGCGAACGAGCCGATGATCGGCCCCAGCATCAACGTGGCCACCGCGTACACTTTACTGGCCGAACGCACCCATTCCGAAAGGGAATACTCGTGCGCCAGCCACGCGGGCGCCACCCCCATGGCCAGGATAAAGGCGTTCACCACCACAAACCCCGCCAGCGAGCCCAGGGCACCCCCCACCAAATATCCGCTAGCCGGTCGCAGACGCGGAATGCACCACGTCAAGGCCGCCGCGCCGCCCAGCATCAGCAGCAGCAACGCATACGTTGGTAGTATCAAAAAGAAAAACATAATCCGGCCTGGTCGCCGGATTAACCAACCACACCCCTCACCCCGCCGCGAGTACAAATTCAAAACCGGATTATACCGATCAAACCGCTGGGATGGATCAGTACCACCCACAACCCCGCGCCGGGAATTATTTCTTCTCCAAATGGTCTTTCGCCGATTTCACCGTTGCGTTGAACTGTTCCACGCCGCCAAAATAATTAAAATTCGTGCAGGGGAATAATTTGGTCTGATCCAAAAACACTTGGGCTTGGCAACACTTGGCGGCCATGAGGGCGTAATTATGGCGATACCCCACTCTCTCCGGATACAATTTAAAGAACTGCTCATAGGTGTGTTGAATATCGCGCCACACCTCGGGCTGCTCGTAATATTTCCGGCGCTGTTCTTTGTCTTGGATTTCTTTGGCGACTAAATCGTGCGCCTCGGCCAACATCAAGCGCACTTCGCCGGTCCAGTTGGGATTGTCGGTGCATTCGCGGCCAAATTCGATCATCTCCTCATGGCTGCCGTACCATCGGGGATACAGGTACCACATTTTGAAATCACACAATTTGCGATTGCCCGCATCCAACCGCAGGCCGCGTTGGAACCAGAATTCCATCCGTTTCCGCCCTTGCCCTTGGCCTAATTCGACATTCATCATGGCTAGGCAAATACGGACGTCCTGCGAATTGAGCCGCCAGGCTTCCTCCAAGGAACTGGCCGCCAACTCTAGCCGCGCCGCGAAATCCTTCCAGCCGGTTTCAGAAACCGTGTCCGCAAACCCGTTCCCACGGGCCAGCCAGGCATAGGACGTATAGGCTCTACCCTTGATTAACAACGCAAAGCTGGTGTCTTTCCAACGACTAGCCAACACCGGAGCCAGCGGTTCGAAAGCCGCCCACTGGTTATGCGTGTTGAAACACTCACCCGCGATCAAAACATCGCAAGCCTCATCCGCCTCCTTCAAAGGCATGGTTTTATCCTCCAGCGCCTTGGCCAGATGCTCCCCCGTTGCTTTGGCCAGCGCGGTCAAACTCGGTTTTTTAGGATTCACTAACACCCCGTTTTTGAGCGCCCACATGGAAGCGTAGTACACACGCACCTCCGGATAGCCGCACTTTTGCAGGTCGGCGGCGGCGCGGGAAAAGGCGATCGCCGCATTCGTCCGGTTAAGGTTGGTCACGTAGCGCAGGTTAAAATACTGGATCATGGGGTCGTCGCACCCATTCGACAGGGCGCGGGAAGTATTCGTCCAGATTTCGTCCAACAGCGGCATCGCGTTCCCGTTGGTCCAGGATCTTATCCTGGCGAATGTCTCCAACGCCTTTCTGGCGTCATTGTCCCATTTGGCGTTTTTATGTCCGACCTGGTTGTAAGCCTCCAAAGTCGTCCGGAGATTATACTCTAGTTGGACTGGATCGACCGCAAGGGGTTCCGCGCGCAAGGTCTGGGTTAGCAACGCGAACAACAAGCCAAGGCAAAAGGATTTCATAATCAGATCTCCACTTATCTAACCAAGCAAAAAACGAGCGTCCCGCGGACGGTCGGTCCTTCAACCGCGACCCATTACGTCAAAGCATAATGAATGCCAATATCGGACCATCACAAATAAACACCAAATGATTGGCAGATATAAACTCCCTGTCAACCCATATATTCACACTCACTCCGCGCGCCACGGGAATCGAACGCGTTTGACCGGGGCCGGCTTGGCGCTTTACGCCCGCCTGGGATCACTGCTTTTCGAAGCCCACGGTCCAGGCGACTTCGCCGGCGGTGCGCACGTTGATCGTGAGGCGCAGGAGGCCGCTGTCCTCGGTGTGGCTGATGGCGGGCGTTTCGGGGCGATTGGGGCAAACGGCGGTGATTTTGCCCACTTTCCAGCGAGCGGTTTTCGTTTGCAGTGGAATGCGAATTTCGTAGGGCTCACCCGCCACGAGCAAACTCCGTCCGCGCAAGGCGTCCCGCACCGGGATCCAGTGTTCCTCGGCGAGGTCCACGATGCCCTGGGTAACGTGCCGCGAGGTGCTCAGCACTTGCGGATGGCCGCCCACCGGACGCACCGCGAGAATGGCGCAGGATTGCGCGGGCACCGTCAGGCGCACCCGCCCTTGGAAGGAGTCCACCATCCGGTTATCCCAGTAACTAAACGCCTGATACTCGGCTTGGCGATCCAGCCCGATGCGCTCGCAAGATTCATCGAAGGTTTCGGCCGTATCGCCCCAATTGTAGAGGGCGACAACATCGCGGGGGCCGTCTTTGCGCGGGTCCGCAAGCAGCCAGATACTAGGCAAGGCGCGATCGAACAAATCCACCGGGCGCGGCAGCAACCCATGGCTCGGCATGGTGCGCTTGAGGATATCCAACCGGTCGGCGGACAAGCCGGGAAGCCATTCGCTACTCAGATTGAGTTGGCCGGAGATAGCCACCCAGGAGCAAATCAAGCGCGCTTGGTTTAACGGCACGCTTTCCCGGACATACACAGGGTCGGGATCGTTGTACCACACGCGGCGATTCAGGAAATAATGCCGGGTGCCGAAAGTGGGGCCGCGTTTCAAGCCCTCCCAATCCGCGCCGTTGTCGGGTCCGATGCGCATGGCATCCACCAGACCAAAGGCCGCCCCGTAAGAACGCATGTTTTGCGGGATGCAGCAGCCGAGGATAAAGACGTTCGTTCCGGCGGCGCGGCGGATCGTTTTAAAGCCGTCGCGGTAGGCTTCGATGTTGGCTTTGTCGGGATTAAAATGAAGGGCGTCGCCGATGCCATCCTCCCGGTAGCCTTCGTTGACGTATTGCTGCTTCGTAGCCGTGCCTGTCCATAAACCGTCCATTTTAAAATAGGTAAAGCCCCATTCGTGAGCAATGCGATGGATATTCGCGCGCAGGTATTCGAGCACCTCGGGATGGGTGAGATCCAAACAGGTGCCGCCCCAATCGGTCTCATACGGGGCGCCATCCTGGCGTTTAACGAACCAGTTCTGGTGGTCTTTGAAGAACGGATCGTAATACGTACCGGCGAACGGCATGAACCAGAGGCCCGGAGTTAGGCCGCTCTTGTGGATCGCACCGGCAATGGCCGCCATGCCCGACGGGTAAGGGCCTTGGGGCGCATGCGTCGTGAAGTTGCGTTTCGGGCCGTTGGTCGAGATGCCCGCCTGCCACCCATCATCGATCTGCACCACGGTGAAACCGCTCGGGGCCAAATGCGACGCCGAGTAGGCCGTGAGTTCCTTCAAGTGCCCCTCGTCGGACGCCCCGCCATTGGGATTCGAGTACCAGGTGCAATAGCCCGTGGGCTGCACGGGGAGCGCGATGTGGTTTTGCGCGGCCACGGCCTCGGCCCATTGCTCCAACCCCAGTCGGGCATCGTCAAAATACCCCACCGCCAGCGTTTCGAACTCCGCCTCATTGCCCGGGGCGACGCGCAGGCGGCCATAATCGATGCGCGGCCGCAAACGGAGCGTCCCGTTGGTGGCGTCGCTAAAAAGCACGCCGCTGCCGCGCTCATGCGTCAACCAAGCCGCCACCACGCCGTTGCGGCTGGCGGGGTCCACATAGGCCAGCCACACGTAGCTACCGGGATTTTTATCGGGCTCGAGCAGGCCACCCGTCCCTAAAGTCTTGACCCCAGCCGTCGGGCGCCCCACATCCACCGCCGCCGTGAACGGCTCGTACCGCCGCAACACCGCGATGTCCGGATGCTCATTGCGCAGGGAGGAACGGAGCAGCGCGAAGGGCAGTTTGGGGAACAGCAGAATGCGGTCGCGATTGCCGTTGGGACCGCGCACCTCGATGGCTCGGCCCGCGCCGAAGACGGGGTCTTTGACGGTGACAAGGTCCGCCTTCCCGCCTGGCGAGGAAAACTTGCCACCGCGCAGAAACACCTTGCCCGAAGACCGCGCGGCCAGCGTAAACTCCCCGGTGGCCGAGTCGTAAACCGCCTCCACGGCCTCATTTTTAATGGTGTACCCCGTCCCGGCGAACGCTGGAACACCGGCGAGTAAAACGAACCCCAAGGCCATGACAAAGCGGAATTTCATGCGCCATTATGTAACGGTTCCCCCTGGCCATCGCAACCGGTTTTTCCAAAAATGTGACCGCCAATCCGTATGCCGAACCGTCTCCCTTCGCCCTTCAAACGGCGCCGCGAACCCGCTATTTCAACGCCGCGTTGACGCGGGGAATTAGGTAGTCGAGGACGGGCGTGGGATCTTCGAGGCTGTGGGGATGATGTTCCACGCCCGGCTTGTGGATGACCAAAATATCGCCCCCCAACTCCCGGTAGCGTTTTTCGACAATCGTCATATTTTCCGCGATGGGCACCACGGAGTCCGCGTCCCCGACCACCGCCACGACGGGAATTTTGGCGGCGGCAATGGGCTTAAGATTATCGACGGGGTTGAGCCGATACGCCAGGGCTTGTTCTTCGGTCAAGCCGTACACGTTCTTGCAGCGCAGCCAATCCTCCGGCGAACCTTTGCCTTTGCCCTTGCCACCCGGCCAGCTTTTGAAGTCGCACACCGGGGCGTCGACGTAAATGGCCGCCACTTTATCGGGGTTGCGCGCGGCCCAGTTGAACGCGAAGAGCCCGCCACGACTAAAGCCCTCGGGCACGGTTTTGGGAGCGAGGTGATAGACGTTGGTAAGATGCGCGTAAAAGACATCCATGGGCCAGAGGGCGACGGGCGCGCCATACAAGTTTTGCACGTCCAGGTACGCAACGTGATAGCCTTTTTTGAGGAGCGCGATATCCACGGCGGGAAACGCGCCGAAGAATTCGGTCCGCCAGATCCAGGGTTTGCCGGGCGCGGGCGTGCGCGGCACCACCAGCAGACCGGCCCGACCAGCAACGGTGAAATCCAGGCGCTCAAAACCTTCCCAAGTGGAATGGCGCTCGCCGGAGGCGACTCGGGCGGCCGCCGCCGCGTTCGTTTTCACATCCGCCGCGCCCGCGTCCAGCACCGCGACGGCCAGCGTGACGCAGCCAACGAACGCCGCCACGCATCTCGCAACATGGTTTATCATGCGGCCTATGTAACGATTTCAAGCGGGCGCGGCAATCGGAATGTGCGAAAAAACGATCCCCGCGCGCGCCGGCCAGCGAAACGACCGGTGCACGGACTCGCTAACATTCGCCGGGCGCCCCCTGGTGTGGCTTAACCGTTCATTTCCCGGCATCCGCCGCCGCCCCAACGCGGGAAACATCGGCTCCAGGCGATATTTTGGGTTTCCTTTGGGCTACCCGCTGATAGCAGCCGATCGACACTTCCCCCGTTTCAACGGGTCGCGAGCCGCTGGAAACAACCTGTCCGGTTATATCCATCGCATTGGGAGGGATCACCGACGCATTGCCGCTTCGCAGCGCCGGAGAAGTCGGGCGCAGATGGTAATCCTGATTCGCGAAGGGCGCCACGAACACATTCGTGTGGTTCACCACCGAGCCATTGGCGCGCAACCAACTCACCATCTGGCTGTAGGGCATCACCCGCAAATCGCCCGAGTAATCCCGCACCGCGCGAAAAATCAAATCAAACACTTCATTGGGCACATTATCCTGACCGTGCGAAAGAATCGCGCCCACCTCGCCCTGATCGCATAGCTGGTCGCACAAGGATAACATCCGCCGGTAGGTGCCGTTGGCGATGTGAAAATTATCCACCCAGCCATGGGCGTAATTCGCGCGCTGGCGACCGCGAACCGGCGCGCACCCCAGGTACTGACCGCCCGTGTAAAACGGCAGCCGCAGAGCATTGGTCAAACGGGCGCGCAACACCCCATCCACCCGAATGGTCCACTCATCGAACAACTCCTCGACCCGGAGTCGTTGCCAACCGGCGCCGTCCAGCACGCCCTCGGGCGTGGCCAAATCCATCACCTCAGCCCCTTCCGCCAGCACTCGCAAATGCACCGCGCCCCGCTGGTCCCAGTAAATGGCCATCTGATTGTCCACATCCGTGTACTGGCTGTAGAGCGTGCTCCGCCCGTCCAGCACCGGCTTCACCCAAGCGCAGATTTGCCAATCGCCGCCGCTGAAATCCGAATAGCTCGACGCCGTGTTGGTGGCGTAACAGCTGACGCCGTCGAACACCGCCGAAAAGCCCCCGCGCTTTTTCACGCCCGAGTCATATGTCATGCGGCCCGCTTTCCACCCCCCGCCCGAGGCGGCGCTGTTTAGGTTCGTCTCCAGTAGGAGCAAGCTGGAGATCGCAAAGGGCGACAGGACGTACATGTTGTAAAGGTTCACCCCTTGCGGCATGTACTGCATATTATTTACCGTGGAGCGGCAGCCGATGAACAGGTTGGTCAGGTTGGTAATCACCTGGCTATCCGTCTGGCCATACGGATAGGCCATGGTGCGCGGCACATAAGGCTGGCCCGCGGCGTTGGTAAAATACCGGCTAATATTGGTCTGCTGGCTGAAAATCTCGTCCATGAGATAGCGCTGATAATCCAACGGCACCGCGAATGACTTCATGATATTCGCCGACACGACGTTGCTTAAATTGGCGCAGGACATCTCCTGGCCGTAGGTATACGTGGCGGCCATGAAGCCTTTGGCCGCCAGGTTCAACGTCAGCCGGTGCATATTCCGATTCGTCTCCGAAGTTAAATCGAACGCCAGCGTGACGCCGTTGGTTTTGATGTACAACCAGGCGTTATTACTCACGGTCAAGGTGGCCTTGTCGACTCCGGTTTGCATGGCGCGGATGGTGAAGCCGTGTTTATTGGTGACGGAGGAATGGGTTTTGGTGTGATTCATGAGCTCATGCCCCAGCAGGAGCTGGCGCTGGATGCCATTCGTATCCGCCTCGCCGATATTCAGCATGTCCAGCGCCAAACCCATGGGAATTTTGCGCGGATTGGCGTAATTCGCGCACAGGTCCAGCCAATCGCCGGAGTTGACGCAATCATCCGTGGTGAACGCCAAAAAACCGGGCATGCGCGTGGACCGAAATTGCGGATCCTCGTAATAAATCGGACCCACCAGCGAGCAATTATGAAAAAACGCATTCGTCGTGATACTCTTCCCATTTCCCAAGACCAGGCAATCGGACAAGCACAGCGAGCCCGAACCGGAGTTGACCAGCACCGGGTTGTAGCGCGTATTGCCGGCGGTGGAGCCGGTGAATAGGCAATTGGTAAAGCCCACCACGCCTTTGCCCGAATTGCAGAAATGTTCGTTGACGCAAGAAATGAAATCGCAATTGATGAATTTGCCCGTGTGCGCGCCCACACCGGTCAAGCCGCCGCGCGCATTGCCCGAATAATCGGAGATCAGGCAATAGTAGAACTCCCAGGAGCACGGACGCTTGCTGCCTTCCAAGTAGAGACTGACACCGGAAGCCATCCCGC
>DBTJ01000030.1 GCA_002306985.1 Verrucomicrobia bacterium UBA1319
GTCGCCTCTTTGGCTGCCCGGCGGTGTGGCTCACTCGGTCAGAGGCCGCTGGCGGCAGCTTCCCTCGTTCGCGCCTAGCCGGTCAGCCAAATATCTGTCCATGAATTGTATGCTATCCCACCGTCTTGGCAGTGCGAAGACGCTGGTTTTGACCGGCGCGGAGTTGTTGAAAAAAATAAGGCGATATTATAATAAAGTAAATATAAGCGGTCTTTTATCCGCTGGCTTGATGGTTTTATAATTCGACAATGTATATGAATCCAGTATAGTAAAGCTTCAGCTGGAAGTAATTGCATGAAAACATCCATTTCTAGCCCTGCGCTGCTGGAAAACGAATTGGGCAAGTACCATGTCATGGTGTTGCTGGTGGACGACCAAGCACTGATTGGAGAGGCCGTGCGCAGCTGTTTGTTAGGCCAGCCGGACCTGGATTTTCATTACACTCCCTATCCTCACGAAGCGGTTGCGCTCGCTAAAAAGTTGCGTCCCACCGTTATTTTGCAGGATTTGGTTATGCCGGAGATAAATGGGCTGGATTTGGTGCGGGAATATCGGAGCACGCCGGAAATTAAGGACACTCCGATCATTGTTCTTTCCAGTCAAATGGATGCGAAAATAAAGAGCGATGCGTTTGCCGTTGGGGCCAACGATTATCTGGTCAAACTGCCCGATCGAATTGAATTAATCGCCCGTCTGCGCTACCATTCTCGAGCTTACCTCAATCAGCTGCAACGGGACGCGGCTTTCTCGGCGTTGCGCGAGAGTCAGCAAAAACTAGTCGAAAGCAATTCGATTTTGCTAGTGTTGAATCAAAAGCTGGAGGAAGCCACCCATGCTAAATCGGAATTCTTAGCCAATATGAGCCACGAGGTCCGAACTCCGATGAATGGCATTATCGGCATGTCGACCCTGTTGTTGGATAGTCCTTTGACGGAAGAGCAAAAAGATCAAGTTGAAACTGTGCTGAGTAATAGCGAAGCGCTCTTAACCCTCCTTAATGATATTTTAGATTTTTCCAAAATCGAATCCCGTCGCCTGGAGATGGAGTCGCATCCATTTGAATTGCGCCAGTGTCTTGAGGATGCGCTAGAGTTGGTCGCTCCACAAGCCGCACCCAAACATTTGGAACTGGCCTGTTACATTGATGAGGCGATTCCGGAGATACTGCTGGGTGACGCCGCCCGGTTGCGGCAAATCATCGTCAATTTGGCTGGTAACGCGGTGAAATTCACTCCCCGTGGCGAAGTGGTCGCGTCCGCGCGGTTGGTGACTCAGGATAAAATTCACGGCACGATAACGATTCAATGCGGCATCCGCGACACCGGCATCGGTATTCCCAAGGATAAGCAGGACAAATTGTTCCAATTGTTTAGCCAGGTGGATAGCACGACTACCCGTGCTTTTGGCGGGATGGGGCTTGGCTTGGCCATTAGCCGGCGTTTGGCGGAACTGATGGGGGGATGTATGTGGGTGGAGAGCGAATGGGGAAAAGGTTCCACGTTCAATTTTTTGTTTCAGGTTAAGCCCGTTGCCGCACAACCTTTGGCGCCCGCACCGAAGGTCACCTTCGAGACCAAAAAGCTGCTGGTTTGGATTGCGCATCCCATCCAGCGCGAAATCGTTGCTCAATTGGCTCGTCAATGGGGACTCGCGTGCCAGTTTTGCGAAACGGCGACGGATATTCTGGCCAGCCTAACAAATCAACGGAATGGCGATGCCATGCTGGTCGATCACCAGCTAGCGGGAGAACAGGATTGGGCTTTTATGCGTGCGGTCCAGGCGCAATCCATCACGTTGCCGATAATCCTTTTATCGGAGGATCACAATTACCATTTGGATGGGGAGCGAAACCCGGGGAATGTAGTTGCCTGGGTATGCAAACCCATTCGCCGCAGCCACTTGTTGGAAGCTCTGAATCGCGCTTTCAGCGGTCAAGCCTCCGGCCGAAAGGAACCGACTCAACGTTTGCTAAACCCGGTTTTCGCCCGGCGGATGCCACTGCACATTTTAGTGGCTGATGACAATCCGGTGAGTATCAAGGTGGCACGATCCTACCTGGAAAAGATGGGCTATCGGGTAGAGCAAGCGTCCAATGGACAAGAAGTGCTACAAATCCTCGCCTTGCATCCCTTTGACGCGGTGTTGCTGGATGTTCGCATGCCGGTGCTGGATGGATTTGAAGCGGCTCGCCAGATTTGTCAAAGGTGGGAAGTGGGGAATCGGCCCCGCATCATTGCCATGACCGCCAACGCCATGCCTGGCGATAAGGAGGAATGCTTGGCGGCGGGGATGGATGATTACTTGGTCAAACCTTTGCGGCCACAGGAGTTGGAGGCGGCCCTTTTGCGCTGCCGCAAACGGACTACCCCCTCCTAGTTAGAATGGATCGATGGGGGAAAATCGCCGGTGGGTGGCTCGGCCTCCGCTCTCCTGACTGGGCGTTTGCGGCCTGAGGCCGGCCCCATTATGCACGCCCATTTTAATGGCTCGCGGCCCAGTTCAACGCCTCAATGCTCGCTCTTCTTCTTGTTTGCCGGCAGCACACTGGAAGTGCCAAAATCGATATCCAGACCCGGCGAAGAGTCGATGGTATTCAAGGGTTCCTCCGCGGGTTTGCCCTCCGCCGCAGGTTTGGCGGGGGAATTGGTTTCCTTGGCGGTTTTGGCCGCCGGTTCGTAATGAGGCGGGGGAGTTGTCGTCGGGGTGGTGTGCTTTTTCTCCACCGGTTGCGGACCCAGGCTTAACAACGATTTTTGATTGGGGTGAACCCCCAACCATTTCACCATCCCCGTCTCCAAATCATACAGCGCGCCCACGACTTGCACCTTCCCTTTCAGCACGCATTCGCGAATCTCGCCGCTTTGCCGCAAAATGTCGCTAATCGCTTGCCAGACATTGGCTTCAATGGAACGAGACACGAGTTCTTCCGCCGTGGCGCCTTGCTCTTTGGCTCGGGCGACCGCCGGGGTAATTTTTTCAGCCAGTTTGGGCAGAAAACCATGTAACTCGGCGCCGGTGGCTACGGCGGTGACCGCGCCGCAACTGCTGTGGCCCATGACGACTAGCAACGGGGTGTTCAAGTGTCCGACGCCATATTCGATCGTGGCTAGTTCGCTTATGCCGGCCACGTTACCGGCAACCCGCACTACAAAAATGTCGCCGATGCCCCGATCGAAAATCAGTTCCACCGGATCGCGTGAATCCGAGCAAGCCAGCACGGTGGCAAACGGTTGCTGGCCTTCCGTGGTAGTGTTATGCCGCCGTTCCGCATCCATATTCGGATAACTCGGATGGCCGGTCGCAAAACGTATATTCCCTTCTTTGAGCAGGGCGATCGAGGCCTCGCGCATCAAGCGATAGAACGAATCCGAAGGGTTGTCGGCGGGGAAGCCGACGGCTGGCCAGGCCAGTAATAATCCAGCCAACACGAGGCTCAGCCGGTTTGTTTGTTTGCGCATATTCATTTTTTTGACCACTGCTGAGGGGTTAAAAACGCTAGCAACTCCTTCCGGCAATGGCCGCCCTTGCTCTGTATCATCGGCAAATGGTGAGTCTTCTTGAGTCAGGACTCATCGCTTTAACCGGGTCTTTATGCCTGAGAACTGGCGTAATGGAGATGCTTGCTTACCCCAGGCGAGGTTTTATGAGCCGCGAGAATTACACAGAAATAGTCGCGTAAGATTTTCATGTATAACGTGATGAGGGAAGCGATCACGCTGGGAGGGTGAATTAGTAACTTTTGTTAAATAATTCTTGCGCTGTTCCGGGGAATGTAGGCATTCTGACCTCAACACAGCGTTTTTGACAAATCGTCAGCAATGATATGAATACGTTTATACCTCTTTTAGGCGCCGCTCAGTCAAGCACGTCCTTTTCTGGGTTGGATTGGGTGATGATCGCACTCTATTTTGGCATCCTATTCGGAGTGGCTTGGTGGGTGATTCGTCGAGGTAAGGATACCGCGGATGACTATTTCCTGGCGGGTCGAAACCTAGGCTGGTGGGTGATCGGCGCTTCCATCTTTGCTTCGAATATCGGTTCTGAACATATTGTCGGTTTGGCGGGGTCTGGAGCCAAAGATGGCGTGGCCATGGCCCATTACGAAT
>DBTJ01000132.1:0-6645 GCA_002306985.1 Verrucomicrobia bacterium UBA1319
CGCCGAGAACGTTGCACTCTCAAGTAAGTAAAATGAGCAATTATGGCGCCGAACTTTTGCCTACTGGCAAGAGGTGAAGGAGGCGCATATCCACCGGGATCCGCAACGAGTTCACAACGCGGCCAGCAGGTAAAAAAGCCAGCCAGAATGCTCCTATTATTTATTCCGTTCTGCCTTAGCTCTTGCGCGGTGAAGACACCATATCGGGGTCAGGCAAGGAGACGCGCAAACCGGCCGCTTTGATAACCTGGAGGATTTGGTCCAAGTGCTCGCGGCCGCGGGTCTGGAGGGTAAAATCCACCAGGGCCGTTTGGAGGGGCTGGGTGCTGAAAGCGCGCTGGTGATGGACTTCCATGATATTCCCACCCGCTCCGCCGATGAGGCCGGAGATGCAAGCCAGTTCGCCGGGGACGTCCCGGGTTTCGACGCGCAGGCGCACGAGCTGCCGGTCGCGGGCGAGACCGCGTTGGATGATCGAAGAAAGGATCAGCAGGTCGATGTTTCCGCCGCTCAGGACCAACCCAACTTTTTTGCGTTTAAACCGCTTCCGATTCTTGAGTAAAGCCGCCAGCCCGCAGGCACCGGCACCCTCCACGACGGTTTTTTCGACTTGCAGCAGCATCAGGACTGAGGATTCCAGGTCGCCCTCACCCACCAGGAGGATATCGCTAACGAGTTTGCGGACCACCTCGCGAGTGATCTTGCCGGGATTCCGGACGGCGATGCCTTCGGCGACGGTGTACCGGTCACATTCGACGGTTTGGTGGTTGAGAATCTGGGACATGGCGGCAAAACGCTCCGATTGAACGCCCAAGACTTCGATGCCGGGGTAAACCCCCTTGGCGGCTACCGCCATACCGGCGGCCAGTCCCCCGCCACCAATCGGGACTAGCAGCGTCTCCAACACCGGCTGCTGTTCGAGCATCTCCAGGGCGATGGTTCCCTGCCCGGCCATGACCAACGGATCATCATAAGGATGAACCAAGGTGAGTCCGCGCTTGCGGGCCAGCAACCGGGTGTGCTCGCTGGCCTCGTCGAAGGTTTCGCCCTGTAAAATTACTTCGGCGCCATGGTCGCGAGTGTGCTCGACCTTGATATTCGGCGTATAGCGGGGCATGACGATCACGGCCGGAATGCCGAGCCGATGCGCGTGGTAAGCGACCCCTTGGGCATGGTTCCCGGCGGACATGGCAATCACGCCGCGCTGGCGCTGCTTGGGGGTAAGAGCCAGCAGCTTATTGAGCGCCCCTCGCTCCTTGAAGGAAGCCGTAAATTGGAGGTTCTCGAATTTTAAATAGACCTCGGCCCCGGTAATATGGGACAAGGTCCGGGAATAAGTACAGGGAGTAAACAGCACATTGCCGCGGAGACGTTCCCCGGCCAGCCGCACATCATGCAATGAAAGTGTCATGTCAATAATCGGGAGGTTTTGTTCCACCTACCCGAGCGGCATCCTAACGGATTTACCCGCAATTGGGGAGAAAATCTATTACCAGGCTATACCGCGGTCACAGAGAGATTCCGACGGCAATTAATTCGATGAAATCTCCCGGCACCCGATGGATCGCCCTAAGCAATCGAACCGCAGGCACGTCCAAGCGCCTCATACCGAATTCCGATCACCTAGCGCCGTCGCGCTTGTTCAAAGCAGAGGATTTGATGTTCAAGCTGGTAGCCCCGCCCGGAATTGAACCGGGATCAACGGTTTAGGAAACCGGCGCTCTATCCATTTGAGCTACGGGACCACAAATTGACGGGCATTCCAGGAAAGCTTGCCAAGAGGAAGCCGCTTGTGCCGAGGTAGTATGACATTTTCCCCGGTGCGGGCAAGCGCATTTGCGGCGCGGGCGGCCGCCGCAGTCAGCTGAATATTCTCGCGGCGCCGACTGATGGTTTGAAAGGTTTTCCTAACGATCGGTTTGCCGGGCGGCCGACCATATGCCGGCCGGTAAAACTCCATCCGCCACCGCGTATAACGCCGTTTTGGCGTCGTCCACCACAAACTGCATTTCTCTTTCCAAAGGGGCCTCGAGGTTAGCGATGGTCACCAGGCGATTAGTTCCTTGCGCGAGCCAAGCGGCATTGAGCGGAGGCAACTGCGGGGCCTGAGCGCGGTTTGGCAACTGCCATAGCAACAGGCAACCCGCCACCACCACGCAAGCGGCCGCGGTACTTATGCTGAGATAATAAGACCAGGAGTGTCCGGGCAGCTGGCGGGTGGATCGATGCTCTTGGGTGGAAACGGCATGCAGGACTCGCGCTTTGAAATACGCGGGAGCGGTTTCCCGTTGGCTGGCCGCTTGGGCGCGCAAATGGGCGCCTAGCTGCCGTTGGCTCTGGAGGTACTCGCGGCAGGGCTGGCAGTGCCGCAAATGGGATTCCACCCAAGCCGGCTCCTCCCGCCGGTCTTCCAAGTGGAAGGATAACCCGTATCGAACGATCCAGCATTTCATAACGAATTCCTCCGCAATATTTTAGCTAATTGATTCCGGGCCCGATGCAGGGACACCCTCACGTACAAAGGGCTGCGGTTCAACACCCGTGCGGTTTCGTCAATCGACAAACCTTCGCCATACTGCAGCCATAATACTTCGTAGAGCCGGGGTTTCAACTTTTTAGCCTCGCGCCAAAGCCGTTGGCTTTCATCCTGTTTCACCAGCGCTTGGCTGGGATCGTCGTGTTCGCCGCCGATTTCCTCGGGCAGCTCTTCCGTCGCGTGGCGATCCCGGAAATGGTTCGCCGCCGTGCGCCGGGCAATCGTGAATAGCCAGGTAGAAAAGGAGTAGACCGGTTGGAAACGATCCAAGGCGCGGAAGGCTTTGACGAAAGTATCCTGGGTGATGTCCTCCGCATCCGGCTCACTTAAACCCATTCGCCGCAGAAAATTGTAAATCCGGTCTTGGTGCTGTTCCACCAACGCGCCAAACGACTCCACGCCTACGACCACGGCTGGTTGGAGGGGCTCCATGGCAATCGACTTTTCAGCAGGCATCATGGAAGACGTATCGTCTGGGGAATCGGGCACAGGCTCGCCTGGGGTTTAAGATTTTTTGCGTTTTTCCTTATGCTTATGCTTCTTATCGGCTAATTCCGTAAGCTTGCTCAAGGCCTGTTGGGCTGAGTACTCAAGGCTTACGGAGACAATTTTGTCGTGGGACGCAATTTTAATGGAGTTTATCAACCCCATAATCTCGGGATCGTCATTTTTGCTCAACGTCACCAAGGCCTGCAATCCCTGTAAAACTTGTTGCATCTGGGTGCAAGCTTCCGTGGTCTTGGCCTTCAAGGAGAGGCTCACGTAAAGGTTTTCGCCTTTTTCACCCAAGACCACCTTTCCGCCTTCAGCCTGACGAAAGATTTGCGCTTGGGGGGGGAGTTGGTCGGGGGTGTAAAAGCCCTCCGCCAAAATGATAAAAAACATGCCTTTGGGATCTTCGGAAAAACCGGCGAAGTTATTGCTCGCATTCAGGTTTGGGGATTTGCCGTTGATCACGGCCACGGTTTTTTCCAGGGCCGTCCGATTTTTACTGAGCACAATCAAGGTATCCTTGGCGGCGGTGGCAAAATGGCTGCCCGCGATCTTGAATATCGGCCCGGCAGGGCTTTCTTCTTCTTGAATCGTTCCCTCGGCATCTTTGGAAGCCTGCGCTTTTTCGTGGATCGCTTTTTCCAATTTTTGCCGCGCAGCCTTTTCAACCTGGATCAACACCACCGCCCGGTCATCCGGCTTAGCCTCGGTTCCGAACACGGTCAGTGACTGCAAATCTTGCCAATCCAAGTCCACTTCGACGGCCATTTTGATTGCCGCCGAAGCTTGCGCCCAGTTGGGTTCGATATATTCTTTGGCCACCGTTTTCCCGATTTCCGCGGCCTTGAATTCCGCCGCGTCCAAATGGAGGAGCCATTTGGCATCGGCGGAAATACATTCTTTAGGCAGCGGCCCGGCGAAAACCGGCACGCTCGCCAAGAGCCAAGCCAGGATTAAGATCTTTTGTTTCATAGCGTTTCTTTTACTTCATTATTCACGTTGGGCGACCAAAAGGTTACAAGTCTTTTCGGTTTCTAGCTGAAAAGCGAGACGGGGGCTTTTTATCCGTGCTTTTCGCGGCTCCGGGCATTAGGCTTGGCGCATGATTCTGACCAAGAGCGAACTGGAAAGCCTGATCCGCGTGGAGCATGCTACGCCACACCAATTGCTGGGAATGCATCTCTTGGGCAAAGGCGGAGGCGTCGTCACCCGGGCCTTTTGGCCGGGAGCCGTCACCATCGACGCAGTTCCCACGCACGAACCTGACCAACCCGTAATTCACTTAAAACGCCTGCATTCTAGCGGGTTATTTGAAGGCATAGCCCGGTCCGCCAAACGGATTTACGCCTATGATCTAGTGATCACTGACGAGCAAGGGCGCGCCACTCGTACCCGGGACCCTTATTCGTTCCTACCGAGCGTTGGGGAAACGGATATTTACTTGTTTGGCGAAGGCAATGAGCGGCGCATTTATGAAAAATTAGGCGCGCATCCTCACCAGTTTGACGGCGTTCCGGGCGTGAGTTTCGCCGTTTGGGCTCCCAACGCCCGGCGGATCAGCGTAGTGGGCGATTTTAATGGCTGGGACGGGCGCTTTCATCCCATGCGGCTACTCGGCGCCTCCGGAGTTTGGGAGTTGTTCATTCCCGGAGCGCGCGCGGGTGATTTCTACAAATTCGAGGTCCTTAACGCCAAAGGGGGGTTGCAGCTCAAAACCGATCCTTTTGGTTTTGAATATGAATTAGCGCCGAAAACCGCGGCGCGCGTGGTCGCCCCCTCCACTTTTATCTGGGAAGATTCGCCGTGGATGGAACAACGGCGCCAACGCAATCCCCTGCGGTCGCCCTTAAGTATTTACGAGGTCCATTTAGGCTCGTGGCGCAAAAAATCGGCCTATGAATCGCTGGGCTATCGCGAATTGGCCGCGCCCTTGATCGAATACGTGTCGCGCCTGGGCTTCACTCACGTGGAATTTTTGCCGCTGGCGGAACATGCGTATTATCCCTCCTGGGGATATCAGGTGACCGGTTTTTACGCGCCCACCAGCCGCTATGGATCGCCGGAGGATTTGCGCTATCTGGTAAACGAATTGCACCAGGCGGGCATTGGCGTGATCATCGACTGGGTGCCGGCGCATTTCCCGCGCGACGATTGGGGCATGGCCCGCTTCGACGGCACCGCGCTTTACGAACATGAAGATCCCCGCCAAGGCGCCCACCAAGACTGGGGCACGCTGATCTTCAATTATGGCCGTAATGAAGTGCGCAATTTCTTGATCGCCAACGCCCGGTTCTGGTGCGAGCAGTTTCATGTGGACGGCTTGCGCGTGGATGCCGTGGCTTCCATGCTGTATTTGGATTATTCCCGCCAACCGGGCGAGTGGGTACCCAATCGCTACGGCGGCCGCGAAAATCTCGAAGCCATCGAATTCCTGCGCCAGTTCAATTACGTGATCCACACAGAGTTCCCGGGTATTATCACCATCGCGGAAGAATCCACCGCATGGCCGCAGGTCACTCGGCCTCCGTATGTGGGCGGCCTGGGATTCTCCTTCAAATGGAACATGGGCTGGATGCACGACACGTTGCGCTATTTCAGCCGCGATCCCATTTATCGCAAATACCATCAGAACGACCTCACGTTCGCGATGCTGTACCATCATAATGAGAATTTTATCCTGCCGCTCTCGCATGATGAGGTCGTCCATGGCAAGCGATCCCTGATCGGGAAAATGCCGGGCGACGATTGGCGGCAATTCGCCAACCTGCGGACGTTGTTCGGTTACCAATGGTTTTTTCCGGGCAAGAAACTGCTATTCATGGGATCGGAGATCGGCCAGCGCCTGGAGTGGAACGAAAACGCCAGTCTGCAATGGCAGTTGTTAACCATGGGGCCGTATCACGAAGGTTTGCGCCGGTTTGTGGCGGATCTTAACCGCATCTACACCAGTCATCCTTCATTGTGGCAATCCGATTATGATCCGGAGGGGTTTTACTGGGTGGATTGCACCGACCAGGAAAACAGCATCATCTCTTTCATTCGCCAGGGCAAACAGGGAGAGAATCCCATGCTAGCCATTTTGAATCTGACGCCACTCCCCCGCCAGGGGTACCGCGTGGGCTTGCCTCGGGGAGGCGGCTGGCGGGAGATCTTAAATAGCGACGCCAAGCTATATGGCGGCAGCGATGTCGGCAATGCGGGCGGGGTGACGGCCGAGAATTATCACGTGCACAACCAGATCTATTCGGCCCTGTTCACCCTGCCGCCGCTGGGCTTGTGCGTATTCGCCCAGGAATGATCGCCGCCCAGTGGACGGCGTGACGCCTCCGTGGGAAGCAGCGCTAGCGGTTGCGGTCCGCGGAAATGCGGGGGGGCGCCGAGTTCCGGGGCGCGCGCGGCAAAGGCGGCGGCGTCAACGAGGCGGCTTCATAACCGATGCGCGCGTCAATTTGAGGCATGTCGCCGGCCAGGTCTTTAAACTCTTCCATTTCCGCCAGCCATTTATTGGTGGTATCCAGATGGCTGACCGTCTCATCGATGCGCGCGGATAACGAAGAGGCGTTTTTTGTGGCCAGGGCATCGGCTCGCACGAGCTTGATTTGCTGATCCAGGCGCTG
>DBTJ01000132.1:6894-13660 GCA_002306985.1 Verrucomicrobia bacterium UBA1319
CTGATCCAGGCGCTGTTGTTCCGAAAGGACCAAAGCCAGATTATTTTCGGCGTCCTCGCGGCGTTTTTGCCGCTTTTGCAATACTTCCAGCAACTCCATTTTGGAGGCGAGGAGTTTTTCCCGGCTGTCGGCCCGCGAGTCTTTTTGCGCCTTTAGCGCCTCGACCTCTTGCAGGAGCTGCTTGGCTTCGGCATCCGCCGCGGCAATCATTTCGGGCAGGCTTTCGGGGCGCTCTTTATCCAAGAATTGCGCCAGGTTTTCTTCCAAAGAAAGCAGTTTCAGGAAGGTCCACATGAGCTCGTCAAGTTTACGCAGGCGGGGGTCGGAAGAAGGCTGGCCGGGAGTCAACGCGTCCTCCAGATTGGAGCGTTCGATATCGGCGCAAACGGCCGCCAATGATTGGTATTTGGCGCGGCGCTCGTCGGCTAACTGGGCGATGAGCGCTTGCCGCTGGCGGTTGAAATCGGCCAGTCTGGCGATCGCATTCCCCTGCTCGGCGGCCTCATGGCGGCGGTCCACCCAACGTTTAAAAAATCCGGCGTCGGGAAGATAAATCCAACCGATCGCATAGGCAGCGGCCCCAATGACCAAACCTAGCCCCGAAGCGCTGATAAAACCCAAGCCCAACGTCAACACTCCGAGCCACGCATGGTGCGGGCTCCGGAGGAACTCCTGGCGATAGCTGGGTTCGGAATTATCCATTCTGAAACTAAACTGCCTGAAACATCGGTTTTTCGCAATTACGGAAAACGGCTCAAATTGGAGCCGCCGAAGCGTGAGGCTCGTAAGCCTTGGAAGTCTAATTTACCGCCAGCCTGAAGTAACCCGGCCTTGGCGATAAAACCGCGCGGTTTACGATAAAAGAATGGATTTCGAGCTAGCACCATAATAAGTTCAAACCCCATATGACCGTCAAAACACCTCCATTTCCCGGGCAATCAAGACGCCTTCCACCGCCACGGCGAATGCTCGCGCTATTCACCGGTTTGATGCTGGCCGCTTGCCTGACTGGCTGCGTGAAAGAAAAGGTAGTGGTGGTTTATACCGCCCAAGACCAAGTGTACGCCGAGCCGGTCTTCGCGGAGTTTACCCGCCAATCAGGCGTTCGGGTATTGCCATTGTTCGATAGTGAAGCCGTCAAGACGGTGGGACTGGCTAACCGCCTGATGGCCGAACAAGCCCATCCAAATTGCGATGTTTTTTGGGGGAATGAGGAACTACGCGCCCGCCAACTGGCCGCCAAAGGACTGTTTCAATCCAATGGGGTCGCTCTATTTGGCTATCGCACTCGCCGCCTGGTGGTGAACACCAACCGGCTCGCCATGGCCGAGGCGCCGGGCTCGCTGGCTGAGTTAACCAACGCGGTCTGGCGCGGAAAAGTGGCCCTAAGCTCGCCGATGTTCGGCACTACTTCCACCCATTTTTTGGCGCTACGCCAGCATTGGGGGCCGGAGCGCTGGCAGGCTTGGTGCCAGGCCTTGCAGGCAAACCAGCCGTTCGTGGTGGATGGCAATTCGGTGGTGGTCAAGCTTGTGGGGCGGGGGGAGGCGCTGGTGGGATTGACCGACTCGGACGACATTGCCGCCGGCCAGCGAGAAGGCCTGCCAATTGCCGCCGGGCCGATGGATTCGGAGACCCTGGTGATCCCTAACGCGGTCGGACTGACGCAGGGAGCCCCGCATCCGGCTGAGGCCAGGCAATTATTCGATTACCTCCAGCGGGAAGAAGTGGCTCTAAGCTTGATCCAAGTCCATGCGCTGGAAGGCGCGCGTGCCACTGGATTGCCCGGCATCACCGTCGATTGGCAACTCTTGCTCCGGGAAATGGAAACTTCGGAAACCGCGTTGCGGAAAATCTTCTTGCGCTAACCCGCCCGTCCCTCCAGGACGGCGAATCAGATTTCCACGGTAAACACCGAACCTCGCGGCTGGTTGGGTTCGACGTAGATGCGGCCGCCATGGGCTTGCGCCACTAATTTGCAGAACGCCAAACCCAAACCAATCTGCGAGCCTTTGGCGTGTTTTAAGGCGACAATCTCATACTTCTCAAAAATCCGCTCCCGGTCCTCCAAGGGTACCCCCGAACCTTGATCGGCAAATCGGACCCGCAAGCAGGTCCCGGGCGCGATGGCGGGATCTCCCGGCTGGGGAAAATCCGCCGACACTTCAATGTCCGTCCCCGCCATCGAATATTTGATGGCGTTGCCCAGCAAATTATCGAGTAAGCGCTCGAATAAAGCCGCATCCACCTCCACCGTCCGTCCCAGACCTCCGGATTCATCGACCTTCACATGAATGAACACATGCTTCGACTGGGCAACCACGGCATGGTTGTCTTTGACTTTGGCGATGAGCCGGCCAACGTCCACCGCGGTCCGGTTCAGCTTGATTCGACCTTCTTCCATCTTAGCCTGCACCAAATAATCGTCGATAAACTGTTTCAACCGCATGGCGCTGGCGTGAATTTCGGCCGCGTATTTGCGCGGTTCTTCCTCCAATCCGGCTTCCAGAAGCACCAATTCCGCATAACCCAGAATGGAGGCCAGCGGATTGCGCATATCGTGCGCCACCATCTGGGCCAAATCCTCGCGTAACCTCATCGTCGCCACCAATTGATCGTGTTGCTTTTTGAGGCGCAGCATAGAACGAACCCGCGCCCGCAATTCCAATCCGCCAACCGGTTTGCACAGAAATTCATCCGCCCCCGCATCCAGCCCGCGCACCAGGTTTTGCTTGTCATTGAGGGTAGTCAGCATAATGACCGGGATAGGGCGCAAACGAGGATTCGCCTTGATTCGGCCGCAAACCTCATAGCCATCCAAGCCTGGCATCATCACGTCCATGACGATGGTATCGGGCATTAATTCGGCGGCCATGCTCAAGGCCTCATTTCCATCAACGGCGGTTTCGATGTGATAATCCTCCGTTTGCAGAAGCGCCTGAATGCTTTTGCGCGCGATGGGCTCATCGTCCACGATTAAAATGACAGCTTGTTTCCTCACAATGTTTTGGCTGGAGTTATCTATGCGCTAGGCTGTGACCGCGGCGGAACCTTTTTCGTCAACGTTGTTGCGAGCTTGCCAATTTAAGGCTCAATCCAGACCCGCTTATTAATAGCGATTCCACCGTGTCCAATATAGCCTCCTTCGACTTTGCTGAAAACCGACTGGCCCAAGCGTTAAAAATCCCTTCCGGCAAATTGCCATACAAGGGTGCCGACTCTGATCGTGTTTATCGACCAGCGCGGGCAAAACTTGAGGTCCGGCGGCGGAAATAAACCGAAATAACGCCGACCGATTCAGGACTCCTCCGTTAGCCTTGGCGCTTGCGAATTAACGCAACCATAACCCCTTGAATCACTAACTCTTGAGCCGGGGTTAGCAAAGGGTATTTGGGGTTTTCCGCCCGGAGCCAGGATTTGCCCCGTTCCATAACGAGGGTCTTAAGGGTGCTTTCATTGTCGATTAAGGCTGCCACCACGTCGCCATTGCGAGGGTTCATGCCGTGTTCGAGTATGACGAGATCTCCATCCATGATATGGCGGCCAATCATGGAATCGCCATGCACCTCCAAGGCAAAGGTTCGGGCGGTAGAGGGAATTCCCAGGCTCGCCAAATCGACCGGCACACAGCCTTTAGTCTCTTGCTGCCGGTCTTGGGCGAAGCCGGCTGAAATCGCGCCGTAGATCGGAATCTCCACCATCACGCGCCGGGTTTTGGCCGCCGACACCACGCGCAACCCGCGCGCCCGGCGAGGGGGCCCCGTCAGCACGCCCTTGTGCCGCAAAGCGCGCACATGGTCGGCCGCCGCCGTCAGGCTCCGAAAGCCGAAGTGCCCGGCAATCTCCCGCAACGTCGGCGGAGCCCCCAGCCGACTCTGGGTCGATTGAATAAATCCCAGGACCTCGCGCTGCCGTTGGGTTAGCTCATTCATAACTGCACATAAATACAGTATCGCACGATCAAAACCAAAGTCAACGCCAGCGCCCAACCGCTTGTCCCACGATTCGTGGCGGCCCGCGAAAACCCGCCCCGTTAGCGTTTTTTCTCGTGCAACATCAGCGGGTTGCCGTCGGGATCCTGAATGATGGCAATCCGACACACGGGCGTATCCATAATCTCCTGCGTAATAGGGACGCCCGCTGTCTTGAGCTGCCGGATAAAAGCGCTGATATCGACGACTTCGAACGCCACGGTGGCGCCCCGAATGGGCGTGGGATGTTCCGCGTCGGCTTTGGTGATCGCCAGGGCCGTGTCGCCCAGGTTATATTCGATCCATTCCTCCATAAAACTGTGCGACATTTTCAGGCCGAGGATTTCCTCGTAGAAATGGCGCGCAACTTTAATGTCTTTCACGGGTACGGCTATAAAAGCCAGCGAAGTAATTTTGGTCATCATGGCACCTCATCAATTTTTCGGTCTAAAAATAAACGATTCCAGGCGGTTTTCCAAGGGTAACGAATCAAGGTTTGGAATAGAATCGATTTAACCTCGGACCGGCTGATTTTCACCCGGGCCGAGGCTTCGAGCACATTGCTTCCCCGCAACCGGTCCAGCGTGCGGGCGCCGATCAAAACCGGCCAGGCACACGCCAGCCGTACCCGGACACACGAACGGGGCACGGTGTTGGTGTATTCCCAGCCCGCCCGCAAATTCGCCCAAGCCCGGTCTAAATAGGACCGGTAAAGGACGCGGAAGCGGGGTTCGCTCGCTGGATCGAGCAAATCCAGCGGCTTCAAACCGCGCGCTTGTAACCGATCCCCCGGCAGGTAGCACCGGCCCTGGCGCAAGTCCTTGGGCAAATCGCGCAAAATATTGACCATTTGAAGGCCTTGCCCAAACCGCACGCCATTTTTAAGCAATAAAGCCTCGTCGAGGCGCGCCCCGGGAAACACGTGCGCCCGGCAAAGACGGGTCCAAAACTCGCCCACGCACCCGGCCACCCGATAGGTGTAATCGTCGAACTCGGCGTCGTTATTCAAAGCCACAATCTGGTCCGCGGTGGCGCCCTCAAAACGCTCCAGATCCAGTTCTTGGCCGCTGATGATGATTTGCAGCACCTGCTGGATAAGCCGGCGATCGGCCGGTGGCACCGTGGCCAACACGGCCAATATCTCTTCCCCCCGCTCCAATAAAACCCGCTCCGCGGGCAGCCCTTGATGCTTGGCTAGCTCGCCCCAATCGAGCGTCGAAGCCCGCTCAAAGATCCGCTCGCGAAAAGCGCGCAACAGGGCCAGCCGCCGAGCCGCCGGCACGATTTCCGTATCGGCGATGGTATCCGAAGCGCGCGCCAACAAGTAGGCCAGACCGATCGCCGGACGGACGGAAGCCGGCAGCACGCGCAAGGTGAGGTAAAACGAGCGGGACACCTCTTTTAATAGAGCGAACCCCAAATCGCGCGGCATAGCGATAGAATCAGGCATGAGTTAAATAGGGACCATCGATGGGCGGCGCCAAATCCTGGACCATCCCGGGAAACTAGCGCTTCCCCGTCACGGGGCGTCGGACCAACTCCTTGCGCCACCGGCGCAGTTGCAGCCGAACCTGCGTCGTCCCCGGGGCGCCGGTTAGGTGGCGCGCGGCCATCGCTTTTTTCAAGTTGAACACTTCCGCCACGTCCGGAGCGAAAAGCGGCTCCACGGATTTTAATTCGGCCAGGGTTAATTGGTTTAGTGGCTTGGCCAGGTTTTCCGCCATCGCAACCACCGCGCCCACGGCGTGATGCGCCTGCCGAAAGGGCATGCCGCGCCGCACCAAATAGTCGGCCAAATCGGTGGCCAGCAAGGCGGGGTCCTCGGCCGCCGCCGCGCACCGGGCGGCATTCACCTGGGTGTGATCTAGCATGGCGGCCAAAATACGAACCGTGGCCCGCACGGTGTCCATCGAGTCGAACAGCCGCTCCTTGTCTTCCTGCAAATCGCGGTTGTAGGTCATAGGCAAGCCCTTCAAAAGCGCCAGCAACGCCATGAGATTACCGATGACCCGGCCTGATTTTCCCCGGGCCAGCTCGGCCAAGTCCGGGTTCTTTTTCTGCGGCATGAGTGAGGAGCCGGTGGTGTAGGCGTCGGCGATCTTAATGAAATTAAACTCGGCGCTAGCCCACAGCACGAGATCTTCCGCCAGGCGCGAGACGTGCACCGCGAGCAAAGCGGCCACGAAATTGAACTCCACCATGAAATCGCGGTCGCTCACCGCGTCCATCGAGTTTTGGCTGACCCGGGGGCGGCCCTTGGCGTCCACGAACCCCAATTGTTTGGCAACGTGCTCCCGGTTGAGGGGCAACGTCGAGCCGGCGATGGCGCCGCTGCCCAAGGGGCAGACATTGGCGCGCTCCACGGTCTGCGTCAATCGCTCCCGGTCGCGCTGGAGCATCTCCACAAAAGCCAGCAGGTGATGCGCAAAATACACCGGCTGCGCGCGCTGCATGTGGGTGTAACCCGGGATCAACACCGCCGCGTGGCGTTCCCCCAGCCCAACCAAGGCGCGTTGCAAACCGCGAATCTCTTCCGTCAGTTCCCCGGCTTCCCGTCGCAGCCATAACCGCATGTCCAGCGCCACTTGATCGTTCCGGGATCGCCCCGTGTGGAGCTTGGCGCCCGCGGGGACCCGCCGGGTCAATTCCGATTCGATGTTCATGTGAACATCTTCCAACTCCATTTTCCAGGGAAACTCGCCCCGGCGGATTTCTTCCGCAATCCCCTCCAGCCCTTTGGCGATCGCCTGGTATTCTTTGCGAGAGATCAATCCCGCTTGGCTTAGCATGGCGGC
>DBTJ01000132.1:13953-90471 GCA_002306985.1 Verrucomicrobia bacterium UBA1319
GATTCGGTAAAACGGGCTACTTCCGCTTGCGGCCCTTCCGAGAACCGCCCGCTTCGGGATACTGGATTATGGTTTTGCATGATCGGATTCTGCGGCTCGCATTTTGCGGCGCTTCCCCGAGGCTGACAAGCCCGGTTTTCGCTTGCGAGATTGGCGGTCATAACCGAGGCTTAGCTAAAGCATGGATATTAGCCAGGTATTAGAGCCTCCGGATTGCCATTTTTTGTCAGCCGCCGTGGGTTGGCTGGAATTGGGCAATCCGACGGAAGCCGAACTCGAATTGCGGCAAATACGCGCGGCCTATCAGGACTCCGGACCGGTCCTAAACGTGCGCTGGTTTCTTTATGAACGCCAGCGGCTTTGGGACCAAGCTCAGACGGTGGCGGACCGCATGCGACAATTATTTCCGGACGATCCCGGCGGCTATGTCCACTACGCTTACGCCACCCGCCGCATGGCCGGCGGCGGTATCAGCGCGGCTTGGGATGCGCTGGAACCCGCCGCCCAGCGGTTCCCGAAGGAACCCATTATCCCCTACAACCTGGCTTGTTACGCCGCGCAACAGAACCAGCTGGATGAAGCCTGGATTTGGCTCCAAAAGGCCATGGCCATCGGCGATAATACCCAGCTCCGACAAATGGCCTTGGCCGATCCGGATTTGACCGCTCTCTGGCCCCGGCTGCAAGCCCGGCCGGACGCGGACGCCGAGACTTAAACGCGCCCGGCGTTCTTTCCCCAATTGAGATTGGCATTCGGAGGCTGGAGTGATATGAATTCAGCCATGACGGACATCGATACGGATCTTTGGAAGGCGCTGACTCGGACAGACCGGCTTTTTTTAATCGCCGGCCCCTGCGTCATCGAGAGCGAATCCCTGTGCTTCACCATCGCCCGGCACTTAAAGAAGACGGCTAAAAAGCTCGGCATTCCGTTCGTCTTTAAGGCGAGCTTTGATAAGGCCAACCGAACCTCCATCAAATCGTACCGCGGACCGGGCTTGGAAGAAGGTCTGGAAATTCTCGACCAACTGCGCTCGAAACTGGGCGTGCCCGTCCTGACCGACGTCCACGATTTGACCCAAGCTTATATGGCGGCCGAGTATGTGGATATCATCCAAATCCCGGCGTTGCTGTGCCGCCAAACGGATCTGATCGACGCCGCCGCGATCACCGGCAAAATCGTCAACATCAAGAAAGGCCAGTTCCTCGCCCCCGAAGACATGAAGAATGTCATTCACAAGGCCGAGGCATCGGGCGGCAAACGCCTTTTAGTTACCGAACGCGGCACCTCCTTTGGCTACCACAATTTAGTCGCCGACATGCGCTCGATTCCCATCATGAAGGAATTCGGCTATCCGGTGGTGTTCGATGCCACGCATTCCGTGCAACTGCCGGGCGGAGCGGGAACACGTTCCAGCGGACAAAGAGAATTTGCGCCGGTGCTAGCGCGGTCCGCCGTGGCGGCGGGAGCCAACGGCCTATTCTTCGAGACCCATCCCGATCCCGACCACGCTTTGAGCGACGGTCCCAACATGGTTCCACTGGCGCAAATGCCCAAGCTGCTGACCTCGCTGGTCCGCTTGCATGCCGCCCTCTGATTTCCGCATGACGCCGATGAATATATCCAGCGCCCTGCGGGAGCGTTTTGCCCGGGTCCAGATTTTACTTTGCGACGTCGATGGCATTTTGACCGATTCCACGATCTTCGTCGGCCAGGGAACCGAGACCAAACGGTTTTGCGTGAAAGACGGCCTCGGCATCCGCTTGATGCGCGAGTCGGGACTTAAAGTGGGTTGGATTTCCGGACGCCCCTCCCAGGCGACCGAGCAGCGCGCCCAGGAACTGCATATCGATTTTCTCTATCAAAGTTCCGCCAGCAAAACGGTGGCGGCCAACGACCTGTTGCGCCAGACCGGCTTGGCCTGGGAACAAGTCGGTTACATGGGCGACGATCTGGTCGATCTTTGCCTGCTCCGGCGCGCCGGCTTGGCGGTGTCAGTGCCGGAAGCGATGGCCGAAGCCAAGGCGTTGGCTCATTATGTCACCCAATCACCGGGTGGCCATGGCGCCGTGCGCGAAGTCATTGAACTGATTCTTAAAGCCCAAGGCCGGTGGGAAAGCATCATCCAGAAAGCCATGGAATGACCGGACACTAACCGGGAAAACCGCCTGGAGGCCCCATAAAACCCGTCGTCCAATTTTTAAAGCGCTATATTAAACCATGATTGATTCGATAATCCATTTTCCCAAGCCGAGAAACAAAGCATGGACCGTTTTGGGCTCCGCCTCGCGAGCCCAAGCCGCCCCGCCCCGCGCCTTCCATTTCGCGTGTCTGATGCTAGTGGTCGCCATCGGCCTAGCTGCCCCGCGCGTCCAGGCGGCTTCCCAAGCCGTCATCGGCGCCGGGCCAACCAAGGGTTTTCATTTGGAGGATTATTATCGCGGCGTGCCTGGGCAAAAGGACAAAATTAAAGTGCGCATTAGCGGCGCGGAAGCCTATTACCAACTGGGCAGCAGCAGCATTCCCATTAAAGGCCTCCGGGTGGAATTTTACGATCTTTCCGGCAAAACCAACCTGCTCATTGAAGCCGAAGATTGCATCTACAGCAAAGTCCAAGAGCAAGATTTCGCCACCTCGACCAACCGGTTGCGGGTAACCTCCGGCGGGGGCGAACTGCAGCTCGAAGGCCAGGGGTTTTTATGGCGCAAGAACGCGGATGTTTTGACGGTCTCGAACGCGACTCGGGCGCTCATTCAGCGCAAGCAACCCGTCGAAATCACCTCGCGCGGCTCGGAGTTCAGCCAGACTGAGCGCCGAGTGTCGTTCTGGGATAAGGTGCGCGCCCATGATCCGGAAATGGATATCACCAGCGAATGGCTGACCATCAAACTGCGCGCGACCAACAGCGCCATGGAAACCGTCTCCTCCGAAAGCCAAGTGGAACAAATCGTGGCGGAAACCAATGTGGTCGTGAGCCTGCCGGATCAACAAACCGAAACCCGCTCGGACCGCGCTGAATACCAGTTTGAGAACGGCCAGGATCGCGTCGAACTGACCGGCCATCCCACCTGGAAACGAGCCGAGCGCGAAGGTAGCGCCGACCGATTGCTCTTCGATCGCCACACTAAATTATTCATCGCCCAAGGCAATAGCTACGCCAAATTACCCAGTGGCGATATGATCCAATCGTCCGATCTTTTCCAATCCTTGGCCCAGCCAACCAACCGGGCGCCGGTGGCCGCCCACACAAATGAATTTGTGGAAATTCGCGCCGACGAATCGCGGCTTTGGACCAATGGCGCGGTGTTCAAAGGCCTGGTCCGGGCCAATGAAACGGACGTCGCCGCTGAACCGGTGCGGTTAAGCTGCGGTTTGCTCACCATTACCAACAGCTCACCCACCGCCAAATTCGACGTGTTAACTTTGGTCAATGATGTGGTGATCGAGCAAGGGCGTACGAACATCCACGCCTCCCGGCTCGACTACGACAAATCGCGTCAAATCGCGAAATTCAGCGGCAAAGTGGCCTGGCAAATGGGGCCTCAATCCGGCGCCGCGGACCTGATTCGCTTCAACACGGAACACCGTGAAATGTCAGCCCGCGATCATGCCTCGCTGTTTTTGCAGCTCGATCAATCGGCCCATTCACTCATTCCGGGCTTCGCCTCCACCAACGCGGCGGCCACCAACCGGCCCCGGTCCCTGAAAATTATCTGCGACCAATATGACTGGGAGCCGGGCCTGGCGATGTTTCGGGGCGGCGTCCGCGTCACCGAATTGGCGGCCGGCCAAGCCGAAGGCACTTTGTCCTGCGAGTTGCTCGTGGTCAGAATGGCCACCAACAGCGTGCAAATCGAAAGTTTGTTGGCCGAAACCAATGTGCAATACACCATCGCGCCCAACGAGCACGCCACCAACGCGATGTTCCGCAAACTGGACTGCCAGCGCCTGGTGGGCGAATTCGAGCGTGGCGCCCCCATTCGAATGGTCGCCGAAAACGGCGTGCAAGTGCATTTAAAGGATGGCATCGTCCACGGGGATCGTCTCAATTATGATATTTCCAAGGAGCAAGCTGAATTAACCGGCAGCCCCAGCGTCGAAAGCAGCATGGGAACCATGACTTGCCCCATCATCTATCTCGATTTGAAGGCGCACACTATCTGGACCCCCAATTACCGGGTGGTCATGCCGCTCAAATCTAGAAAAAACCCGGTGAAACCCTAAGCCCGCCAACATGAGCCTGACCAAACCTATCACCGCCTCCGACGCCGCTCCAGCACCGGCCGAGTCCGGCTCCTGGTTGATCGCCACCGATCAATTGGTTAAGGAGTATCGCAAACGCCGAGTCGTCAACCGCGTATCGGTCAACGTCAAACCGGGTGAAATCGTCGGCTTGCTCGGTCCGAATGGCGCGGGCAAAACCACCACCTTCAATATGGTGGTGGGTTTGATTCGTCCCGACTCCGGAGCGGTCCATTTTTTGGGCGAAGAGGTCACGGAACTGCCCATGCATTTACGGGCGCGGCGCGGCATCGGCTATTTAACGCAGGAACCGTCGGTTTTCCGCAAACTGACGGTGGAACAAAACATCCTCGCCATTTTGGAAACCTGCCGGATGGGCCCCGACGAGCGGCGGGTGCGATTGAAGTATTTACTCGATGAACTGGACCTCGCCCGGCTCGCCAAAAGCAAGGCTTACCTCTTGAGCGGCGGCGAGAAACGGCGGCTGGAAGTGACCCGCGCGCTCGTCACCAGTCCCAAGCTTTTGCTGCTCGACGAACCCTTCAGCGGCATCGACCCGATTGCGGTTTACGAAGTGCAAAAAATCCTGCGCCGCCTGCGCGATCGCGGCCTCGGCATCCTAATCACCGACCATAATGTGCGCGAAACGCTTAAACTCGTGGACCGCGCTTATTTAATCCACCGGGGCGAAGTGCTTTGCGAGGGCACCGGCGAATTCCTGGTCAACGACGCCAAAGCCCGCGAGATTTACCTCGGGCCGGAGTTTAACCTTTGACGCCCGCGCTTAGCGGATTAAAAAGGCATTGAACGCGGTGAACATAAGCCTTATTATTGGCAGGAATGAAAACCCTCCAATTCCTCGAGGCCGCCGCCATTCTAGGAATCCTGGCTTCAGCCGGCCGGGCCGAACCCCCTCCATTGCAGCTTCCCCCCGTAGCTAACGCCATTTTGAAATGCGCGCCGCCCATGGGAACGCGCATTGAGCTTTCGAAATACTCCGATATCAAAGCGGGGCTGGGACAACTCGAGTTGCGCGCCGCGGGCGAAACGGCTGCCGCGCCAGCGCGATCTTTGACGGCGCAATTTCTGCCCGACACGCCGAAATCCTCCGAGGGCATACTGTGGTGGCTGGCGTCGGAAACGACCGAGGGCCGCTGGACATTGTCGGCCAGCAGCCAGCAACCGGAGGAGCGGATGCGCGCTGTTCATTATCCGGCCACGGGCCGCTGGCATCTCACGGAGACGGGCGCCCTGGTCCTAGCCTACAACTATCAAACGAACGATCCCGGCAATCGGCTTGCCTCGATTCATCCTGACTACCTTAAGTATGCCAAGGCCAGGAGTGATTACATCCATCCTTTGATGGGGCTGGACGGGGAGGAGATGACCCTGGATTGGCCGGTGGATCATCCGCACCATCGCGGCATTTATTGGGCGTGGCCGGAAGTGGAGTGCGGGGAAGGCCGGGGTGACTTGCACGCGTTGCAGCGAGTCTTTGCCCGACCCACGGGGCGGTGCTCCGGCCAAGGAGGTCCCCTATTCGCGCAAGTCAGCGCCGAAAATATTTGGTGGTGGGAGGATCGAAAACCGCTGGTGCGCGAGCAAGCCAGCTTGCGGATCTGGCGCGCCAACGAAGCGGGGCGGTGGGTGGATCTGGAGTTTCAATTCACCGCCCTCGAAGACGGAGTGACCGTGGCCCGCCGTGAAACCAAACTCTACGGCGGCTTGAACGTGCGCCTGTCAGCGGTGAAAGATCAGCAAATCATTTGCCACACCGACCCGGCGGGTACGACCCCACGCATCGCCTGGGCGGACTTAAACGGCCTTTTCCCCGGTGGGCGCCGCCCGACCGGACTGGCCATTTTCCAGCATCCCACCAATCCGGATTATCCGGGTGAATGGGTCAAATTTGAAGGGCTGAACTGGCTGCAACCCACGTTCCCCGAGTCCGGCACCCGCTATGCCCTTAAAAAAGATCGTCCGCTGACGCTAAAATACCGGCTTTGGATTCACGCCGGCCAGGTTGAAGAAACCGAGATGGCCCAACTTGGGTCCGCCTACGCCAATTCGCTCCCAGTAAAACCCCATTAACCCAAAAACATGAACCCCACGCCGTCATTGAATCGCCGCGCTTTCATCGAGAAGGCCGCCACGCTCACCGCCATCGGCTTCGCCGCGCCTCATTTATCCGGCGCGGACGCCCCGGCCGCCGAGGGGAAAAAGCCCGGCCCCAATAGCCGCATCCATCTGGGCATCATTGGCTGCGGCGGCATGGGCCGGGCCAATCTGAGCGCTTGCGCCAGCCAACCCGACGTCGTCATCACCGCCGCTTGCGATGCCTGGGATTCCCGGCGCAACCCGGTGGTCGATCAATTCAAGGACACCTGCAAGGGGTATCGCGATTACCGGGAAATGCTGCAACAAAAGGATCTGGACGCCGTCATCATCGCCACGCCGCCACACTGGCACGCGTTGCAAGCCATTGCCGCTTGCGAAGCGGGCAAGGATATTTATCTGCAAAAGCCGATGACGCTACATCTGGGCGAAAGCCTCGCCGTGAAGAACGCCGTCCGCAAACACGGCCGCATCTGCCAGGTGGGCACGCAAATTCACGCCTCGGAAAACTATCGCCGCGTGGTTGAATTCATCCAAGCCGGTCATTTGGGGGCGATCGGCACGGTGCGCACCTTCAACGTGATGAACCAAACCGCGGCCGGGGTGGGCTCCCCAGGCAACGGCCCCACGCCCGAAGGCCTCGACTGGGATCTCTGGTGCGGCCCGGCCCCGTTGCGTCCCTTTAACCGCCTGCTGGCCCAAGACGCGTATTATCATTCCTCATGGATGGATTACAGCGGCGGCTGGACCCCGGGCATGGCGCCCCACATCATCGACTTGCCTATCTGGGCGATGAATCTGGGGTATCCCGTCAACACCAGCGCTTCGGGGGGGCGATTCGTCATTAAAGACGATGGGGACGCCTATGATAACCATGAAGTCATCTGGCAGTATCCAAACCTGACGCTGACATGGATGTCGTCGCTCACCAATAGTTACGACTTCCTTATGCGCGGCGACGCGGCGCCCGAGCGGCGGCTGGGCATTTATTTTCACGGCCTCAACGGCACCCTTTATGCCAACTATGGCATGTTTCGCATCCTGGGCGAAGGGGATCTGATGAAGGGTAAATCCGCTCCCGCGCCGTCGTTGCCGCCCTCCCCGGGGCATGAGCGGGAATGGCTGGATTGCGTCAAAACTCGCCAGCAACCCACTTGCAACCCCGCCTATCACACGCGCGTGGACGTGCCCATTGGACTGAGCTTGTTATCGCTCAAACTAGGACGGTCGATCCGGTTCGATCCGGCCACCGAATCCATCGTGGGCGACCCCGAGGCCGCGCGACTGGCCTTGCCCCAATACCGGGACCCCTGGAAATTCCCAACCCAGTATTTGCGCGCCTAACCCCGGCCGTTGCGCGAATGGGTTTTGCGAACCTTTCCCCGCCGTCCCGATTAGGCGAGATTGGCACTCAGCCGGATGCCGCCGCTCTTTCGACGGAACACCTTCAGCGCGCGTCGGGATTGCGCCAGGCATGGCCGGATTGGGTGAGCAAAGTATCCGCCGCCGCCGGCCCCCAAGTACCCGCCGCATAAAACTCTTCCGGCTTCAAGGGCTCGGATGCCCACGCCGCGCGAATCGGATCGATGATACCCCAGGCGGTTTCGACCACGTCGCTCCGGATAAAGAGGGCCGGGTCCCCCGCGATGGCATCCAACAACAAGCGTTCATACGCTTCCGGAGTGTAAGCGCCAAATTCGGACTCGTAGCTGAAGTGCATCCGAACCGGCCGCAATTGCGTGCTGGCGCCCGGAATCTTGCCGTTAAAACGAAGGGAAATGCCCTCGTCGGGCTGCAACCGCAACGTGATCGCATTGGCGTCGAGCTTGGGGCCGCATTGGGCGGCAAAGAGCACCCGGGGAGGCGGGCGAAATTGCACCCTTACTTCGCTCGCGCTCAGCGGCAGGTTTTTACCGGTGCGCAAATAAAAGGGTACCCCCGACCAACGCCAATTATCGATCTCAAGGCGGAGCGCGGCGTAAGTTTCGACGGTTGAGTCCGGTTTGACTTTGTCTTCCTGCCGGTAACTGGGACGGGCTTGGCCGTCTATTTGGCCGGCAATATACTGGCCCCGGGCGGCGCGACGCGGCACTTGAACGGGCGCCAGCGGCACGATCGAACGCAGCAGTTTAGTTTTCTCATCGCGCACCGCTTCCGGATCGAGCGACACCGGCGGTTCCATAGCCACCAAGGCGAGCACTTGCAGCAGGTGGTTTTGCACCATATCCCGCAAGGCGCCGGCCTCCTCGTAATAACCACCACGCCCGCCCACGCCCAGTTTTTCGCTGACGGTGATTTGCACGTTGTCCACCGCCTGCCGGTTCCAGATCGGCTCGAAAATGGCGTTGGAAAAGCGAAACATCAAAATGTTCTGGACGGTCTCTTTGCCCAAATAATGGTCAATGCGATAAATCTGTTTTTCGTGCGCGAACTGGCCCAGCTCGGCATTCAATTGCCGGGCGGAAGCCAAGTCGTGGCCAAACGGTTTCTCGATCACCAGCCGCCGCCACACGCCAGTGGATTCAATCTTCCCCAAAAGCCCAACCTGACTCAAATGGCCGGCGATGCCCGCGAATTGGCTCGGGGCAACCGCGAGGTAAAAGAGCACATGGTTACGCAGCGCTTCCTCGTTAAACGCCCCAATCTTGGCGGCCAGCTTCTGATAAGCGGCGGGATCTTCCAAATCGCCTTGGCAATAGGAAATGTTTTCCGCAAAACGTTCCCACTCTTCCGCGGTGAGCTTGTCCGCCCGCGCAAAATCCCGGATCGCCGTTTGCATTTCCCGCCGCCAAGACTCATCGGTTTTTTCCCGGCGGGCAAAACCGATGATTCGAAAAGGCTTAGGCAATTGCCCCAGACTGGCCAGTCGATATAAAGCGGGCATCAGTTTGCGCGCGGTCAAATCACCGCTCGCACCGAAGATGACGACGGTGCATGGCTCGGACAAGCGGTGACTCGGTTCAAGCCGGCAGATCAGCAATTCGTCCAAATTATCTGGCGTATCCATGCTACCTAATATGGCAGAAAGCCTTGCCCTGTCGAGTAAGTCAGTCCTGAATCCCCGCCGTGGCCCCCAGGCCAGGCAGCCGCAGGGTAAATATTCCGTCCGGTTTCGCCTGCGAGCGGCGTTTAGTATATAGAAATGACGATGGACGATCAACAGTTGCTCGCGCAGTACGCGAAAACCGGCTCGCAAGAAGCGTTTGCGGAACTGGTTTCGCGCCATCTGAATTTTGTCTACTCCACGGCGCTGCGCCAGGTGCGCACCCGGCAGTTGGCGGAAGATGTCACCCAAATCGTCTTCGCGAACCTCGCCCGCAAAGCGGCGGCGATGCCGGACCAGATCGTCCTGGCTGGCTGGCTGCATCGCGATGCGCGATTCACCGCGCTGGATGTGTTGCGCGCCGAAAGCCGCCGCCAAGCCCGCGAACAGGAGGCCGTGCTCATGAATGCGCCAACCCCAACCCCCGATCCCGATTGGGAGCAAGCCCGGCCATGGCTCGATGAAGCGTTGAACGCCATGCTCCCGCTAGATCGGGACGCGCTGCTGTTGCGTTTTTTTGAAAAACGCTCATTCAAGCAAGTGGGCGCGGCGCTCGGCTGGAGTGAGGAGGCGGCGCGCAAACGGGTGGACCGAGCGTTGGATAAACTGCGCGCTTTACTCCTTCGCCGGGGCGTAACGGCCTCCGCTTCGGCTTTATCGCTAGCCATCATGGCGAACGGCATTCAATCCGCGCCCGCCAGCTTGGCTGGCACCATTACCGCCGCCTCGCTCGCGGCGGGGGCAATCACTTCGGTCAATCTCAGCACAACCATCACGATGTCTCAGATCAAAACCGCCGCGCTAGTGGTGATAGCGGCAGCCGGCCTCACCGGCGCGCTCTTCCAATATCACGAAACCACGAAATTGCGCGCCGCCAATCGCGATTTGCGACGGCAAATCCAGCAATTAGCCGCGCTCCAAGCGGAGAATGAAAGCTTATCCAATCGGACGGCTCAGGCCAATGCGCCGGGCTTAACCAAAGCGCAACTCTCGGAATTATTGCGCTTACGCGGCGAAGTGGGGCGTTTGCGCGCCCAGGTTCGACCAGGCCAGCCCCACCCTAATCCGCCAGTGGCCGCCCCAACCGAGCCACCGGACGATGCCAGCCATCCCTACCTAGCGCAAGTAACCGCCCACGTTGGCAATGGCAAAACCGTAGTCACGGGTGGCTGGGCCACCGCCCCTGGCAAACGCACCTTTTTAGTAATGACCCCAACGGCGACTCCTTTGACGGATACCGCCGACTTGCCTCCTGGCCTGGATCCGTCCCAAACTCCAAAGGCGACGGTTACGCTCGAAACCACTACGGCTGAAATCCCCGAAACCATGCTCGCGCAGTTGGGATTGGATTCCGTCAAAGCCGAAGGCCGGGAAAGCACCGCGCAGGCCACCCTGAACCCTAATGACGCCAAAACCTTGCTAACAAAGCTGGCTACGCCGACCGAAGGCATAATGTGCGCGGGCGCTAGAATAACCGTCTTCGATGGATTCTCTGGAATGATTGCCTCCGGTAAAAGTACGAGCGAACCAGCCCAGGCCTCCCCCTTTTCCATCAGCGTGACGCCTCAGGTCTCAGCCGACTTGGAATCGCTGGATCTATCCATCAGCGCCAGCGTATCTCCAGCCAGCGGGAATTAGCCGCGTTCACGGCCCGAGGAATACGCTGGAATTCCCACCCGGGCTGCGTTAGGCTGTCGACTTATGAAATGCTTAATTCGTTTCATTGGAGCTTTGGTTCCAATTTGCCTATTGCTAGTTTCGTGCGCCACGGACCCGCTGACGCGCACTTTGGACCCGGACACTTTTCAAAACCTGACCCTGCAGGTGTCGGGTACCGCGGGTTCGGTATGCGTCTGTAACTATGAATTCAGCCCGCATAAAGGCAATTTCACGGCCGCCGTAAATACCGCCCCCAAGGAATTGCTGCAACTACCCGCGCATCCCGGTCAGGCGGAGATCGTGAAAACCAAGCCCGCCGACCAGCTGTTGGTGGAAATTTTCCAAGGCGCCACGCTCGTTCTGCAAGCCAACGTGCCACCGGGCAAAGTGGGCGTGCGAATCGTGAAAAGTTCCGTGGGCTGGACCGCGGATGTGTACTGATTTGCCGCGGTCAGTTTAGCGGCCTTCGGCCTGCTCGCGGCGGAGATATTTCTGGAAATTCGGCGGTTCCCGATTATATTGCGCTTCTGGAAAGGCTCCCTTCGATTCGACGCGGGGAACTAGATAATCCGGGGTGTTCGTTTTCTATCCGCACGGCTTTGCAAACGAAACCATCATGCCGGATTTAGACTGGGACTCTCACGTGCGGATACACGACAGACTATGGCATATCAATCGATCACACCTCCCGCGGGCGGTAAAATAGCGATTCAAAACGGCCGGTTGCAAGTGCCGGAACAGCCGGTCATCCCCTTTATTCGCGGCGATGGCACCGGCCCGGACATTTGGGCGGCCAGCCAGCGCGTGTTCGACGCCGCCGTGCAAAAAACGTCCCACGGCCAACGTAAGGTGGCCTGGTTCGAGGTGTTTGCCGGGGAAACGGCCAAACAAAAATTCGACAACTGGCTGCCGGATGACACCGTCCAAGCGTTTCAGGAGTATTTGGTTGGCATCAAAGGTCCGCTAACCACCCCGGTGGGTGGCGGCATCCGCTCGCTCAACGTCGCTTTGCGGCAAATGCTCGACCTCTATGTGTGTCTGCGACCGGTGCAATATTTTACGGGCGTGCCTTCCCCGGTGAAGCATCCCGAAAAGGTTAACATGGTTATTTTCCGCGAAAACACGGAAGATATCTACGCGGGCATCGAGTATCCCGCCGGTTCGCCCGAAGCCCAAAAAGCGCTGGATTTCCTGGCGCGGAATTTCCCTAAAGATTTCGCTAAAATCCGTTTTGGCACCGAAAAAGCCGCGGCCGCGTTCCTGCAAGCCGCCGGCGAGGAATTCAAAGATCCAGCCGCGCCCGTGGTGCAAGTAGGCATCGGCATCAAGCCCGTGTCCAACTTGGGCACCATCCGACTGGTGAAAGCCGCCATCGAATACGCCCTCCGCGAAGGCAAGAAAAGTGTGACCCTGGTGCATAAGGGAAACATCATGAAATACACGGAAGGCGCCTTCCGCGACTGGGGTTACGCCGTGGCGGAACGCTTGTTCCCCGGCAAAGTCTATACGTGGGCCCAGTGGGAAAAGACCAAGAAAGCCCAAGGTGAAGAGGCGGCCAACGCGGAGCAAAAAGCGGCCCTCAAAGGGGGCGCGGTGCTCGTCAAGGACGCCATCGCGGACATCACCCTGCAACAAGTGCTCACGCGGCCGGAGGATTTCACGGTGATCGCCACCCTGAATTTAAACGGCGATTATTTGTCCGACGCCCTGGCGGCGCAAGTCGGCGGCATCGGCATTGCCCCGGGCGGCAACATCAATTACGTGACCGGTCACGCCATTTTCGAGGCCACCCACGGTACCGCGCCTAAATACGCCAACCTCGACAAGGTGAATCCCGGCAGCGTGGTGCTCAGTGGTGAAATGATGTTCCGCTATCTGGGTTGGACCGAAGTGGCCGATCTGATCCTCAAAGGCCTCAATGGCGCCATCGCGTCCAAGCGAGTGACCTACGATTTCGCGCGCTTAATGGAAGGCGCCACCGAAATCAAATGCTCCGAGTTCGGAGACAATATCATTGCCCACATGTAAGACCGCGCTAAAGCTTAGTTTTATAAACGCCCCGGCCGCGTTCCCAAGAACGCGGCCGGTTTGTTTTAAATCCTCCGCCGGTCACGCCACCCAGTATGTCGTGGCGCAAATCCAGCGGGCGGCAAGCGGTTAGGCTTTCAGGGTCCAGCCCAATTCAAAAGCCTTCAAATTCAGTTCGACGTACTTGGGCTTAACCGCTTCGCGAATGGCGGCCTGCCAGGATTCGAGCGGCAATTTCAAACCCGTCGCCAAAGCGCCCACCACGACCACGTTCGAGGCCCGCACATTGCCGGCGGCGGTGGCAAGCGCCACCGCGTCAAAATACAACAAACGGGGGAATGCCTTGCGTAAACGCTCTTCGGCGTCCGCCGGATAGGGCGCGCTACCGCTGGAGACCGTGACGGGCACCACCATTTGATTGGAGACCACCGCCAGGCCATCCGGCGCCAGGAAGTCCGCGAAACGCAACGCCTCGATACGCTCGAGCGAGCCCAGCACTTGGGCGGAACCAGTGGCCACCAACGGGCTGTTCACTTCGGCGCCGTAACGGATCTGCGCGATCACGGAACCGCCCCGCTGGGCCATGCCGTGAACTTCGTTGGTTTTCACTTCGAATCCGGCGGCCATCGCCGCCCGCGCGACAATTTCGCTGGCCAGCAAAATGCCTTGGCCGCCGACCCCGGCGAGAACGATATTTACAACAGAACTCATTTCGAATTTCCCTTCTGAATGGCTTCGAACGGACAAATCTGCTCGCACAATCCGCAGCCGCCGCAAAGCGAATCGTTAATGCGCAATCCTTGGCTGGCTTCCTTTTCCAAAGCCGGACAGCCCAAGCTCAAACACTGTTCGCAGTTCTGGCATTGATCCGTGTTGATGGTTAACGGCGGCCCCACCGGTTTGCCCTCATGGAGTGGGCACACGGCGCGCGAGACAATTAAGGAAGGCTCCTTGATCTCCAGCTCTTCCCGCAACAGCTGGGTCGTGCTTTGCACATCGTAGGGGTTCACGGTAAACACGCGTTTCACCCCGCAGGCGCTGGCAATGGCCTCGATGGAAACCGAGGGCGTGACCTCGCCCATCAGGTTAAACTCAGTGCCGGGATTATCCTGGTGGCCGGTCATCGCCGTGATGCGATTATCCACCACGATGATTTTGGACACCCCCTTGTTATGCACAATGTTGATCAGGCCGGTGATGCCCGAATGGAAAAAGGTCGAATCGCCCACAATGCCCACCACTTTTTTCGGCTCGCCGGCTTTTTCGAATCCTT
This sequence comes from Verrucomicrobia bacterium UBA1319, assembly GCA_002306985.1. GTDB lineage: Bacteria > Verrucomicrobiota > Verrucomicrobiia > Limisphaerales > UBA1319 > UBA1319. The sequence continues at coordinate 28,314 of DBTJ01000132.1, forward strand.
GCGGCATAGACACCCCCGCGCCCATGCACAAGATCGTGTCCATTCGGTTCAACGGCGGAAAAACTCCCAGGCTGTAGCAGCCAATATCCCCGGTAACGACGACATCGAATTGCGCCAGCGCGTAAAAAATGCCGCGATGCGGGCAACCGGCGCAAAGGACCGGCGGACGGCTGGGCAAATCCGTAACCGCGGCGGGGACGGCGGGCTCCGGCTTGCCTTCGTATTTCGCGCGCGCCGCTTGCAGGCGCGTGGGCGACAATTCCCCGATGCCGGGGACAAAATTCTTCCCGTCACACGCAATGCCCAGCGCTTTGACATGTTCCTCCAGGAAATCATCGAGTTCCTCGACCACCAGGATTTTTTTGACCTGGCCGGCAAATTGGCGGATCAGCTCATCCGGGAACGGATAAGCCCAGCCCAACTTGAGCACGGAAGCTTCGGGAAACACCTCGCGCACATATTGATAGGCGATGCTCGAAGTGATGATGCCCAAGTGACTATCCCGCATTTCAATCCGGTTGGCGGGCGACTTATCGGCGGCCGCCTTCAATTTCGCCAGGCGTTCCTCGACGTTACGGCGCATCACCCGTCCCCATAGCGGGATGGGCACGAACCGGGGGGGATTCTTCTCGAAACCGATTTTGCGCGCCGGACGCCGCGGCTCTTCAATCCGCACGAGACTGCGGGAATGGCTCACCCGCGTCGTGCTGCGGAAGATCACCGGCGTTTGCAGTTGCTCGGAAACCTCCAAGGCAATTTTGAGATATTCCTTGGCTTCCTGAGAATCGGAAGGCTCGAAAATGGGGATCTTGGCTAGGCGAGCATAATGGCGGGTATCCTGTTCATTTTGCGAGGAATGCATGCCCGGATCATCGGCCACGCAAACCACCAAACCGCCCACGGCGCCCACATAAGCGAAGGTGAGCAAAGGATCGGCCGCGACGTTCAGGCCGACATGTTTCATGGTGACGATGCACCGGGCTCCGGCTAGGGATGCCCCCACCGCGACTTCCAGCGCCACCTTTTCATTCGGCGACCATTCGCTGTAGATGTCCGGCTTGTACGTTGCCACGGCTTCCAGAATTTCCGTGGAAGGCGTGCCTGGATAACCGGTGGCGACCGTGACGCCGGCCTCGAAAGCCCCGCGCGCAATCGCCTCGTTCCCGGTCATCAGCTCTTTTTTGCTTTGCACTGTGACGCTCATGATAAAATCAATCGTCCTTCAACCTGTGTCGGTTAAAGGTAAGCGGTATTATGGAGGCGATCCCCCCCGGTTAGGCAAGGCGATTCTCTCGAACCCTCGCCATCAAAATTAGTCCGCATAACCGGGCTTCGCGGTGTGGCTGAATACTCCGAAGTCCTTCCCCGAGCATGAAAATAAACCCTCGTTTTTCATCCCCGCCCCTTCGCTGTCGCCTATGAATCACCATACCAGCCACTTGCGGCGCCAGTTTCCTGGGTTACATTAACCCGATGGAACGGAAAACGGCCTTGGATGCCGATTTAAAACGGCGCATACGCGACCTGATCGATAGCAAAGGAGGCGGCGCCAACCCGGATCTGGTGGCGGACATCATCGAAAATGCGCTCAAGATGTTAACGGATGTGGCCGATCGCGGCGACGCCCGGGTGATTCAGACCGCGGTGCGTGAATTACGCTATGCGTTTCGCGCCTTTGCGCCGTATTCACAAACGCGCAAAGTCACGATCTTCGGCTCCGCGCGCACCCAGGCGGACCAGCCGGAATATCGTCAGGCCGTCGATTTCGGCCAAAAAATCGCCGCCGCCGGTTTTATGGTAATCACGGGCGCGGGCCCAGGCATCATGCAGGCCGGGCACGAAGGCGCGGGGCCGGAAAAAAGCTTTGGGGCGAATATTCAATTGCCCTGGGAGCAAGCGCCCAATCCCGTCATTCAAAAAAATCCCAAGCTGATCCATTTTAAATATTTCTTCACCCGCAAGCTGACCTTCGTGCGGCACGCCGATGCGTTGGTGCTGTTCCCCGGAGGCTTGGGCACGCTCGATGAGGGTTACGAGGCGTTAACCCTAATGCAAACCGGCAAAAGCCGGATCATGCCGCTCATTTTAATCGACCGCCCGGGCGGCACGTACTGGAAGACTTGGGACAAGTACATTCGCGAGCATTTATTGCGCGACGCCTTGATTTCGCCCGAAGACCTGTATTTTTACCAATCCACCGATAACACGGATCAAGCCGTGAAATGGATCACGCGTTTTTACCGGAATTACCATTCCTTCCGTTTTGTGAAGGATCTTCTGGTCATCCGGCTCCAGCATCCGCCCACCGCTTCGGCGCTGGCGGCCCTGAATGAAGATTTCGAGGATATTATCGAAGGCGCACCCGTGCAGGCTCTCCCCGCCACACCGGAGGAACAAGCGGATCAAGACTGCCCCAACCTACCGCGCATTGCCTTTGGCTTTAACCGACGCAACTACGGCCGACTGCGCCAAATGATCGATGTGCTTAACACCTGGTAAACACGCGTGACAAACAACCATTCCTTCAAGCCGCCGGGGATCGCGGCGGCCGGGTCTGAACAAAAATTAGGCAGCCCGTTCCCCGCGCCTTATCTGGATTTTTTCCAATGCTTCAATCGAGGCGAATATTTCGCCGCCCATGAAGTCCTGGAAGCGCTCTGGCTGCAAGATAAGCAAGGAGCACCCGGGGATTTCTTCAAAGCGCTAATCCAAATCGCCGGCGCCTTTGTGCATTTTAAAAAGGCGCGTTCGCAGCCGGGAATCGCCCTGCTGCGGCGCGCGAAAATATTATTGTCTCCGTACCCGGAGATCTACCTAGGCTGGCCGGTTTCCGAAGGCCGGGAGCGGATTGCGACCTGGCTAAGCCAGGCTCCCAATCCGGCGAACCCCGTGAGTTTGCCGTTGCCGTCCTCCGGCTCGCGGCCTTCGTCGGCCACTAATTAGCAAACCGCTTTTGCCAGGGCTTGATCTATGTCAGCTTTGATATCTTCGATATCTTCCAAGCCGATCGAAAGCCGAATGTAATCGGCGGTAACTCCGGTGGCTTCCTGCTCCGCCGGGGTGAGTTGTTGGTGCGTAGTCGAAGCCGGGTGAATCACCAAACTCTTGGCGTCGCCGATATTGGCCAAATGCGACAGCAATTTCACCGAATCGATGAATTTAATACCCGCCGCCCGCCCGCCTTTGATGCCGAAACCAACAATGCCGCCGAATCCCTTTTTCAGATACTTGGCGGCGACGGGGTAGGCGGCGTTATCTTCCAATCCCGGATAAGTCACCCAACTGACCCGCTGGTGCGCTTTAAGGAAACGGGCGGTCGCCATGGCATTGCTGGAATGGCGCTCCTGCCGCAAGCCAAGCGTCTCCAAACCTTGCAGGAATTGAAAGGCGTTGAACGGACTCAGGGCGGGTCCCAAATCCCGCAGCAAGGTGACCCTCACTTTGGCGATGAAAGCGATGTTGCCCACACCGGGAACGTTATTCAGCGCCTCCCAGTATTTTAATCCGTGATAACTGGGGTCGGGTTCGGTGAACTCAGGGAACTTGCCGTTGTTCCATTTGAATTTGCCGGAATCGACGATGATGCCGCCCAGAGAAGTGCCGTGTCCGCCAATATACTTGGTCGCCGAGGAGGCGAGAATATCCGCCCCGAAATCAAACGGGCGAACGAGCCCAACGCCGATGGTGTTATCGACGACAAACGGGATGCCCGCCGCGTGCGCGATCGCGGCGATTTTTTCGAAATCGGGCACATCCAGCCGGGGATTGCCGATGGTTTCCGCGTAAATCGCGCGGGTTTTCGGCGTGATCGCCTTCCGAAACGACTCGGGGTCGCTTAATTTCACGAATTTGACCTTCCGTCCCAACTTCGGAAACGTGTGATGAAACAGACAATAGGTGCCCCCATACAAGCTATCGGAAGCAACAATCTCGTCTCCCAATTGCGTAATCGCCAATAAGGCGAGGGCAATGGCCGCCAGGCCCGAACCCACCGCCAAAGCCCCAGTCCCCCCCTCGATCGCCGCCACTCGTTTTTCGAATACATCGGTGGTGGGATTCATCAACCGCGTGTAAATGTTGCCGGATTCCTTTAAGGCAAACAGATTGGCGGCATGCTCCGAGCTTTTAAATACGTAGGAGGTAGTTTGATAAATGGGGACCGCCCGCGAACCGGTCACAGGGTCCGGTTCTTGGCCGGCATGCAAGGCAAGCGTATCCAAACGAGTGGAATCAAATTTCATATAAAAAAGCGATGTAAACAGGGCCGATCATTCGGCGCGAGCCTGACCAGTATCCATTCGAGCCGCTGATGCTTCAAGTGGAAATCACTGACGCATAATGAGGTGTTTATTTGGCGGCGGCTGAACGTTCGGCTCCTCCGGCGGCCGAGGCGAGCCCGCAAAAGGATCACGCAATCTATGCTTGGCGGTCACGCAATCGTCATCACAGCATGGAAGTATTTGCGCGGTAAATTGGCTATTCTTAGCCAGATTGGTTCTTTTATCAACCGGCGGCTCTGGTGTTGACCGCCTATTACCAAGGAGTTACGTCTGCGACCCCTCCTCGGCACGAGAACTGCTTAGGATGGGACGACGGCTAAACCGCAACCGTCATTTCTGGATCGCCGGCGCCTTCACGCGCGGGCAAACACCCATGAATAGCATGAACCATGCGGAGTATTTTATAATGAAAACAGGCTATCTTATCGACATGGATGGAGTGATCTATCGGGAAAATCAGTTGATTCCCGGAGCGGCTGACTTTGTCCAGGCGTTGCAGGACACCGGCACGCCCTTTCTATTCCTCACCAATAACTCGGCTCCGACGCCGGAGGATCTCGTGGTGCGCCTTGAACACTTGGGCATTCGCGGTCTCAGTTCGCGCTTCTTCTACACCTCGGCGTTGAACACGGCGGATTTCCTAAGCGAAACCGATCCCGAATGCACTGTGTTCGTCATCGGCGAAGGCGGCTTGCTAACGGCGCTGCACGAGCGCCGGATCGCCAATGACGCCATCCGGCCCCGCTATGTGGTGGTAGGCGAAGGCGAGGCCACGCTCGGCAAATTGGGCAAAGCCCATGAGTGCATCGAGCGCGGGGCGCGCTTGCTGGTGACCAATCCCGACAATTGGTGCCCGGTATCCAGCACCAAAACCCGGCCCGGCGCGGGCGCCATCGCGGCGTTTCTGGAAGCCAGCACGGGCGCGCGCGCCTATTACTTGGGCAAGCCCAACGGCTACATGTTCCATCGGGCTCGGCGCAAGTTTTCCGAACTTTCCTTTAGCGAGCCGGATCAGGTGGTGATGATCGGGGACACCATGGAAACCGACATCCGGGGCGCCATCGAATCGGGCATTTTATCGTATCTCGTCTTGAGCGGCTCCACCCAATTGGAAGGCATTGCCGACTATGTGTACCAACCCACGCGCGTACTGCAGAGCGTGGCGGATCTGGTGGAGGAAATCCGCACCGGCAAGGCCTCCGACCGACTCGACAGCCCCGCGCTGCTGCTTAAGGACGCCCCCATGCGCACCGTGGGCCAACGCCATCAAACCGATATTCTAAAGCTCCAAAAACCGCGGCCACGGCCGGCGATGACCAAGTAAAGGCGGCTCGCGACCGTTTACCCCTCCAACCCGGACCACTGACCCAGCCGTTGCGCGCAATGGCTGGGTACCGGTCTTTTGCGCCCCCCTTGGCCCTATCGTCCCTTATTCGGGTCATATGCTGCTGAAAAGGTGGGGCATGGTGATAGGGGGTAAGATATCCGGTGGAGGAACCATGGCCGTCAACCTCAATGGGTCAAAAAGGGGCTCCCTTACCGCAATGTGGGAACACGTGGTTTTGCCACGAAAAATAACCCATTGCGTCATGATCGGGTTGGGTTTAAAAATGCCTCCGTAATGCCCCTTCCCATGGAGAACTCCAGCCGACTGGGGCACGGACCCGACGGTTAACGAACTGGATATCGAAAATACAATCATGAATCGGCGCAATTTCCTAGGCATGGCGGGATCGGTCGCGATGGCGGCGGCGGCGTTGCCCAACCTCGCTTCGGCGGCGGTTACCAAGGCGGATCGCGACGCCACCCACGGTTTGAAACTCGGCATTGCCTCTTATTCCCTGCGCAATTTCAGCCTGGATTTGGCGCTGACCATGGCCAAACAGCTCAAAGTAAAGTATATCACTTTGAAAGATATGCACCTCCCCCTCCGCACGACCACCCAGGAGCGGCAAGCGGTAAAGAAAAAAGTCGAAAACGCCGGCCTGGTCCTCATGGGTGGCGGCGTGATCTACATGGATAACAATGAGGAACAGGTGCGCGGGTTTTTCGAGTACGCCAAGGACGCCGGCCTGCCCACCATCGTGTGCAGCCCCGAGCCCGCCGCGCTGGATCTCGTCGAGCAAATGGCCAAAACATACGATCTTCGCGTCGCCATTCATAACCACGGCCCCGGAGATAAACGTTATCCGTCCCCCCTCGACGTTCTCGAGCTGGTGAAAAACCGGGATTCCCGCATGGGCCTCTGCATCGACGTCGGCCACACCGTCCGCATCGGCGTGGACCCCGTGGCCGCCATCGAGCAAAGCGCCAGTCGCCTCTATGATTTCCACATGAAAGACGTCACCGAGGCCACCGGTAAAGGCGGCGCGACGGAGGTCGGCCGGGGGGTGATCGATATTGTCGGCGTGCTAAAAGCGCTGGCGCGCGTCAAATTCCCCTATCACGTGGCCCTGGAATACGAGTCCAACGGCGACGCCCCTCTGCCGGGCATGATCGAATCCTTTGCCTACTTGCGCGGCGCGCTCGCGGCCCTGGATTGATTCATTCCCCGGCTGCGTCATTGCCCCCCCCAATTAGTTTTATGGGCTCGTCCCCTGATTTGACTCCGCCCCCGGGGAGGTTCATGATAATGGACGAGTGGATACGAATTATCCATGAGGAGTGAGAGGTTTTATGCCGTATCAATTGTTCAATGCGGAAGAGGTGGCGGAGTACTTGCATGTTTCAAAGCCGGATCTTGAGAAACTGGTGAGGAACCAGGAGATCCCATTCGAGAAGCGCGGCGGGCGAATGGTGTTCGCGCGCGAAACCATCGATGCCTGGGCGTCACAACGGATTCTAGGATTTTCGGAACGGCGGCTGAATGAGTATCACCAGAAATCGACGCGTGGCACCGCGGAAATCTTCCCGGACCAGGCGTTGATGCCGATCATGATCAAGCCGGAGTACATCGCGACGGCGATGACCTCCAAAACCAAATCGTCCCTCATCCGGGACATGGTGGAACTGGCGGATAAAACGGGCCAGGTCAGCAATTCCAAGGATTTATTGGAAAGTTTGGAAGCGCGCGAAGAACTATGCTCGACGGCCATTCCCGGCGGGTTGGCGCTGCTGCACGCGCGCCATCAGCAGGCGTACCTGATCGAATCTTCGTTCCTGCTGTTGGGTCGCACGATGCACGAGGTTTTCTATGGCTCGCCCGATGGCCAGGGAACGGATTTATTCTTCCTGGTTTGCTGCCAGGATGATCGCATCCACTTGCACACTCTAGCCCGCATCTGCTTGATCGCGATGGAAACCGAATTGTTGCCGCAATTGCGCCAGGCCGCCGATGCGCAAGCGATGTACGATGTTTTGGTCGCCTGCGAAGCGGAAGTGTTGGCCAAAAAAACCGAAGGCAAAGACCGCCGCGCATGAACCGGAGCAACCCCCTGCTGGAGGACATCCCTGATCCTGTCGATGAGGGCATGTTCGCGCCGGTGACGGGTCCAAGGCTCGCGGGATTCGCGGTGGGAGCGGCGGTGTTTTTCCTGCTCCTGGCGCGCTCGGAACCGGGTTTCGTATTTTTGATCGACCCTGCCAACCTGCTATTTCACGAGGCGGGTCATGTGTTCGTCGGTTTTTTCAGCCGTCCGCTAGAAACCTATGGCGGCACGCTGGGTCAACTCGTTTTCCCCATCACGCTGGCCGTTTCCTTCTGGCGGAAAGGCCAACCGTTGTCTTTCGCCGCCGCGCTGCTGTGGTTTTTTGAAAACGGCCTCAACATCGCCCGGTATATGGCCGACGCGCGCGCCTTGGTCTTGCCATTGGTGGGTGGAGGAGATCACGATTGGAACACCATCCTGCACCGATGGGGCTGGCTGGCCCATGACACGGAAATCGCGGGGGCGGTCAAAGCCATTTCCTGGGCTGGCATGGGCGCGACTTGCTTGTGGGTCCTATGGCGTTACTACCAGGACCGCCTCGCGGCTCAAACCAACCCCGCCCATCCGGTCTAAATTCGGCTATTGCCGAGCGCTCGGAGCTGGCTGCCAGAGTTTGCCCGCCAAGAATTCCGCTGGCGGAATTGGAAGCCCTTTCGGTAGGATGTCGCCGGACACTAATATTTCATCATGCAATTACAACAAGCAACCCGCCGCCGCCGCGGTTTCTCCACTTTCCTTCGTCTGCAACCGGTCTTGATCTGCTTCGGTCTTTGGGCCTTCCAGGGATGTTTCCGCGCGCAGGCGGAGGCGCCCGACTACGAGCGCGCGCAAAACTTGCGGCCGCGCCTGGAAAACAAAGTGTTTCGCGATCGTGTCCAACCGCGCTGGCAGCCCGATAACAACCAGTTTTGGTATCGCGTCAAAACCGGCCCCAACACGCATGAGTTTATCTGGGTGGATGCGGAAAAGGGCGAGCGCCGCGCCGCCTTCGACCATCAGCGCTTGGCTGAAGCCTTAACCAAGGCCAGCGGCAAACCGGCGGAGGCGGGCAAACTGGCCATCGACGGGCTGGAATTTTCAGCGCCGAACCATTCAATGACCTTCCGTTTCGGTGGCAAACACTGGCTTTTCGACTTGGCAAGTTATGAACTTCGGGAGCAAACCGGCGGGTCGAACGGAAATTCCCTAGCGCTGCTGGAAACGCCGCATCCCAGCGCGCGCACAGGCGAGGAAACCAGCCTTACGTTTATTAACCACAGCGAAAGTGAAGTGGAGATTTTCTGGATCGATTCGGACGGCGAGCGCCGCAGCTACGGCAAGGTCGCGCCCGGCGGCGAACGCGAGCAACACACCTTTAGCGGCCATGTCTGGACGGCCGCCGGACGGGATGGCAAAGACATCGCCATTTGTGAAGCAGAGGACAAGCCGGGCCAGGTCGAGATCGGCGCGGGCGGCGTGGCGCAAAAAAGCCGTTCCCAGGAACACCGGCGTGAAAAGCGCAAAGGTCCCCAGGCCGCGCCGGGCAACCCCTCGCCCGATGGCAAGTGGCGCGCAATGATCAAAGATCACAATGTCGTGATCCAAAATTCTCAAACTCAAGAGGAGATCAAACTATCTATCAACGGCACGGCTGATGATCCCTATGTGGATCGCTTTTTTTGGGCGCCGGACTCCCGCCATTTGGTGGCCATTCGCAATCGCCCCGGCGAAGAGCATAAAGTATATTTTGTCGAATCTTCCCCCAAAGCGCAACTCCAGCCGAAATTGCACACCATCGACTACCTGAAGCCGGGCGACCGCATCGACCATCCGCGCCCCCAACTTTTTGACCTCGCGAGTAAGCAACAAATCCCGGTATCCGACACCTCATTCCCTAATCCGTGGAGCATTGGAGAAGAACAATGGTCGCCCGATTCGCGCGAATTCATCTTTTTATACAATCAGCGCGGCCATCAAGTGTTACGAGTGCTGGCCATCGATGCGGCTTCAGGCGCCGTGCGGACGGTGGTGGAGGAAACCAGTCCCACATTTATCGACTACAACGAAAAAATGTATTTGCATCGCACCGAAAACGGCGAACTCCTATGGCTGAGCGAGCGCGATGGCTGGAATCATCTGTATCTTTACGATGCGGCCACGGGCAAGGTCAAAAACCAGATCACACGCGGCGAGTGGGTCGTGCGCCATGTGGATCGGGTGGATGACCAGCGGCGCCAGATCTGGTTTCGCGCGGGAGGCATCCGTCCCGGACAGGACCCCTATTACCTGCATTATTGCCGGGTCAATTTCGATGGCGGCGATCTGGTCATCCTTACCGAAGGCGATGGCACTCATAGCGCTGAGTTTGCTCCGGATAACCGCTGGCTGGTCGATTCCTGGTCGCGCGTGGACGCGCCCCCGGTCACAGAATTACGGCGGGCCGCCGATGGAAAACTCATTTGCGAATTGGAAAAAGCCAGCGCGGATGAACTGCTTAAAGCCGGCTGGCGCGCCCCGGAACGATTCGTTGCCAAAGGTCGCGATGGCGTCACGGATATCTATGGCGTCATTGTCCGCCCCACGAATTACGATCCCGCGAAAAAATACCCGGTCATCGAAAACATCTACGCCGGGCCCCATTCCGCCTTCGCGCCTAAACGATTCAGCGCCATCATGGGAATGCAAGAACTAGCGGAGATCGGCTTCATTGTTGTGCAAATCGACGGCATGGGCACTTCCTATCGTTCCAAGAAATTCCACGATGTATGCTGGAAGAATATCGGGGACGCGGGTTTTCCCGACCGCATTTTGTGGTTAAAAGCGGCGGCGCAAAAAGATCCGGCGATGGACCTCGGTCGCGTAGGTCTCTACGGCACTTCAGCCGGCGGCCAGAACGCGTTGCGCGGGCTGCTGGCGCATGGAGATTTCTACCGGGCAGGCGTGGCCGATTGCGGCTGCCACGATAACCGGATGGATAAAATCTGGTGGAACGAGTTGTGGATGGGGTGGCCGGTGGGGCCCCATTACGACGAGCAGTCCAATGTGACACAGGCCGGCAAACTCCAAGGTAAATTACTCCTAATGGTCGGTGAAATGGACTCGAACGTCGATCCCGCCAGTACGATGCAAGTGGTCAACGCCTTGATCAAAGCGAACAAAGATTTTGAAATGCTGGTGGTGCCCGGCGCGGGCCATGGCGTGGCGGGTTCCGAGTACGGTAAACGGCGACTGCAACACTTCTTCGCCCGGCATTTGCTGGGGCAAGAATAAAACGCCTTGAAAGACGGTAGAAATGCTCCGCGAATGCCGATTGACTGTCCTCCAGTTTGATTCCAGCTTAACGATATGCGGTTAATCATCATTGGCTGGGCATGTCTAGGATGGCTGGCACTGGAGGCGGCGGGGCAGATCGCGGTTGAAGGAGTCCAAGACCGACAACAATACTCCCCAACCGTCGCGTTCCGAATCTTGGCCGAAATGGGGTACACCTATCAAGCCGCGCTGAATGGGCAAACCACCCCGATTGCCACCTGGGTTGAAGTCACCGTGCCCGGCTTTTATGAACTGGCGGTAAGTTGCCAAAAAATCAGCGACGGCTCCTTAACCCAGCAAACTTTCCGCTTTGCGCTCATCGATCCGGTGCGCGGCGACGCCGAATGGGGCCTCGCTCCATGGACTCCCCGGCCGCTGGTAAATTCCTCCGCCAGCGAGCTTTCCCGCGCGCGTCTGGAAACGATCCTTCCCGCGCGCTTTCCCGCCGGGATGGATTATCCAATCATCGCCCTCACCGAGAATGACCAAGGCCAAGCGGTCCGGCTCAACGGCATCGTGGAGGGCCAGTCTCGTTTCCAAGTCAAACGCGGCTATGGATTCGGCTTCGCCACCGGGTCGAACGAGAGTGGAACGATCGCCTGCCAGGTTTCACTTGGCGCCCTGCAAGCAACCCGGAATTTGGAGTGGGTGAACTCCCCCGCATGGATCGAGGTTGCTAGCGCCATAACGAACGACACGGTTTGGCCCTCGAATTCGTTCATGCGCGTTACGACCGCCTTGACGATTAGCACCGGAGCCACGCTCACCATTAAGGCTGGCAGCGTTGTCATGGTAGGACCCGGGTTGGAAATCACCGTAAGTGGAAAACTCTCGATCCAAGGCGAGCGGGCCAACCCCGTGGTCTTTATCCCCGCCGCGCGCGCGCGTCCCTGGGGAGGTTTTGTTTGCTGGGGAACTCCGGCGGAAATCGAAGTCACCGGAGCGATTTTCACCGGCGGCGGGGCCGACAATCAATGGTTCACCAACCACGGCATCGGCAGTTCTCACCGCAAAGAGGAGGCGCTTTTCTATTTGGGTTCCGGCGTAAGTGCCGCCTTTACCAACGCCTACCTGATCGAGAATAGCGGACAGGCATTCCATGGTGAAGAGGCTTCACTAACCATGGACCATTGCCTCATCCAGCGGTGCCAGACCGGAGGGCAGTTTAATGGCGGGGCGGTGACCATTCACCATAGTGCCCTCATGGATTTTCCAACCAATGACTCGGCCTATGTCGATGGGGACAATGATGCGTTTTATTTTTCACTGGGAACGCATGAGTTAGTGGATGATGTGATCGGCTGGACCAAAGATGACGGCCTCGACGCCGGGGCTGATACCGCGGGCCAGGTCACCGTTTCCCATTGCTGGTTCGAAGCCTGCTTCCACGAGGGCATGGCACTTTCGGGAACCGGAAAAAGGGTGCGGGTTTATGATTCCGTGTTTGTAAATTGCGGCCAGGGAATCGAAGCGGGGTATCTATCCCCGCAAGTCTACGTTGAACATTGCTTGCTAGCCGCCAATGGGGTGGGTGCCCGATTTGGCGACAATTACGCATCGGAGCATACAGGCTGGTTGGAGGTAACGAATTCCCTCTCACTCTTCAACCGCCGCGATGTTTGGGGCATGGACCGAAATCTGTGGGCGGAAAATACGGCGCTCATGGATATACGCGGTAACTGGCTATCGGTATCCAATCAGCTATTTCCGGAAAATCGGGTCTGGCAACCGGAGCAGGATGCGGAGACATTGGCCGCTTTCCAACCCGGGGGCAATGCGGCGGTTGGGGTCGGCTTTCTTGAACCCTTCTCCAAAGGGCTCATCACGGACGCAAATCCTGAAATAACCATTGGGCTAAGTGCTTTTAGCACCCAAGCTGTTAAATTGGAATGCGTGGTAACCGGCGATTCCGCGGTGCCAGGAGTGGATTTCATTATGACGAACAATTCCGTCACCTTTATGCCGGGTGAAATGCGCAAAACCATTCCGATCCAATTTCTCGCCGGTTCCGAAGCCTGGCTTTCGCGCTCCATTCAGCTGGTTTTAAGCAATGCGGTAAACGCTGAAATCATCGCGAGCCAAGCCGCGCACGCGCGCACCTTATCTGGAGACGCCGATGGCGATGGTTTGCCGGATATTTGGGAACAGGCCATTATCGACGCCAATCCCCTCGACTCGATTAAAACCATCGTGGATGTCACCGCTGGAGCTGATTTTGATCACGACGGCCTATCGAATTTGGAGGAATATCTGGCCGGTACCAATCCCGTGGATACGGCGAGCAACCTGCGAATAGACATTGATAGCATTACCCAAGACTCCACGACCCTGATCCTTCACACCGTGGCCGGGCGCAGTTATGCCATTGAGTACTGCGATGCGCTATCGCCGGCCGCATCCTGGATTCACTTGGCGGAAATAGCCTCGGCATCGTCAGCGGGAACGCAACAGATCACCGATCATCGGCCAACCGGTCCAACCGCGCGTTTTTACCGAGTTATTGCGCGACAATCCGGAGATTGACACCGTCGACATTCACCGGGGAAATTAAGCGCCAGAGGCGCGCACCCTATTAGTTCATGATAAAAATGCAAAAACTGAACGCCGCCATCCTCACCATATTCGCGTGGCTTTGGATTGCTCCATTACTGGGCGCGAGCACCGTGGTCATCAACGAAATCTTTTATCATCCCGCCTCCGAAGATACCCGCGAGGAATTCATTGAATTGTACAATACCGACGCCACCCCGGCGAATCTTTCCAGCTGGCGCATCAGCCGCGGGGTGGATTTCACTTTTCCCGACGTCACGATTTCACCCCACGGTTTTCTAGTATTGGCAGCCGATCTCGCGGTGTTTAAAGCGAGGCATCCGGACGTAACGAATGTAATCGGCGGCTGGCAAGGGACGCTCAGCCATCGCGGCGAAACCATTCAATTGGACGATGCCTTCGGAGTGGCGGCCGACACCGTATCTTATGCCACCGAGGGAGATTGGGCGGTGCGCCAACGCGGGCCGCTGGATTTCGATTACCGAGGCTGGGTCTGGGTGGCGGAACACGATGGCGGCGGCAAATCACTGGAGCTTATCAATCCCGCAATGAATCGCAACGCGGGCCAAAATTGGCAAGCCAGCCTCGTCGAGGGCGGAACCCCGGGAAGCGCCAACTCGGTGGCTCGCGCGGATAGTGCCCCGCTAATCACCGAAGTCCAACATCTGCCGGCCGTGCCTCGATCTACCGAAACGGTGCGCGTCACCGCGCGCGTGGAAGATGAGTTAGCTGCCGGCGTCACCGTCTCGTTATTCTATCGGAATAGCGATACGAATTCCTTTGTGGAAACCGCTCTGTTCGACGACGGCCAGCATGCCGACGGCAAAGCCGGGGATGGCCTATTCGGCGCCAACCTTCCGCCTCAACCCTCCGACACGGTGGTGGAGTTGTATTTGCGGGCGGCGGATGCGGGCGGCAACGAACGGTTTTGGCCGGCCCGCGTGCAGCCGGAAAACGCCCCGTTAGCCAACCTGCTCTATCAAGTGGATGATCGCACTAATAATACCGCCATGCCTTTTTATCGTCTGGTCATGACCGAAAACGAGCGGGCCGAGTTCCTGCAAATGGTCAACAGTGGTTATGGACGCTATAGCAACGCGCGCATGAATGGAACTTTCATCGCTTCGCGCCATGGTGAAACCGAGGTGCGATATTTGGCGGGCATCCGAAATCGCGGCAGCGGCAGCCGTTTGTATCCCCCTAATAATTTCCGCATCGAATTTGCCAATGACCGGCGCTGGGACGGCGTGGATAAAATCAACCTAAACGCCCGTTATCCCTTCGTGCAACTCGTGGGTAGCGTTCTCTGCCAAATGGCCAATCTGCCATACCCGCATTCACAGGCCGCGCAAGTACGGCTGAACCATGAAAATTGGGCGGGAACGAATTATCCGATGTATGGATTTTATGTTCACAATGAGTGCTTGGATAGTGATTTCGCCGACCGCCGAGCGCTCGGATCGATCAATATTTACCGGGGCATACGCGAGGGCGACCATTATGCCGACCTCACTTACCAAGGGGAAAACCCGGACGCGTACCGTCCCGCTTACGCCAAGGAAACGAACAAAAGCGAGGACGATTGGACTGATCTAATCTCTTTGACCCGTATTCTTTCGGCAACGAACGCTGAAGCGGAGTATTACCCTCAAATGAACGCAGCCGTGAAGGTGGATGAGTGGCTGCGTTTTTTCGCGTTGAACGCCATTTTCGATAACAACGAAACGACTATCAGCAGCGGTTCGGGCGATGATTATGCCTTGTATCGTGATTTATCCGATAACCGCTTCGTGCTGTTCCCTTACGATCTGGATACGATCCTCGGACAAGGCGATTTGGCGGGGTCGCCCAGCGCCAGTTTGTTCCGCGCCACGAATCTGCCGATTATCAAACGCTTCTTGCTCGCCCCCGAGTATACGCCGCGTTACTACGCGCAATTGCTCGATTTGCTCGACACCACCTTTGCCGCGAATCATTTGGACCCCGTATTACGGCAGGCGCTAACCGGTCTCGTGCCGGATTATTTTGTGACGTCGATCGAGTCCTTCGTGGCGGCGCGCAGCCAATACATCCGTTCACAAATTCCGCGCTCGCTGACCGTGGCGCATGGGCTCCCCAGCGTCAATAACTTGCCTTATTCCAGCACCCTCACGATCGCTTTGAATGGCGTGTCTGACGCGGTGCGAACTCGAAAAGTCCTGGTGAACGGCCAACCGGCTGCCTGGTCCGCTGTGGAAGCCAAATGGTCCCTGGACAACTTGGCTTTGCAGCCGGGAATCAACCGAGTCTTGATCCAAGCGATTGATGAAACGGGCATGGAATTTGATCGATCCAGCCTCGACGTTTGGTGCAATCCGGGAACGGGCGGCTCAACCATACAGGGAACTCTGAGTCTAGACACGGTTTGGGAATCCGCCAACGGCCCGTACCAGCTCACCGGTGAAGTGGTGGTTCCGGAAAACGGCCGATTGAAAATCTCGCCTGGAACCACCCTTTATTTCGCCGCGGGCTCCCGCCTCACGGTGCGCGGGCAAATACTGCTTGAGGGTACGGAAACCGCCAGGATACGCCTGACCTGCGCGCCTGGAGAATCGAGTCCCTGGGGTGGGTTATTATTGTTGGCGTCTTCGTCGACGAACCGCCTGGAATATTGCGATCTCGAATACAGCGATGCTTTAGGGCGTTCGATTGAAATTCGAAACGCCGCGCTGGAGCTTCAAAATGTGACGTGGAGCCACACCGCTCGTGCCGCAATCCTTTTTGATCACGCCTCCTTGCGAGTCAAAGATTGCGTGTTCCCAACCACCATTAACGACGATGAAGTACGCGGGAATGGAATCCTGGAGCAAGGCCTCCTGCTATTCGAACGGAATGTCTTTCCAAAACTCGCGAGCCTGGGCCAAGCCATCCGGTTCGAAGGCGAAGGAACTTCCTTGTGCCAATGCCGGGACAACTTTTTTCTGGGCGGCACCGAATCCGCCATCAGGCTGGCCAACGCGGACGCGTACGTGGAAGGCAACCGGTTCGCCTCATTTCACGGCAGTGGCGACCCTTCTGCCGCGGCGCTGAGTGTGCTCGGAGGCCCCAGTTCCAGGGTGGTTGTGGCGCGGAATTTGTTTACGGAGAATGATTGCGCCCTGCTGGTTTGCTCGAACAGCTGGCTAATCGCGCACCATAATACCTTCGTTCAAAACAGCCAGTCGGACATTGCCTTCACGGCCCCGTCCGCCGCCAACGCCCCCGCCGCCGGCGCGGAATTAGTGGGTAATATTTTCAATTCCGCCGCCGTCACGCTAGCGGCGACCGAGCTATTATCGACCACGAATTTAGTGGTCGAATACAATTTGTTTCCGCCGGGCATTGACTGGGTGGGCGCCGGCAATTTAAACGGCGATCCGCTATTCGTATCCGCCAACACGAATTACCTGCTAGAGCCAGGATCTCCCGCCAAAGGCAACGGCCGCAACGGCCTCGATATGGGATATGACGTGCCCGCAGGAGTAAGTCTTTCCGGCGTGCCCATTTCACCGACGCCCGCGCTCGAGGTCGATTTGCGAGTCTGGGGGCCAGGCATGGCTACTTACCAATATCAATTAGACGCCGGCTCCGTTTCGACCAATTATTCGGTCACAGAAAACCTGGTGATCACCAACCTAACGGCGGGCTCCCACACCTTGAATATTGTCGGGCAAACCCTGTTCGGCACGAAACCATCAGGCGCCTCGCCAACGCTCGTTAACTGGGAAGTAAACCCCACCGCGTCGGCCATCCTTTTGAATGAAGTCTGCGCTTGGAATACTTCGAGCAATGCCGCCGGCGTGATCGCCCCCAATTGGATGGAAATCCACAATCGCACCGGGCACGCGATCCATCTAGGCGATATGAGTCTCAGCGATGACGCCAACATTCCCACTCGTTATGTGTTTCCAGCGGATGCCGTCTTGCCAGCGCAAGGATACCTAGTAATCAACGATGGCACGACGGCCATTGGCGAACGCCTGGGATTTGCCTTGGACCGCACCGGCGGGACCCTTTACTTATTTGGCGCTCCCAGCCGTGGCGGGCAATTGCTCGATACCCTAGCGTTTGGCTATCAGCTACCCGGCATGTCGATGGGCCGATTGAACGATGGAACCTGGCATTTAACCCGGCCAACCCCCGGCAGCGACAACCAGTCCCAACCCGTTGGCGACTTGAGCCAGATAAGAATAAACGAGTGGCTGGCCAGCGCGACGGCGCCCCATTCGGTGGGCTTTATCGAACTGTATAACTCGGACGCGCTACCAGTCGATCTCAGGGGTCTGCTTCTTTCCGACGATCCGGTTTCCCAACCTTTTAAATTCGCCTTCCCGGCGCTGAGTTTTATGGACGGGTATGGACGCTTGGTTATGTGGGAAAACGACGCTAAAGCAGACCCGCACTTCCGACTCAATTTTAAACTCAACTCAGACCAGGGAGTCATCGGACTGTCGCTGACTGACGGAACGAGCCTGGATCGGATCTGGTATGGAACGCAGCAAACCGGCGTATCCCAGGGAAAACTTCCGGATGGCGGCTTGGATATCGTTTCCTTCAACCCGCCCAGCCCAGGCCTGCCAAATAGTGAACCCGTGACGATCGTTTCCAATACCCCCATCGCCTCGGTGATGATCAACGAAATCTTGGCCGACAACCATAGCTATCCCGATCAAGCAGGCACTCTTTCCGATTGGATCGAGCTTTATAATGCTAGCGCCGCTCCCGTGAATTTGGCGGGCATGGTTTTGACGGATCGGTTAGACGTCCCGCGTACCTGGGCTTTTGCGACGGGCACAACGCTACCCGCACAGGGTTATTTACGGGTAACATGCGATCCAGACCAACCCGCCTCCGCTAATAACACCGGCTTCGGCCTCAACGCGGCGGGCGATTCCATTTACCTGTTGCGCGCGGCGGCGGATGGCGGGGGCATCATCGACGGCGTGCAATTTGGGTTTCAATCGCCGGATTTATCCCTGGGCCGTGATCCTGCCGGCGCTTACGTTTGGCGACCCTGCGAACCCACTCCCGCCGCCAGCAATCGGCCGAGAGGTTTAGGCGAGGTTCAGGATTTGCGCATCAATGAATGGATGGCAAACCCGCTCACCGGCGAGGATTGGCTCGAACTCTTCAATAGTGGGAACGGGCCCGTGGATATGGGCGGATTATTTCTGACCGATGGATTGAGTCCTTCCGGTAGCGCCCGCATCCCGGACCTCTCGTTTATCGATGCCGGCTATTTCGCCTACCGCCAGTTTTACGCCGACGGCAATACCGGGAACGGAGCCAATCACTTGGATTTCAAGCTCTCGAGCGGAGGCGAAGCCTTGGTGCTGCTCGATACTCGGGGAAACATTATCGATCGCGTTGTGTTTAGCACGCAAACAAAAGGTCAAGCTACCGGTCGCGTGCCCGATGGTTCGACCCATTTGACGGCTTGCGTCGCAACCCCCGGACGCATGAATATCATGGATTCGGACGCTGACGGTCTGCCCGATGCCTGGGAAACACTCTATGGTCTCAATCCCTATCAAGCTGGCGACCATCACCTGGATAGCGATGGCGATGGTTTCGATAATCTCCTGGAATATCTTTGCGGCACCGATCCCCGCGACGCGCGCAGCCACTTAAATATTGAATCCATCACCAACGGGCCGGAGGGATTTGAGCTTCGTTTTACGGCAGTCGCCGGAAAAACCTATATGATCGAGTATACTAGTTCCTTGCCAAGCGCGGTATGGAATCCGTTAGCCAGCGTCGCCCCCCGCTCAGTGGCGACCGCGATCGTGATTACCGATAAAAACCCCATCGAAACGGGGACCCGTTTTTACCGGTTGGTTATCCCTTGAAATCCAAATGAGATGGAACCTATCCAGTAACTGAACCGAAAAAAACGGCGTCCGATTCGGATTGAAGTTCGGGCGGCTTAAGGAATAATGAAAGCATCGGAGCGTTGTTTAACGCCACCGGTTGTCTGAAATGACGGAATGGAAGATTCAATCGCGCTCGAACGCATGCCAATCCTGCGGCAAAACCTTTGCCGACAAGGATGCGTATTACACGTTGCTGTTCGACAAACGGCATAATCTGGATCGTTTGGATGTTTGCCCCGAATGCTGGACCAGCCAGTACAGCCAGGGTGCCAACGATCGCAAAGGCTTCGTCTCGTTTTGGCACGGCGTGTTCACCGTACCGCCGCCCCCACCCCCGGAAGCGATCCAAAAGGAATCGGCGGAATCGTTGCTGCGCAAGCTAATGGAACTGAACGACCCCCAATACCAGGCCGCCTGTTTCATTTTGGCGGTGATGATGGAGCGCAAGCGGATTTTCCGGGTCAAAACCCAATCGGTCCAGGACAGCCGCCGCGTGCTCTGTTATGAACATCCCAAAAGCGGGGATTTGTTCACCATCGTGGACCCAGGGTTGCAACTGGATCAATTAGCCGCCGTGCAACTTCAGGTGGCGGAATTGCTGGAGCACGGCTTACACGCTCGCGACGCAATGCCCGTCGCCTCTGCCACGGCTGAGGAATTAATGCCCCCAGCGGAGGACGCCGCCGTGGATACCGAAATATCGGCTCCCGTCCCGGTTGAAACCCCACCGGTCGAAGCGGCTGAAACCATTGAGAAACCCTCACCGGCAACTGGTACGGAAGCTCCGGCGAATGTCTAACCTTTAAATCATGGACGGCCCCACCCTCAGCGCGGAAGAAATCGGACCCTTATTGGGATATCGTTTCCGCGATCCCAGTTTATTGGAACTGGCGCTCACCCATCCTTCGGTGGCGGGCGACGACTCGGAGAGCCAAAAACACAACCAGCGGCTCGAATTTTTGGGCGATGCGGTCCTTCAATTGGTATTGACGCGGGAGCTTTACGAAAAATTTCCCGAGACGGGTGAAGGCTCCATGACGAAAGCCCGCGCCGAAATGGTGAATCGCCAAACCCTGGCAGCCCAAGCTCGCAGGCTGCATTTGGGCCAATACCTGAGGATCAGCCGCGGGGAGGAAATGAATGGCGGCCGGGATCGCACTTCGGCGCTGGCGGACGGTTTTGAAGCCCTGGTGGGCTCCATTTTTCTGGATGGCGGTTTCGACGTGGCGCGGGATTACGTTTTGCAGCAATTTCTGGAAGCCTTTGGCGAATTACAGGTTCTGCCCAACTTGGAGAATCCGAAGGGCGAGTTGCAAGAACTACTACAGGCTCACTCACCGCTGCCGCCTAAATATTCGGTGGTGTCCATCAGCGGTCCCGATCATGACCGCGTTTTTGAATGCACCGTACATCACCAGGGCGAAGAACTTGGCCGGGGCGTCGGGAAAAGCAAGAAAGCCGCCGAAAGCCAGGCCGCTTTGAACGCCTTGCGCGAGTTTAAAGAGCGCAAGGCAAAACCCGTTACGGCGCCAGCCACGCCAACTCCCACTGCGCCCCATCAGTCAGCCAATGCAGGCCCTGGCGAGACGGTCAAGCCCGCGAACGAATAAACACCGTATCCCGCGCTTTTCTCATTCCGGGTCACAGTCTATTCTACCCTACCGGTTCACTCCCTGAGACGATGATGCCGCGGCATTCGCCGTGGAAGTGCTAGCCGCGGGTTTTGGCTGTGTTTGCTCGGTCCAGGATATCAGGCCCGCCCCCAGGACAATTAACGCTACGCCCGCCCAACGAATGGAAGGAACTTGTTCATGCAGGTAAAACTTGGCCGCCAAGGTTGTGATGACAAACCCCAAGGAGGTAAGGGGCCAAATAAAACTCACGTCATTGCGCGCCATCAAGATCAGCAGGCCCACGAAAAACAGGGCCTCGAAGAAAACTCCGGTAATAATGCTCCGATTGGTAACCCCGGATTGCACCACGCGGCAAATTTCGCTGAAGCACACGCGCTCCATATCGCCGATTTGTTTCAAGCCACGACTGATAAAAACAACGCCGATAGCCTCTAACACCAAGGCTATGAGCAAAATAAACAGGAACTTAGCCATGGTCCAAATCTTGGTACCGAATCAACCGAATGTCGAGTTCTCGTATCAGGCTTTTTACGCGCGGGCTAAGCAACGCCAGAAGTTCCAATGTATCCGGCCGGGCCGCCGGATGGGAATAAAGCTCGAAATCGCCCGCCGGCAAACAGGGCAGTAAGCGCGTGACATACGTTTCATCCACCCGACTGTTTTGTAGCAAGCCAAACACCGCGTCCGTGTGCCGAATCTCGCGCCGACGCAACGCCCCGCGCGACCGCAATGATAGCAAGGTGAAGATCAAGGCGTGGCTCAAGCGATAAAGCCAGGCCCCCCCAGCCAAGCGCAAGTTGAGCCGCAACTTATCCCGCGTCAACCGCAAGTGGCGAATACCGCACGCCTGGGCTTGTGCCATCAGCAAATCGAAGACGACCGGGTGCAAATGGATGTTCAAGTGGCCATTAACATGATCTAGTGGCAGCCCTGTGGCCTGGAAGGCCGAAAACTGCGCGGCAATTTCCCGACGCAATTGTTCGCGCAGGGATTTTAGGAAAAAATACCGACAGCCTGTGGCCACCGGATTATCGCTGAAACCTTGGCGCGCATCGGTCAAACCGGGAATCTGGCTGGGAGGCAGCACGGACCGCCCGCAAAGCAACACGAGATGCAAGCCCACGCCCAACGCGGGATTAGCCCGGGCAAACGCGACGGCTTCCTGGCAAGCCTCCCCGCTCACCATCAGGCTGGCGGTGGTGAGCACCCCCTCGCGATGGGCGCGAAACACCGCCTCGTTAATCGCGGCGGACCGGCCGAAATCGTCGGCGTTGACGATTAACCGGCGCATGCGCGAGCGGAGGGTTGAATTAAACCAATAGTCATGGCGATCGACCGCACCACCATAACGGGCGCGGCGACGGAGTCAACCCGCGCGCGCTTCGCGCTCGCCAAGCTATGGGGACTATGGTACTTCACTAGTATGCTCCGGCGCTGGTGGTTGCACGGGTTGGCGGTGTTTATCACCCTAGACTCATTGATTGGCTGGTTTTGGTATGAAAACTGGCGGGATCATCGTTACGACCGCCAAATCCTCTCGGCGGCGCGCCAATACAAAGTGGAGCCCGCCTTGGTCAAAGCGGTCGTTTGGAAGGAAAGCCGCTTCAATGCGCGCGCCCTGGGCGCCGCCAAAGAAACCGGCCTGATGCAAATCCGCGCCGCCGCCGCGCAGGAATGGGCAAAAGCCGAAAAAATCCGCTGGTTTCATCCCCTGCTGCTTCAAGATCCCGCCGCGAACACCCAGGCGGGCGCGTGGTATCTGGCGAAAATGCTCAAACGCTACGCGCAAACCGATAATCCCATCGTTTACGCCCTGGCGGATTACAACGCGGGCCGCAGCAATGTGCTGCGCTGGAATCGCGGGATTGCGGCGACGAATAGCCTCGCGTTTCTCGCGCAGATGGATTTTCCCAGTACTCGCCAATACATCGCCGCCATAACCGAGCGCCACGCCTGGTATCAAACGAGATTTCCCTGAACTGGCTCCGCGGCTTGCAACCGTTGGATCGCCGCGGCGAGCGATTCCTTGCGACTGATGTGCCCCTCTCTGGCTTCAAACCCTTCCGCGCGCAACAGGTCGCGCACTTCCCCATGAGCCTCCGCGACCGCAAAGCGCACGCCTTGGGCAGTCAAAATATCGCGCAAGCGGATCAGCAGGCGCGCACCCGCTAAATCGATGTTGGGCGACGTGGATAGATCGCACACCACGGCCTTGCAAGGGGCCTTCACGCCGTTTACTTCGGCCAGGACGGTCTGCAACACGTGCTCGACATTAAAATAGTAGAGTGACGATTCAACGCGAAACGCGAGGATGCCCGGCAGGGTTTCATTATCCGGATGGCGAGCGCGGTCGGAAAAACGCCGCGTGCCGGGAATGCGCCCTAGAAACGCCACATGCGGCCGGGCCGTGCGCGCCAGCACCATCAGCAGCGACAGAATTGTCGCCACGATCACCCCATCGAGAATGCCAAACAGCAGCACCCCAACGAATGCGGCCAGGGCGGCGTGGAAATCCAACCGACTCGCCCGCCACAGGTGTCGCAACTCGCGGATATCCACCAACCCTTTTACCGCCATCAAAACCACCGCCGCGAGCACCGCTTGCGGCAAATGGCGGAATACCCCGGTGAAAAACAGCAGAATCATGGCGATACCCGCCGATGCCACCACTAAGGCCAGCGGCGTTCGCGCCCCCGCTTTCTCGTTGACGGCGGTTTGCGATAATCCGCCCGCCGATGGGAAACCTTGTCCCAGCGCGGCGACCCAATTCACCTGACCCAAGGCCAGCATTTCCTGGCGGGCATCCACTTCATAACCGTATTTCGCGGCGAAAACGCGCGCGGCGGATATACTTTCGATAAAGGCTAGCAAAAAACAGGCGAACGCCAATTGGATTAACTCGCGCCATTCTTGCAGTGTCAGCCCCGGCAGGATGGAACGTCCCCAAGTTAAATGCGGCAAACCCGCTTGCACGGGACGCGCCTCGGGTAAGTTCAAACCAGCGAATCCTGGAATTTCCGCCATCACGAGCGACAAGCTGACCACCATGAAAGCGGTGGGCCGGCCCGGCAGGAATTTTTCGCCAATAAACAAGAGCATGATCGCCCCCACGCTGCAAACCAGCACCGCCCAATGGACGCCGCCAGCCTGGCGCGCTAGCAGTAAGATTCTTTCAAAAAAATTATCCCCGCCACCAGTCACTCCGATCAATTTCGGCAGTTGCGTCGAGACGATCACCAAGGCTGCGCCGATCTTAAACCCCACCAGCAGGCTATCCGAGAAGAAATTCACCATGACATTGAGCCGCAAGGCCCAGGCCCCCCAAAAAAGGAGCGCCACTAAAAACGTGACCAAGGAAACCAAAGCCAGGTAGCGGCTGGGATCGTCGGCCCCCACCAAACGGGGCAACGTCAAACCCAGCAATAGGGAAATCGCCGAAGTGGGGCCAATCGCCAGGTGCCTGGAGGATCCAAATATCGCGTAGGTCAATCCTCCCAGCAGATAACAGAAGAGCCCCATTTGGGCTGGCAACCCGGCTAAGGATGCATAGGCTAATGAAATGGGGACGGCATAGGCGGCCAAAGTCAAACCAGCGAGCGCATCGGTTCGCAACCAGGAAACCTGATAGGATGATAGCCAGAGACGCGCCGGCAGCGCCTGCCACCATGGCCGTCGCGGACTCGCCGGATCGCCTGCATGCGGGTTACCACCAGGTTCGCTCACACGCTAAACCGTACCCCAACCGCCCGGAGCAACAAGCAATAAGCGGTCCCTACTTTTTAAACAAATTGCCCAAGCCTTTGGCCGCTTTATCCAGCGATTCCCCGGCGCTTTTACCCGCACCTTTGACGGTATCCCCCAGCACCTCCCCAGTTTTTCCGATCATCCCCCCGGCCGCTTTAGTCGCGCCAGTCACGATTTCTTTGACGACTTTTTGAGACAACTCCGCGGCGGTGATGCCTTCCGGCCCCGTGCCCAGATCGCTCAAGTGAATATCGGGCAGAGGCACGGAAGCCGCTTTGCCCCCCATCAGGGTCATGCTTAGATTTACTTTACCGCCGGTGATTACAAAATCATCCACTTGGAGTTTTTTACCGGCGCTCTTTTCCGCTGGCTTGGCTTGCCCTTGCGCGCCGGAATAAGCCTCGAGATTGGCGAGAATAACACCGAGGTTACTGCCTTTCAATCCAGCCTCAAGGGTTATCTCGGGCGCTTCGATACGCACCGATTTAATAACAATTTTGTCCGAAAACACGGTCGCCGGACGGATCTGGACGCTAGCCAAGCCAGCCTTGATGGCGAAGGACGTCTTAAAACCCTCTGGGTTGCCCACATTTAAACCCGTGACTTTGCCGCTACCAGTAAGCAGGGAAAGACTTACGCCCTCGACCGTGATCGGCGCTTGGACCGCCTTGGGACCGGCGGCTTCGATGCCTTGCTTTACTAGGGAATCGAGAAATAAGGCCACGCCAACAAACACTACAATGCCAAGGATGAAAACCACCAGCACCATTCGTATTAATATTTTTTTCATAAGAAACTGAAATTCACCTCCGTTTTTATTCCAAATGTAAACCCAACCTACTCCATTGCATGAGGCTTCGCAAGCAGTCCTACGGCGGTTTGGATTCACGGTAGACTACTGAGAACACGGGTAAACATGCCCCCCATCCGGCAGCCTGGTTTGTGCTCCGTCAAACAACACGCCCCCTCCATTACCTCTGCCAAATCTGGAAAACATTGCCGGACAAGGTGATGGCGTTGTCGTCCAACCGGTGGGCTCCGGCTGATAAATTAGAATACATTATATTTAAACAGGATAAGTTTGATGAAAAACTAATTAATAGCGCTCACTATCAATGAATTGCATCATTAGACAACCGAATTTTTTCGTGGAATAGTTTTGCGCTAGCCAGCGAGGATTGTTATTATGGTGAGTGTCTTGCGGGGGCGTCGTGTTTTCGGGGCTTGGCAAGACAAGAAAAAGGATAGCGGCAGCAGTCGAATGCACCGTGTGCCATTCTACTGGCGCCATAGCATATTCAATCAACCTATGAAATTAAACGTTAAAACCTCACTTTGGAATCGACTCCGCTTGCCTTGCGCGGCGGTCGCTACCATGGCCAGCCTATCCGCTGCTAACGCGGATACCTATTCCGACATCGTCAAGGCCGACGGGCCAACCGCCTACTACCGCATGGAAGATGCCGCCGGTTCGGACACCATCACCGACGAAATGGGTGCGTACTCCGGCACTTGGACCTACGCATACGATGATAGTGGAAATCCAACGTATCCGAAACTAGCGCAGCCTGGTATTGATGTGAACGCAGTCGCGTTGCATCCAGGTTCCTCCGCGAACTATGGGACGATCCCTTGGGCGGAAGCGCTGAGTCCTTCGTCCGCCTACACCGTCGAAGTATGGGTGCGGCCAGCCAGCGGATCTTCAACCTATCATACGCCGCTCGCTAGTGTGGGATCGGATATCAGTACTGGATGGTTGATTGGCCAAACTGACAAACAATGGATTTGGTGTCTGAAATATGGGAACATCTGGATGCAAGGAGGAGCGGTTTCGATGCTTCATTGGCACCATTTGGTGGCCACTTTTGATGGCACTACCGTGCATTTTTACGTAAACGGGGTGGAGGCAACCGATCCCGCAACGGTGCCGGACTATACCGGTAATAATGGCGGCGATACGATCATTGGCGGGATCAACACCGGCGGCCTTAACTTTGATGGCAGCGTGGATGAGATCGCGTTCTACGACAAAGCTCTATCTTTGGACCGTATTCAAGCGCACTATCAAACCGGCACTAATTCCATTCGCGCAGTGGATACCCCGCCCTCGGTATTGAATAATCCGGAAGACGTTTCCGTTTATGAAGGCCACAAAGCCACCTTTAGCGTGACCGCCGATGGCACAGCCCCGCTGAGCTATCAATGGTATAAGGGTTCAAACGCGATTACGGATGCCACCGACAGCTCGTTGTCCTTCGTGTGCGCATTAGCGGATAATAATGCCACCTACAAAGTAGTCGTAACCAATTCGCTGGGCACCGTAACCAGCACAGCGGCTACGTTAACCGTTTTGACCGATTTATATGTGTCGGGAAATCCGGTTTCCGTTTCACGCTATGCCGGGGCAAAAGCGGGATTTTTCGTCGAAGCCGATGGCGCCTTGCCCATCACCTATCAATGGTACAAAGGCACTAGCATCATTCCTAACGGGACCAACGCGATGCTCTGGCTTAACAACTTGACTGCCGCCGATGATGGAACCGCCTATTATGCGCTGGTTAAAAATGCTTACATGAGCACCAACAGCGACGTCGCGACACTAACGGTAACCACGCGCTCCACCACCGTTCCAGTCACTGGTAACGCCAAAATTGTCATGGCGGACAGCCCCATAGCTTATTGGCGTTTGGATGAAGCCGAAGGCAGCGAAGCGGTAATCGATGCGGCCGGCAATTTCGACGGCACCTATGACAATGCCGATGGTACAGGCACCTTCACCTACCAAGCAATAACGGGTGTACCTAACGATACCGATGGCGCCTTAGGGGTCACCAAAGGGGCGCGCGTACTTATACCCTGGGCTCCCGAGTTGAATCCCCATGGCGTTTTTTCAGTCGAAGCCTGGGTCAAACCCGCTACACAAAGCACCGGTAGCGGCGATGATTATCGCACGGCCTTCTCTTCAGAATCGGACGCCGCTCTCGCCGACAATCCCACTGGCTGGTTAATGTACCACACGCCCGACGATACCTGGACTTGGGTTGTTTATAAAGGCTACTGGCAGGCGAGTTGGTTGAATGCCGCGGACGTCCACATCGTGGCCGGTGAATGGTATCATATGGTACTCACCTACGATGGCTCCTTGTTCAACTTTTACATTAATGGGGCGCTTCAAACCTCCCAGGCAGTGGAAGGTTACATCCCCAATCGTAATGGTCCCTTCGATATAGGCTGGCGCACCATTAATGGCACCTTCCCAGCTTTTGATGGCACCATCGACGAAGTGGCTGTTTACAACCAAGCGCTCACCCTCTCGCAAGTGCAAACACACTATCAGCACACCGTGGCGCCTTCGAGCATTGCCATCGCGCGCTCCGGCTCCGATGCCGTGCTCACTTGGACCGCGGGCACGCTCCAAGAGTCCACCACGGTCAACGGCACGTTCACCGATGTTGCCGGGGCCGTCTCGCCTTACACGACCACCCCAGGAACCAACACCGCGAAATTTTATCGTCTGAAAGGCCAATAAACCTTAACGGTTTAATTCATCCCGGGCCGGAGCCATTCAGCTCCGGCCTTTTTGTTTTCCTCCGCGCGTCCGGGAGCAACCACTTTCACGACTCGCCCTAGGCCTTGCGCTCCGCTTTTTCACTTTCGCCGACGAATCCCGCCGGCGAAAATAATTCATAACACCTATTGAATTCTACAAGGCGCTCCTTATAGTGCGGCTCTATTGAGTATTTGCCATGAGTAACGCGGCATCTGAAAACACTTCCTGGGATATCCAGTCGGCGCGGGCCTTGTATAATATCGATCGATGGGGAGCCGGCTACTTCGATGTTAACAGCGAAGGGCACGTGGTGGCCAAGCCATTGCCCGAATCCAACGCCGAAGTCGACATCACCGACGTGATCGGCGAAGCCAAAGGCCGGGGCTTGAAATTACCTCTGCTGATTCGCTTTCAAGACATCCTGCGCCACCGGGTCGAGACCATTAACAAAATGTTCCGGCAGTCCATCGAACTGTATGGCTACCAGGGACGATATCGGGGCGTTTTTCCGGTCAAGGTCAACCAGCTGCGCGAGGTGGTCGAAGAGATTTTGGACGCCGGCAAACCGTACCAATTCGGCCTGGAAGTCGGCAGCAAGCCGGAATTATTCGCCAGCCTGGCGCTGCAAAGCCACGCCGCCGATTTGATCGTTTGCAACGGCTATAAAGATTGTAGCTTCATCAAAATGGCGTTGCTCGGCATCAAGTTGGGCAAACGGATCATCCTGGTGATCGAAAAGCTGGAGGAACTACGGCAAGTCATCCAAATTTCCCGGCAAATGGGCGTGGAGCCGCAGATCGGTTTGCGGGTGCGCTTGCGCTCCAAAGGTAGCGGCACCTGGGCGGAAAGCGGCGGCGAGAACGCCAAGTTCGGCCTCACGACCGCCGAAATCATGGCGGCCGCCCAAATCTTGCGCGCGGAAAACTTGTGCCACTGGTTCAAGCTGCTCCATTTTCATATTGGCTCGCAAGTGCCCGATATTTTGGCGGTGAAGAAAGCCGTGCAGGAGGCCTCGCGCTTTTACGCCAAACTTTACCAGATGGGTTTCACCATCGAGTGCCTCGATGTGGGCGGCGGCTTGGGCGTGGATTACGACGGCAGCCGCTCGGCTTTCGACAGTTCCACCAATTATACCCTGCAGGAATACACCAACGACATCGTGTATTACGTGGCGGACATTTGCAATGCGGAGAAAGTGCCGCATCCGGACCTGATTAGCGAAAGCGGGCGGGCCATCGTGGCCCATCACAGCGTGCTGGTCATGGAAGTGTTCGGATCCATCGCCAAATTCCGCGAGGCGACCGCGCTGCCGCTGGGGACGAATGAGCAAGCCTTGGTAAAGGAGTTGTTGGAAATCCGGGATAACCTGCCCAAACTCAACAAGCTGGAAGCCTACCACGATGCCCTGGAGCGGCGCGACGACGCGCACAACATGTTCATGGTGGGTCTGCTCGGTTTGGAGGACAAAGCCAAAATCGAGAATCTTTATTGGGAAATCGGCTTGGGCGTGGTCTTGAGTTTTAAAGGCCAAGCCTATGTGCCGGAGGAAATCCGGAAACTGGAAGATTCGCTCGGCGACCAGTATCTGTGCAATTTCTCGGTGTTCCAATCGTTGCTCGATCATTGGGCGCTGGGCCAACTGTTCCCGATCATGCCGATTCACCGGCTGGAAGAACGCCCCAACCGTGAAGCCACGCTGGTGGATATCACCTGCGATTCGGATGGCCAAGTCAGCAAATTCATCGATTTGCGC
Organism: Verrucomicrobia bacterium UBA1319; assembly: GCA_002306985.1. Lineage (GTDB taxonomy): Bacteria > Verrucomicrobiota > Verrucomicrobiia > Limisphaerales > UBA1319 > UBA1319. The sequence continues at coordinate 58,435 of DBTJ01000132.1, forward strand.
GACGTGCGCGACACGCTCACGCTCCATGAGCTAAACCACGGGCAAAACCCGCCCGAGCCCTATCAAGTGGGCATTTTCCTGGTGGGCGCCTACCAGGATATCATGGGCGACCTGCACAACTTGTTTGGCCGCGTAAACGAAGTGCATGTGTTTCTGGACCCGGACGAGCCGGCTGGGTATTATATCGAGGAGATCATTGAAGGGAGCACGGTGGGCCAGGTGCTGGCTTCCGTGCAATACGAGGAGAACGACTTGAAACGCCAGATGAAGGCCCAAGTCGACGAAGCCATTAAAACCGACCGCTTGAAGCCTTCGGAGGCGATGCGCTTGCTCGACGAATATGAGCGGGGGCTTAAGGAATACACTTATTTGAATCTGCAATAGCGGTAAGCGGTCTTGAGCGCCCCGGCTGAGCCGCCGAGGCTAAATGTCCGAAGTGGCTCCGCGATGGTGTTACCGGCATGTCCGAACCCGACACAAAGACCGATTTAATGCCCGCCCTGGGCCGCATGGTGCAGGGGCTGTCCGCGCTATTTTGGGGACTGCCTTTATCCTTGATCATCGGCGTGCAAACGGCCCGCACGGATTGGCTGAGCGCGTTTGGCCCGCTGCCCATCCTCGCCGCCACCACGATGCTTTTATACGGCGTGCATCAGCTCCGTTTTTTCCAACCGCATGAACGCGTTTGGATTTCCGCCTTGGATCGGGCGCGGCTCCCCGCCATGGTAAACCTCGGCATGGCCCCTTTTCTCTATTGGTGGCACCGCATGCCAGAGACCGCCTTTTTCAGCTGCGCCGTGGCGGTACTGGTGGTTTCCGCCTTGGTGTTTTTGCTCAACCTCAACCTCTTGGTTTGCCAATTGAGCGCCATGCTGCCCGATATCACGCTACGCCAGGAAGCCCGTTTTTTCACCTCGATGAACCGCTTCCTGTTGGCCGCCGCGTTCGCTTACATCGCCCTTGACGCGTTTTTATCGCACCTGCCCGCGCTAGCCCACGCTTCCGACCGTTTTGGCTGGGGTCCGTTTTTCGCCGGCTTGATCACACTCGCCAAAAGTTCTCCGCTCATTTACCTGACTTTCGATCAAATCAAACTGTGGACTTTGGGCTTGCTCGTGTTGCTGCCCGTAGCCATGACCATGGCTTTGCTTTGGAAAATCAAGGAAACCATCATGGCCAGTGTTTTTCAATCCACCAGCCATTAAAAAACGTCCGCATCCAAGCTAGAACTACGGGCGCGGAGTGGGTGGCCAACTAGAACCTATTTCTTGCGCGAGCCTTTAGCTAGCGCCTCCGAGAACCAATCGTTCGTCGGCGGCCGCGGCGCGGCGGGCTTGGGAGCGGCGGGCCGCGGCCCGGTGGAACCACCGCGCGGCGGGCCACTCAAGTCAGGATGGGACTTCATGGATAGGCCGATGCGCTTGCGCGGCAGATCGACTTCGACCACCGTCACCTGCACTTTCTGGTGAACCTTCACCACCTCGGCTGGATTTTTAACGAACTGATCCGAGAGCTGGCTGACATGCACTAAACCATCTTGATGGACCCCAATGTCCACAAAAGCGCCAAACGCGGTCACATTGGTCACAATGCCGGGCAGTTTCATACCCGCGCGGAGATCCTCCATTTTTTCGACCCCCTCCTGGAATTGAAACACTTCGAATTTTTGCCGGGGATCGCGGCCGGGCTTGGCCAATTCCGAGAGAATATCGTTGAGCGTCGGCAAGCCCACTTCCGGGGTGACATAACGGCCTAGCTGAATTTTCTGCCGCAACCCGGCGTCGCGCATCAGCTCGCGCAAAGAACAGCTAAGATCCTTGGCCATCGCGTCCACCAGCGTATAACGCTCCGGATGCACCGCGCTGGCGTCCAGCGGGTTCTCCGCGTCGCGAATGCGCAAGAAGCCCGCCGCTTGCTCGAACGCCTTGGGCCCAAGCCGGGGCACTTTAAGCAGCTCGGCGCGCGATTTGAACGCCCCGTTTTGGTTCCGGTAAGCCACGATGTTGCCCGCCAATTGCGGCCCCAAGCCCGACACATAACCTAATAGCTGACGGCTGGCCGTGTTGATCTCCACGCCCACCGCGTTGACGCAACTGATCACGATGTCGTCCAAACTTTGCTTCAGGGCGCCCGGGTCCACATCGTGCTGGTATTGCCCCACCCCGATGGATTTGGGATCCAATTTAACCAATTCCGCCAATGGGTCCATCAACCGGCGCCCGATGGAAACCGCGCCGCGGACGGTGATGTCCTGGTCGGGAAATTCTTCCCGGGCCGCTTCGGAGGCGGAGTAAATCGAGGCGCCGCTTTCATTAACCATCACGATGGCCACACTGGCGGGCAGGCCGAGCTTGCGCACGAAGGTTTCCGTTTCCCGCCCAGCCGTGCCGTTGCCAATCGCGATCGCTTCGATCTGGAGTTTCTGGCACAAGGTCTTGATCGTCTGCGCCGCCTCCGCCACCCGCGCATCGGATTGGCTGGGGAAGATGACATCGTGGAAGAGCAACTTGCCCTGGCGATCCAGACAAACGACTTTGCAGCCGGTGCGAAAGCCGGGATCGACGGCGAGGACATTGCGCTGTCCCAACGCCGGAGCCAGCAGCAACTCGCGTAAATTATCGGCAAACACTTTGATCGCCGCCTCGTCGGCCCGCTTTTTGGATTCGAGCCGCGCCTCGGCCTCCATGGCCGAGCCCAGCAGGCGCTTGTAGGAATCATGCGCCGCCAGTCGCACTTGCTCCGCGCCCGCGCCTTTACCCGTCACAAACAAAGGTTCCAGCAAAGCCAGCGCCTCTTCCTCCGGAGGCGTGATCCGCATCATTAAGACATTCTCGGTCTCGCCCCGCCGGATGGCCAGCAACCGATGGGAAGGGATGGCCGCCAGGGGCTCGCTCCAATCGAAATAATCTTTGTACTTGGCGCCGGTTTCCTCCTGCCCGGGGATGACTTTGGATTTCACCACTCCTTGGCGGTTATAGAGCCCCCGCAATTGGGCGCGCGCCGCCGGATCGTCGCTGATGCGCTCGGCCAAAATATCGCGCGCGCCCGCCAGGGCTTTGTCCGCCGTTTCCACGCCCTTTTCGGCATTGATGAACGGCGTGGCGGCGGCGAGGGGATCGACCCGGTTTTGATCCTTGAAGAGTAAATCGGCCAACGGCTCCAAACCTTGTTCCTTGGCGATCGTGGCGCGGGTGCGACGCTTGGGGCGGAAGGGCTGGTAAATATCCTCCAGCGCGCTCAGGGTTTCCGCGCCGGCGACCGCGGTTTTGAGTTCATCCGTCAGCAATTTGCGCTCGTCGAGAGATTTGAGGATGGCCTCTTTCCGTTGATCCAATTCCAAGAGCTGGGCGAAACGGTCGCGAATATTGGTGATCGCCACTTCATCCAGCGTGCCCGTGGCTTCTTTGCGGTAACGGGCGATAAAGGGGACGGTGCCTCCTTCAGCCAGCAACCGGACGGTGGCGCCGACTTGGCCCGCCTGAAGTTTCAACTCCGCCGCGATCTTCGAAATATGTCTCTCGTTCATGCGTTATCCAAAGGCGTGCAGATGTACCGCAAGACCCGGCGGAAGTAAAACGCGTTTTTTCCCCGCGCTTCCCAGCCGAAGCTCTCGTCCTGGAATATCATTGATTAGTCGGGCCATTATTGTAAGCTCTCGGATTGGAGCCAAGAACCGAAGCCGGGGCGAGGTGCGCTTGGTGCTGGTTGAAAATGGAGATGAAGTTATGCCGTACATCGCGGAAATCAGTCGGTCAAATCCAAGTTGCTTTGTTTTTTTGGTTGACCAATCCGGTTCGATGGTCGACCCCATTGCTGGCAGCGATGGCAAAAGAAAATGCGACAGTGTGGCCGACGCCATCAACCGGCTGCTACACAATTTGATCATCAAATGCGCGCGCGGGGAGGGAGTGCGCAACTTTTACGAAATCGCGGTCATTGGGTATGGCGCCCAAGTGGCGTCGGGATTCAGCGGACCGCTGGCGGGCCGCGACCTGGTGCCCATCAGCGAAATCGCCAATAGCCCGGCGCGCGTGGAAGAGCGCGAAAAGACGATCGGCAATGGCTCCGGCGGCGTCGTGGTTAAAAAAGCCAAGTTCCCGATCTGGTTCGAGCCGGTGGCTAAAGGCACTACTCCGATGGGCGGCGCGCTGATCATGGCCCATCAAATGCTGGAAGGCTGGGTCTGCCGGCATCCCAATTCGTTCCCTCCCATCGCGATCAACATCACCGACGGCGAGGCGACCGATTCCGGCCCGGTGCCGCAAGCCGAGGCCTTGCGCGGCCTTTCCACCAACGACGGCAACGCCTTACTGTTCAATTGCCATATCAGTAAAGACCCCGTGCCGCCCGTGGTTTTCCCGGATTCGGACGCGAATTTACCGGATAGTTTTGCCAGGACATTATTCCAAATTTCGAGTCCGTTGCCGGAGAGCATCCGAGTTCTAGCCCATAGCGAGCATTTCGATATGGGAACCGAAGCCCACGGTTTTGCCTTCAACGCGGACTTGGTGGAGCTGATTCGTTTTCTGGACATTGGCACTCGCGCCAGCAATCTCCGATAAATTGTTGTGGAGCCTGACGTCCAAGTTTTTTGGGCGCCCAAGCTGGGCAATGCCCTGGAAGAATATGAAGACGCTTACGCTTGTGGTTGGCCGCTTTTTGCCGTGGCGGACGGGGCGACGGAATCGTCGTTCGCGGATTTGTGGGCCAGCGGCTTGGTGAATGAATTTGTCCGGTCCGCGCCGCCGCTGCAAGCGTATACCCCCGAATCGCTGGTTCAATGGCTGGAGCCGATCCAGGGGTTTTGGCGACAGCAAATTCGCTGGGATCAATTACCTTGGTACGCGGAGGAAAAGGCCCATTCGGGGGCTTTCGCCGCTTTGGTGGGCTTGGAGTTTTATCAGCGCCCCCCGCGGCCGCCCAAGCTTTGGTCGCGTTTATTTGGCGCCGCTCCCGATCTCCGGCCCCGACCCGGCTGGCGTTGCCTCGCGGTGGGCGATAGCTGCCTGTTTATCGTCCGCCAACACCAATTGATCCAAGCCTTTCCCATTGCGGACTCCAATGCTTTCAGCCCCCGCCCGTTATTGCTTTCCAGCCGGGCCGATCGCAATCTTGAGGCCTGCAAGCAGACCCGGGTGATCGATGGGGAGTGCGAGCACAACGATTTATTTGTCCTGGCAACCGACGCCTTGTCCTGCTGGTTTCTGCGCCAAAGCGAGCAGGGAAAAAAACCATGGGAAACCCTGTCCGCCCTCCGCACTCAGGAGGCGTTCGATAACTTGGTCGCTCGCTTGCGGGAGAAAGAAGGGATGCGCAACGATGATACCACGCTTTTGACCATCCGTTGGCTGGCGGATCCCGAACCGGAGTCGCCCTCATGAAAACCCCTTGCCTACTCTCATGAATTGGCCCACTCATAGCGATTATCAAGAGGCGATCCAGAACCCGAACCTGTGTTTCCAGACGCCGGAGTTGATGTCGGGTGAAGTGGTGGCGGACATGCTGGGATTGCCACGGGTGATTTCCGGTAATTTTGCCAGTGTGTATGAATTGAAGTTGGGGACCTCCCGACAAGCCATCCGCTGCTTTGTGCGCCAGGTGCCCGGGCAGCAAGGGCGTTATATCCTGTTGAGCAAATACCTGGCGAATGTCCGGTTGGATTATCTCGTCAAATTCGAGTTCGCGCTCCAAGGCATTCGCGTCCACGAACAATGGTATCCCATTGTGCAAATGGAATGGGTCGATGGCTCACCCTTGAACGTCTGGATCGAGGAGCATGTCCATACGCCGGGTAAAATGCTCGAGCTGGCCGCCAAACTGCGGGTGATGATGCGCGGTCTGCGCCAGTATCGCATCGCCCACGGCGATCTCCAGCATGGCAACCTCATGGTCACGCCCGGCGAGGAGTTGCGACTGGTGGATTACGACGGCATGTATTGCCCGGTTTTTGGCCGCGGCCACGCGCCCGAACTGGGGCACCCCAACTTTCAACATCCGCGCCGCGCGGCCGATTACTACGAGGAAGGCTTGGATAATTTCTCCGCGCTAACCATCCATGCCAGCCTCCTGGCGCTCGCGGCCGACCCTAGCTTGTTCACCTCTTTTTATAGCGCCGATAACTTGCTATTCTCCAGTTCGGACTACAAGAACCCCATGTCCAGCCCGGTGTTCGAACGCCTCAAGCAATCCAGCGATGTGCGGACGCGAAAACTGGCGGTGTTATTGCAACAGTGTTGCGCGGCCCCCATCGAGCAAACTCCCTGGTATGAGGAAACGTTGGTAAAGTTGGAGCAGAATGAACCCCTTACCCTGGGCACCCCGGCGCCTCCCCGGATTCCGCGGACGGCTTCCGCCTCGCGCCCCGTAAGCCGCTCCTCCATGGGCATGGCTTCCGGCAGCCGTTCCATTTCGGGACGGCAGGCGCCCCCGGGTAAATCCAATCTCATTCCGACTCTCTTGGGCGCGGCCCTACTGCTCCTGCTGGCCATCGCCTACAAATTGTACTTTGGATCGCCGGCCACACCCCCGGTTGCCCCGCCACCCGCCGCGACGGCTCCGACAGCGGTCATGGACGCGCCCGCCGCCAGCCTGACCCGTCCGCCAGCCCCCCCGCCCACGCCTTTGGCGTCACCGCAAAAAGCCACGCTTTTGGGCACCTTCAAAGGGCTTGTCTGCGCGGTGGATGGCTTGGCCATTTCCCCGGATAACCGCCTTTTCGCCAGCGGCGGCGGCGACGGCGTGGCTCGGCTCTGGGATTTGCAAACCGGCGAGTTAAAGTATTCACTCCCCGTCCACAATGAGGGCGTCAAGTCAATGGTGTGGTTCGCGGACGGCTTGGCTTGGGCGACGGTGACGGGCGACAATCTTGCCCGGGTTTGGGACGCGGCCACGGGCGTCGCCCGCAAAACCATGCCGGACCATCAAAGCGATGTGTGGGCGCCGGCATTCTCGCCCGATGGCCGCACCTTGGCGGCGGGCGCCAGCAACCGTAAAGTTGTCCGGCTCATCGATTGGGCCACCGGCGCAGTCCGCGCCACGTTGCCGGAACATAAAAGCTGGGTGCGGGGCGCGGATTTTTCCGATGATGGCAAGGTGCTTGCCACCTATTGTTTCGACGATAGCGTTTCCCTATGGAACGTCGCCGGCGGTCAGCCGATTCGCACCTATGCGATTCCGACCAATGGCATGGATTTTGTGGTGTTCGCGCCCGGATCGCAGCTCTTCGCCACGGCCGGAGAATCCGCCACGGTGAAAATCTGGGGGCTGCCCTCGGCCAACCCGCAACTGACTTTGCCCGGCCACTCGGGAACGGTGCGTTCACTGGTTTTTGCGACCAACGGCAAGCTGCTCTTCAGCGGCGGCAACGACCGCAACATCTTGGTCTGGGAAATTCCCTCCGGCCGGCTCCTCCACTCATGGAACGCGCATAATGGCGCGATTACTTCATTGGCTGTATCCAGGGATAACCGCATTCTCATCAGCGGCAGCTCGGATAAGACCATCAAACTTTGGGATATTTCGAAGCCGTTTTAACGTCCGAATCGTGGCGAACCGCCCCCGGATTGCCGCCGGGGACCTGAAAAACATGTTGCCGCTGGCGGTTTAAAAGGCATAAAGGGGGGGCCGGTAATGCCGGAGGCGCCCTCTTGGGGCTGCCCATTGGCCGAATTTCATCCCTGGCGGGCCTATTTGCCATCCAAGGATCATTGTTGGAAAGCAGAGCATAACATGTCAGAAATTCCTAAAGCATACGAGCCGCAAGCGGTTGAGTCGAAGTGGTATCAGTTTTGGCTGGCGCAGGAGTGTTTTACCGCGGACCCGAAATCCGCCAAACCCGCCTTCTCCATGGTCATTCCCCCGCCCAATGTCACCGGCATTTTGCATCTGGGGCATGTCCTCAACAATACGATCCAGGATATTCTCTGCCGCAAAGCCCGCATGGAGGGCCAGGAAGTGCTCTGGCTGCCCGGCACGGATCACGCGGGGATCGCCACCCAAGTCGTCGTCGAAAAACGGCTCAAAAAGGAAGAGAAAATCTCGCGCCATGATTTAGGCCGGGAACGGTTCGTGGAGCGCGTCTGGCAGTGGAAGAATAAACACGGCGGCATCATTATCGATCAGCTTAAAAAAATGGGTTGCTCGTGCGATTGGACGCGGGAGCGGTTCACCATGGACGCCGATTATTCGCGCCGGATCGCCAAAGTGTTCGTGGATTTGTACGGCAAGGGCTTGATTTACCGCGGCAAACGCATGGTCAATTGGTGCCCCGTTTCGCAAACCGCGCTCTCCGACGAAGAAGTAATCATGAAGCCCCAGAACGGGCGCCTGTATCACTTCAAAGTCGAAGTCGACGGCGAGCCGGGCGTGTTCCTGACGATTGCCACGACCCGCCCGGAAACGATCCCCGGCGACACCGCGGTGGCGGTGAATCCCAAAGATCCGCGCTACGCCCAATATATCGGCAAAAAAGTGGTGCGCCCCTTGCCCGCGGAATTGCCGCGCGAGCAAAAGCTCATTCCGATTATCGGCGATGAAGCCGTCGAGTTCAGCTTCGGCACGGGCGTGCTGAAAGTCACCCCCGCCCATGACAAGGTGGACTTCGAGATCGGCAAACGTCATCACCTGGGATTTATCGAAGTCATCGGCCCCAGCGGATTGATGAATGATTTGGCGGGCCAGGAACTCAAAGGCCTGGACCGGTTTGCGGCGCGCAAGAAAGCGAACGAGAAACTGCAAGAGCTGGGCGCCTGGGTGAAGGAAGAAAACTACCAAAACAACGTCGGTTTTAGCGAACGCGCCGACGTCCCCATCGAACCGCGCCTCTCCGAACAATGGTTCCTTAAATATCCATCGCAGGCGGCGGCGAGAGAGGTTGTGAGCCGTGGCGAGTTGCGCTTTTTCCCGGACCGCTGGGCCAAGGTTTACGAACATTGGCTGGCGAACATCCAAGACTGGTGCATCAGCCGCCAACTCTGGTGGGGTCACCGCATTCCGGTTTGGTATAAGGGCGCTGAAATCAAATGCCAGGTCGAATCTCCCGGACCGGAATGGACTCAGGATACGGACGTGCTCGACACTTGGTTTTCCTCCTGGTTATGGCCGTTCGCCACGATGGATGAGGCCACCTTGGCTAAATTCTATCCCACCACCGCCTTGGTCACCGCGCCGGAAATCCTCTTTTTCTGGGTCGCGCGCATGATCATGGCCGGTTTTGAATACACCGGGCAAAAACCTTTCCGCGACGTGTATCTCACGGGCATTGTGCGTGACAAGCAGGGCCGCAAGATGTCCAAGAGCTTGGGCAACTCGCCCGACCCGCTGGATTTAATCGCCAAATTCGGCGCCGACGCTTTGCGCTTCGGCGTAATGCGTAGCGCGCCGCTGGGCCAGGATTTGTTGTTCGATGAACAGCACGTCGAACTCGGCCGAAATTTCTGCAATAAACTCTGGAACGCCTGCCGGTATCGCCAAATGCAGGGCGGCGAAGCGGAGGGGGAAATCAATCCCGCGCTTTTGTCGGACGAAGATAAATGGATTTTACTCAAGCTCGACGCCGCCATCCAACAAATCAACGACGCCTTCTCCGAGTACCGGTTCAGCGAAGTGGTGCAAGTACTGTACCGCTTTTTCTGGAATGAGTACTGCGACTGGTATGTGGAAAGCACCAAAGCCGTCCTGAACGGCCACGACGCGGCCAGCAAAGCGAACACCCTGGCGGTGATCGATTTTGTGCTCTCCAACACCTTGCGTTTGTTCCATCCCTTCCTGCCGTTCATCACGGAGGAACTCTGGCACGGCATGGGTTACAGCGCCGACTTGCCCGCCACCCAAGGGGGCAAAACCATTATGACCGCCCGTTGGCCCAAGCCGCTGGGCCAGGACTTCAAGGAACATTACCTCCTGGACGAAAGCAACGAGCGGTTGGTGGATGCCAAACATGAGTTCATCGTCCAAGGGCGCAACCTACGCCGGGAAGCGAACCTCCAATCGGGCAAAAAAGTGAAGTATGTGTTCAAGGCGGTAAACGAAACCTCCGCGCAAGATTTGGAAGTCCTGCGATTGCTGCTCAATGCGGACCCGCTGGAATTAGATCCCAATTACCAACCTCCCAAGGGCACGCCCGGGGTGCATTCCTCGCTAGGCGATCTTTTCCTGCCGCTGGCGGGCTTGATTGATACGGTGGCGGAAAAAGCCCGTCTCACCAAGGCACTGGACAAAATCCAGTCTGAGATCGAACATATCAACCAGCGGCTGAATAACCCGGCGTTCACGGCCAAAGCCCCGCCGCAAGTGCTGGATGACCACCGCAACCGGCTAGCCGAATGGCAGGCCAAACAAAAACAAACGCAAGCCGCGCTCGAAGCGCTGGCGGGTTGATGACCGTTAAATCATGGATAAAATACTGCTGATCGACGACGAATCGGACGTGCAGTACTCGTTCCGGCGCATTTTCGATTCGCCGGAAATCGAGATCACCACGGCCAACAGCGGCGAGGAAGCGCTCAAACTGGCGCCCAAGTTGAAGCCGGACCTGTTGATCATGGACGTTCGCATGGGCGGCATCTCCGGCCTGGAAACCCTGCAGCGCCTGCGCCAGTTCGATAAAAAGGTGCTGGTCATCATGATGACCGCCTATGGCACCACGCAAACGGCTATCGAAGCGATGAAATTGGGCGCGTACGATTATTTGCTCAAGCCGTTCGATGTGCCCCGGCTCAAGCAGATCGTGTTCAACGCCCTCAAAGCGGCCCGGGACATGAAACAAGTCGTTTCCTGCCAGCCCCAGGCCGCTTCCGAAGTCGACGCGCTCGGCATCGTTGGCCGGTGCGAAGCCATGCAAAACGTCTTCAAGACGATCGGACAGGTGGCGGCGTCCAGCGCCACCGTGTTGATCACCGGCGAGAGCGGCACCGGCAAGGAGCTGGTGGCCCGCGCCATTTACCATCACAGCCCGCGCGATCAGGAGCCGTATCTGGCCATCAATTGCGCCGCGATCCCGGAAAACCTGCTCGAAAGCGAACTCTTCGGCCACGAGAAAGGCGCTTTCACCGGAGCGGTCGCGCAGCGCATCGGCAAGTTCGAACAATGCCACCGGGGCACCATTTTCCTGGACGAAATCGGCGACATGTCCCTCCCCACGCAGACGAAAATTCTGCGGGTGCTGCAATCGGGCACTTTTGAGCGGGTGGGCGGCAACCAGCCCATCCAAGTGGATGTGCGAGTGGTGGCGGCCACCAATAAGCCCCTGGAACAAGCGGTCGCCAGCCGCCAGTTTCGGGAAGATCTGTTTTACCGGTTGAATGTGCTCCGCATTCATTTGCCGCCCTTGCGGGAACGCCGCGAGGACATTTCCCTGCTGGTGAACTATTTCCTCGATAAATTCGCCCGCCGGCAAAAGCAGGCGCCCAAATCGATTTCGGCAAACGCTTTGGCGCTCCTCATCGCCCATCACTGGCCGGGCAACGTCCGCGAGTTGGAGAATATCATCCAACGCGCCATTGTGGTCGCCAAAGGGGATGCCATATTAGCCGATGATTTGCCGCCGGAGATCGCCGGCCCCAAAGGCGCGGTGATTCCCGCGGCGACGCCCTTGCCAGTCTTGCCGGTCGCCACCTCGCCGGCCACCGCGGCCGCCGTCGCCTGCGGCGATAATTTGGCGGCCATCGCCAAAACCCTGTTCGATTTTGCCCGCCGTGATCCCAGCTTGAAAATATTGCCCGCCGTGGAACGTGAACTGCTCATCCACGCGCTAAACGAGACCAAAGGCAATCAAGTGCAAGCCGCCAAGCTTCTGGGCATCACCCGCGCCACGTTGCGTAAACGCGTGGAGAAGTTCAAAATCAAACAGGATCTGTTGGTGCATTGATCCGGCCCGAGATGCGCGCCGCCATCAGCCTGCGTTAGGGAGCGCTTTGGCTGACGCCGGCCGCCCGCAATGAACCCGAGCCCAACCCATTCTAAATCAAACCAAGCGATCGCCGGGGCGCTGGTTCTGGCGGTGGTCCTTTGGGGCGGAAATAACGCCGGCGTGAAATATTTGGTCACCGCCTGGCCGCCCATCTTTGTGGGCGGAACCCGGTTCGTCTGCGCCGGACTGATCATGCTTGCCGTCCTGCGCTGGACGCGTTGGCTCGGGGTGCCGCCCCATCCGGCCCCAGCCGAACGCCGCGCCCTTTGGTGGCGGGGCGGACTGAGCTTGGCCATTTACATTGTCGTTTTCAACTGGGCGCTACATTTCACTTCCGCCTCCCATGTGGCGCTTTATCTGGGCGCTTCGCCGGTCTGGGCATTATTGATGGATGGCAAACCCGCGTGGACCTGGCAGACTTTGCGGCGCTACGCGAGCGCGGCGCTGGCGTTGACGGGCGTTATTATTTTATTTCTACCCACACTACAGCTAGCTCCCGGAAATGGGTTCGGCGAATTATTGGCTCTGGCCTCGGGCGTTTTATGGGCTTTCCACGGACGGCAAATCCATCGCCTCTCGTCCACCATGTCCAGCATCGCGGTCACCGCTCACACCATGTGGCGGGCGGGGTTGATGCTGCTGCCGCTGGCCCTGATCGAAGTGGTCTGGTTGAAATCAGCGAATCATCCCTTGGTTTGGCGTTGGGATTTATTTTGGGTACAAGGTTATTGCATCTTGGCGGGCGGGGTGGCGGCCTTTTGCCTGTGGAATAGCGCGTTTAAATACTGGCCCACCAGCCAAGTCTATTTGTTCAGCAATTTGATCCCCATTAGCACGATGACCTGGGCGCACTTTTGCCTCGGCGAACAAGTCAGCCGCACGTATTTCTACGCCATGATTTTGGTGGTGGGCGCCGTGATCCTGGCCCAGGTGAATTGGGCCAAGCTGGCCCCCGCGCCGGAAGAGTAAGTTCGTTCCGCGTCGGCAAAACGTGGCCTTTTTCCAAATTCCCGCTAGCATGGCGCGCATGGACGTCGTTAATCTTATCCAAGCCCCGGCCTTCATCACGAAGGATGGATCGGAAATTCGCGAATTGCTCGCTTACCGGAATTCTTCGATCCGGCTGCAAAGCCTGGCGGAAGCGCGCTTGCCAGTGGGCTGTGGCACCCAAGAACACCGGCATCTGAAAACGGAGGAAATTTACTACATCACCCATGGGCAAGGCCGCATGACGATTGACGGCGAGAGCCGCGACGTGGGACCGGGGGACGCCATCGCCATTCCGCCCGGCAAAAGCCATCAGCTCACGAATACGGGGGCGGAAGCGATGCGTTTGCTTTGCTGTTGTACCCCACCCTACGAGCATGACGACACCGTATTAAAGGAACCGGATCACCGGTAATTTTCCCAACGCCAGATTAAAACCCGCTCGCCTTTGCGCGCCGTGGGGAGTAAGTTCAGCGCATGGTTTATCCGGCGGATTATCACATGCACACCCCCCTATGCCACCATGCCAGCGGGGAACCCGCGGCTTATGCCGCCCAAGCAGTTAAGCTCGGCTTGAAGGAGATCGGTTTTTCGGACCATTCCCCCATGCGCGCGGATGACTTCGATAATTGGCGCATGCGCTTCGATCAATTGGGCGGCTATGTCGAATCCGTCCTTCAGACGCGTCGCGCATTTCCCCAGCTCAACATCCGACTCGGCCTGGAAGTCGATTATTTGCCCGGGCACGAGCTGTGGATTCAGGAGCTGGCGTCGCTATATCCATGGGACTACCTTATCGGCTCGGTGCATTACGTTTCCGGCGATTGGGAAGTGGATAATCCCGCCCGGCGCGAGGAATGGACCCGGCGGAAACCCGAGGAGATTTGGGCGGATTACTTCAAACGCCTGACCCAAGCCGCCGCCACGCGGTTATTCGATATCATTGGCCATGCCGACCTGCCCAAAAAATTTGGCTGCCAGCCTCCCGCGCAATGCCAGGCCATGTTCGAGCCCTTTCTCCAAACGGCCAGCGCAAGCCAGGTAACCGTTGAACTGAATACCGCCGGTTTGCGGAAGGATTGCCGCGAGATTTACCCGAGCCGGGAAATTTTGCGTAGCGCTTGCGTCCTGGGAGTGCCGATTTCCTTTGGCTCGGACGCCCATGCGCCGGAGGAAGTCGGAATGAACTTTGCCGACGCCGTAGGCTGGGCACGCTCCGCCGGCTACACGCACTCCAGTCAATTCGAGCAGCGGCGGCGCTGCTCGGTTCCTCTGCCCGCCTAAGGATTGGACTGCTTTTACTGATCAATCCGTAGGATAGATCAGTATGTGCCGGGCGAATTCACGGGTTTGCGAAAGCTCCAAAGGGCAAACAACAGCCCCAAGAGCATGAGCAGCGCGCCAAAGAACAAGGCCGCGCCCGGTAGTTGAAACGGAGCCCGGGGACTGATGAAATAACCGAACAGGTGCGTAAAGATCGGCGGCCCGATGATGCCCGCCAAGCTACTCAAGCCGGCAACGGCGCCTTGGATCGCGCCTTGTTCATTCACCGGCACGTTTTTAGAAATCAGCGCCTGAACCGCCGGGCCGCTGATGGCACCCAACGAGCCAACGACGAGGATCGCGTAAATCATCCATCCTTGCGTCGCCAAGCCATACCCTAAAAAATTCACCGCGTTAATTAACAGCCCCACCAACAACGCCCGGCGCTCTCCCAGAACGGGAACAATATGCCGAACCAAACCGCCCTGCACGAGGGTGGCCATAATACCAATCACCGCCAGCGACATGCCCACTTGGGCGGGCGACCATTGGTAACGGTATCCCGTATAGAGCACCCAAGTGCTGTGGAGCACATGATACGCCAAATTCATGAGCAACAACGTGGCGGCCAACCCGAGCACCACGGGAAAGCGCTTTAACGCCAGCAAGGAACCCGCGGGATTCGCCCGTCGCCAGCTGAAAGTGCGCCGATTTTCGCGGGGCAGTGATTCGGGAAGAATCAGCAGTCCGTATAGCCAATTGATCAGCGCCAATGCGGCGGCCGCGAGGAACGGCACCCGCAATCCCAAACTGCCCAGCAGCCCGCCTAGCGCCGGCCCGGCGATGAAGCCAAAGCCGAAGGCGGCTCCGATTAATCCAAAATTATGCGCCCGCTTTTCCGGCGGCGAGACATCGGCAATATACGCGCCCGCCGTGCTGAAATTGGCGCCGGAAATGCCGGCTATGATCCGCCCCGCATAGAACCAGGACAAACTCGGCGCCCACGCCAATAATAAATAGTCCAGCCCCGCTCCGAACAGGGAGATCAACAGCACGGGACGGCGGCCGAAATGATCCGAAAGGCTCCCTAACACCGGCGCGAACAAAAACTGCATCAGTGAGAACAGCGCCATGAGCAAACCGATCGTATCGGCCGCCGCGGACACGCTACCCCCTTGGAAATTCTCCACCAGCTTTGGCAGTACGGGTATAATTAACCCGATGCCAAACGTATCGAGGAACAAGGTCACCAGGATAAATCCGGTGGCTGGAGAGCGGCTTTTCATGCGGCTGCGACTCAAAAATCGGCAAATAGCGTGCCCGGTATTGACTCCGAACCCCACAGGCTGCCAAACGAACGCCCTGCTCTCCGAAAGACGGTGGTGATGGGTAGAGAAGGGATTGAAAGGAGGCTTACAACATTAATATTGGCGCGAACACCAGAGTGCCTAGTGTGGCTAAAAACAGCGAAATGAACCAAAAATTTTTCTTTTTGGTGAGCAGGCTGACCGAACCTAACGCGATGGAAATTTGGTACAAGGCGACGATCGAACCCATGCGCGCTCCACGACTACTGGCTTCGTCCGCTTCTTTGCGCGCTTTGTCGCGCTCATGTTCCAGCTTTTCGGCTTCAGCTTTAATGTCCGCCTTTTCTTTGTCGTATTTATCGATTTTGGAACCCAACATTTCGATCTTCTTCCCCAGGTTTCCGTTGGTTTCGGTAACGCCAGCTTTAGCGCCATTTTCCCCGCCGGGATGAATGCTTAGCTGGTCTCGTTCCACCTCATAGAGGTTCTGCTTGATCGATTTCGCTTGGTAGAAACTCCATTGATCCGAGGCTTTGGCTTGGAAATAGGTGGCACTATTAAGACTCACCAAAGTTTTACCCGAAAATTTGCCGGCATATTGCGAAGCCACCGCCGCCAGCACCGCGATAAACACAATCGAGAGCGAAGTGTATTTGGTCCATGATTCGCGCTTCTCTTTATCTTTCTGCGCCTGACGTTCCTCCTTTAAATCGATGATAAACTGCTTCAGTTCAGCGATTTCTTTGTCAAAATTGAGCTCGTTATTCATAAGAATGTGATGCCCGATGGGAGTGCCGAGTGCTTGCCTCCGCCCTTTTATTAAGCCGTCTTTTACCGGAAAAATGGCCAGAGTCAACCTTGGCCTAGCCCACTGGCGGCTCGAATCAACCGCCCTCGGCAAACCTAAGCAAGGGGGCCAAAAAACCTGCATTAACCATCCCTTACCCAAGCAGTCCTGCCTCGATGGCCGCTAAACTACTGTCGGAGCGCCAAATCGAATTAGAGCCATAGTGGCTCATTAAAAAAACAAACCTACTGACTCAATAAGTGCCATTATGGCACTTTTTAAAACATCAAGGCCCAGTCATTGATATTTGTAATGTATTGCATATTAACATATTATATAATATTGCCCTTTCCAAATATGGCTGGCATCCAGCTAGCTCTAAGTGTTGCAGAACGAGTTAGTAAAAACCAATAAAAGAAAGGAACGACACTATGACTATCATTCAGCGCCCCGCACTGGCTACCGGTTGGCCGACCTTAGATTCGCTGTTTAACCTGCGCCAAGAGTTGAGCCGGTTCACAGAATCTCCCTGGGCGGATTTCCAACGCCAGCCGGAGTTCTTCAACGATTGGGCTCCCGCATTAGATGTGCTAGAGGACGCGAATAACCTGCAAGTAGTGGCTGAACTACCCGGCTTGCGCAAAGAAGACATCGACATTTCGCTCAAAGACGGAGTGCTAAGCATCACAGGCGAACGCAAGGCGGCCGAACAAAAAGAAGAGCAAACGCATCGTTCCGAGCGTTTCTATGGCCGTTTCCATCGCTCGATCACTTTGCCCAAACCGGTGGATGGCGAGCATGTCCAAGCCGTCTATCGCGATGGCGTTCTGACCATCACGCTGCCTAAGTCGGAGCAAGCCAAACCACGGCAAATCCAAGTCGTTGCCGCCTAATCTTAACCCTTAAACTGACGGAGAAAATTATGACCTCATGCTGCAATCAAGAAGTGAATGTGAATACGCTCGAGAAGAACGCGACCGCCACCACGGATCAGGCCAAGGAAACGGCGGCCAACTATCTACTCCCGCGGGTGGATATCGTCGAAACGAAAGACGCCTACCGATTGGAGGCTGAGATGCCTGGCGTGGGTAAAGAGGGCTTGGAAGTTTTACTCGACGGAGCCGAATTAACCATCATAGGCCGCCGGACCACGGCCAGTGCCGGCCCTGAATATCTGTATCGGGAATCCAAGCCGTTGAATTATCGACGGGTGTTTGAACTGGATCCCGCGATCGATACCGCCAACGTCGACGCGCGCATCGATCAAGGCATATTGACGTTACGCTTGCCCAAGAGCGAGCGCGTCAAACCACGCAAAATCCAAGTGTTGGAATAAGTGTGAAACACGCGGCCCACCGCGCGCGCAACCGGCAAAAAAAAGACGCTCTAGTAAGAGCGTCTTTTTTTGCCGACGGGGAAAATTATTCCAAAATCTTCACCCGCACGTTGCGAAACGCCACACAACCATGGTCGCCTTGGAGAAAGAACGAGCCCGGTTCATTGACTTTATTGTCTAATTCGCTGCCGGTGGCGCGGTCGACCACCAGATTATCATGGATCTTGACTCCGTTGAGAATGACCGTAACCCGGTTGCCTTTCATGGTGGCTTCGACTTGATTCCATTCGCCGGGTTTCAGCGACGCAAACTTGGCTGGCGCCGCGAAGTTGTAGATGGAGCCATTGCTGCTGTTGGAAGGTACGCAATCAGGATAGTCATCCAAAATTTGCACTTCATGGCGACCCCGGAGGTAAAAACCACTGTTAGCACCTTTAGGAATCAGGTATTCGTAACGCACCACAAAGTTCCAATACTTCGCCTCGGAAACCAAGTCGACCCCGTGCGCCTGCTCGGTAACTTCGTTGACGAGCATCCCATTTTGAACACTCCAAGATTTGCCATCGGGGCGCCGGGGTTTCCACCCCGTGAGGTCCACCCCGTTAAAGAGGGGTTTAAAGCCAAGCGTCGCTTCGTCACCGGAGACCTGGTAGGCGGTGCTTTGCACCTGGGCATCGCCCGGTAGCTCGCCCAAAGTCCAAAGCACGCCATTCAGCACGGTAGTTCGGTAGTCTTCCCGTTCGACCACATCCGTACGATGCCCCAAAGAGAAATAAAACACTTTGCCTTGTCCGTATTCCTTGCACCAAGCCACGGGATAATCTCCCGGAACCCCAGTATTCGGATGTTTATCCAGGGTGAGCAAACCATGAACCCGATCACGATGGAAATCTTTCACTTGGTATATCTCATCAAAAACGTAAGTGCGCGGCCCCAAGTGGCGCGTGGCGGGGTGAAAGGGATCTTGGTTCAAGCATTCCACCCCCACTTGCGCGCCGTGGGTCTTGAACAAACCGCCAATCATGTCCGTATAGGCGGGGAAACCGGGAAAGGTATCGGTGGCCGCGTGCAAGCCCGCAAAGCCTTTGCCGGATTTAATCCAGTTCAAAAAACCTTCGCGATCCGGCAGGGGCAAATCGCCGGTGGTGTTATTGAAAACGACGCCATCGTAGCCTTTGAGGGCTTCCACGGTCATTTTAGCGGCCATGTCTTCGTCGGTTTTAACGTAATCGACCGTGAACTTGCCGCTCTTTTGGGCTAATTCGCCCATCATCTTGTCGGCGGCGGGGATCACGTCGTGACGGAAACCTTTGGTGACGGAAACCACAAGGACTTTTTTGGGCTCCGCCGCGGCCGAAACCGCGAGCAACCCGGTGAGTAGCATGGTTAAAGCTGGGGTTAGCCAGTCGGGTAGAATAGGATTATTCATAATTAATTGGGTTATCGAATTATAGCTACATCAGACTCGGAATCCAGCCCGGAAATTCAACGAACTCGTTCGGGCGTTGATTTAGCTCCTAGCCTTTACACGCCGAGTCACACCTGACAGAGTCGATTCATGCAACTTCGGGTACTCGTGGCTCCCGATAAATTCAAGGGCACGCTGACCGCCAGTCAAGCGGCGGAGGCTATCGCCGTAGGCTGGCAACGGGTGCGCCCCGGGGACCACCTGGATCGGCTGCCCATCACCGATGGTGGCGATGGGTTTGGCGAGGTAATGCGCTCTCTCTTTCAGGCGCAGCGCCGATGCGTTCGCACGGTGGATGCCGCCGGAAGACCTTTGGAATCCGGCTGGTGGTGGCACGCGCCCCAAAAAACCGCCATCCTCGAGTCGGCCCAGACGATCGGGCTGGCTTCGTTGCCGCCCGGCCAGTTTCATCCGTTCGATTTGGACACTTATGGTTTGGGAGCGGTCATCATGGACGCCCATAAAACCGGCGCCCGGCGATGCCTTATGGGCATTGGTGGCAGTGCCACCAACGAAGCGGGCTTTGGGCTGCTCCGGGCGCTTGGCTGGAGCTTTTTAGATACCCGAGGAGCGGCCATCGAATCGTGGCCCCGATTGGATACCCTCGAAACCGTTCGGCCGCCCCGGCGCCGCCGCTGGTTTAATGAATTTCTCGTGGCGGTAGACGTGCAAAACCCGCTCCTTGGGCGGCACGGCGCCTCCCGTATATATGGCCCGCAAAAGGGACTGCAACCAGTGGATTTCCCCTTGGTGGATCGCTGTTTTCGTCGTTTGACGCGAGCCGCCAAGCGACTGGGATTGCCGGCGGGACCTAAAACTCCAGGCGCCGGGGCCGCTGGCGGTTTAGGTTACGCCTTGCGGAGCTTTCTCGGCGGACAATTAAAGCCGGGGTTCGAGCTTTTTGCCGAGCATGCCCAATTATCCAAAGCCCTGGATTCGGTCGATCTGGTTATAACCGCCGAGGGGGCCATAGATGCTTCCAGCCTCATGGGTAAAGGCGTGGGAGAACTGGCCCGGCTTTGTCGCGCGCGTGGAATTCCCTGCCTCGGCCTAGCGGGTAGTTCGCCTTGGGCGCATGGGCATGCGCCGGAGCCCTTCACGGAACTACTCCGGATTGTGCCGGAGTGCGCCAGCTTGGAAGCCTCCCGTCGTCGCGCCGCCTACTGGCTAGCCGTGCTGGCGGGCAAAGCCGCCCAAAACTGGGCGAATAATCTCGCGTCCACGAGCGTCTTAACTAAATACCACCGCCGGAAAAAACGTTAAAAGTTCGACTCCGGTTAAACTGAAAAAGGAAACCTTTGTGAAATTGCCTATTTCGTTGTTCGCAGCGGTCATGTCGCTGTCGCAAGCCTTGGCTCAATCCTTGCCCGACCCCTATATGGGAGATTGGCAGGGCACCATTACGGTAAACGGCAAAACCCAGCCAGCCGCCGTCTACTTAATTCCCCTGGCGAACGGCCATTATGAAATTAAAATCGCCTCCGAGTTTAACCGCCGCGTACCCTTTGATTATCATCTGCGAGGGACATTCCAAAACGGCGAGTTCAAAGCCGTCGACGCCATCCCCTTCGAGGCTAACCGGGTGGTAAACTCGGCCAATGGCGGGGTGATTGTCGCCGCGTCCTTATGGAAAGGGCAATTGGCTGACGGCACGCTAAAAGGTGAAATCGCCGGCCTAAAGAAAGGCGAATTTGCTTTGACCCAAATCCAGCGCCCCTCGCCCACCATGGGCAAATCCGCTCCCGCCAACGCGGTGGTACTTTTTGATGGCAAAAACCTCGATGCTTGGACCACTCGAGACGGGAAGGGAGAAGTGAAATGGAAGGTCTTGGAAGGCGGAGTTTTGGAAGTCAACGGGGGCGACATCAAAACCAAGGAACAATTCGGCGATTACCGTTTGCACATCGAATTCCGCACCCCTTACATGCCGACTTCCTTTGGCCAAGGTCGCGGTAACAGCGGGGTCTACCAGCAAGGCCGCTATGAAGTGCAAGTGCTGGATAGCTATGGCTTAAGTGGCGAGGATAACGAGTGCGGCGGCGTCTACCAAATCGGCAAACCGGCGGTGAATATGTGTTTCCCGCCCCTCCAATGGCAGGCGTATGATATCACCTTTTTTGCGCCACGCTTCGATCAAGACGGTAAAAAAACGTCCAACGCGCGACTAACCGTCGTGCATAACGGGATCATGATCCAAGAAAACCTTGAAGTGCCGCGGACCACCACCAGCGCCCTCACGGATAAAGAGTCCGCCCTGGGTAGCTTAATGCTTCAAGATCACGGCACCCCCGTCCAATACCGCAATATCTGGATTGAGAAACTGAAGTAGATCGCGGGTAAAGAAAGCCAAATCCAGTCCCCCGAGTCAAAACCACGCGCGAACCGCGTGGTTTTTGCGTCCGCCGAAGCGCAACCCGTTCCTAGGGAATCTTGGCGTCACGCTTTACCCGCAAAAAGGCCGAACTACGGTTTGCCACCCCAGGTTTCGTAATGGACAGAGGATGCATGGAAGCGTGTCCTCGCTTCTTTATGTTCCGCGGGATGCCCAATGGCAATCATGGACACGGGAAGAACTCCAGAGGGCAGATTGAACAAACGAGCCAGGGCTTGCATGCGATCCTCGCGCGGATGCACCCCTAGCCAGCAAGCCCCCAAACCGAGTGCGTGGACGGCCAAAAGCAGATTCTCAATGGCCGCAGAACAATCTTGCAATAAATAACTTACCAACTGGTCATGAGCGGCGGCTTGGTCTCCGCACACCAACATGCCACACGTGGCGGTGCGAAGCATTTGTCCGTGGGTTAAAATATCGGCTACGCGGTTAAGGGTTGTGGTATTCCGAATCACGACAAAGCGCCAAGGGTCTTTGGCGGCGGCGGAAGGAGCGGCCATAGCGGCCTCGAGTAGTGTTTTGATTTCGCCATCCGAGATGGGGCCAGGTTTAAAAGCACGAATGCTTCGCCGCCCGAAAAGGATCGATAACTTCTCATTAGCTAGTGTTTCCATAGTTATCATCTATATTACCCAGGCAACCCTATGCCTGACAAATCACGATTTCAAATGCGTATCGAATTTCACGGCATTAGGACCACGACTAAAAATCGATAACGTTTACTATATCGTTATCGTTTTTATATCATCATTACAACACTGTGGTTTTGGCACAATTGCCGTTATTTTTCATAAACATTGGCATTTCAGGATAGGCAAAAAGCAGCCAGCTTGAGCCGCTATTCCTGGCGCTTAGAATTAGCCTTACCCCACAACGAGATAAGTAGAAATTGTTCAGTATAGAACTTGGCCCGCAAAATGCTAATATAAAATCGTGACTTTTTTATTGTCACCAAGGAGGCAGATGTTACACTGCTGTGAAATCGGATGCGTCAATCATACGTATGAGTGCATGGTTTATGTCGGAGAATAAACAACCAATACAGTCGCTCGATGGAAGCATCTTGTTAAAGAGCTCATCTCTATATCGCGAATTTCAAGCGGAACGCGAAGAGATTTTGAAGCATAAGTGGCTCGAATCTGAAAAGTTAGGGCGCGACATCGGTTTTGAATCGGCATTGACCGATTGGATCGTGAAGCATCGGGGTAAGTGGCGTAAGAGCCGCCAACAAGCTGCATCGCATTGATTTCTTGCGCAGGGAAGTGTGTTATGTCCGGAGTTACGTGGGACTAAAGGTCTCCGGTTGATTCCGAGTAGAGCCATTTCTAAAGCTTCGCTTTTACTTCCTGGAGCACTCGGGCATGAATTCAAAAACCATATTAGACACCGCCGATATAGAGGCAGCTATCCAGAAAATCGCGCTTCAAATCGCCCAAATCCATCCTCAGGGTGAAAACGTTTATCTAGTGGGTATTCAAAGAGGCGGGGTATTGCTCGCGAACCGGATCGAAACCCTGCTGAAATCGATTTGGGGCAAACCGGTACCCGTCGGCCAGTTAGACATCAGTATGCACCGGGATGATCTCGATGCCCGCTCCGCCCCGCCGGTTTATCCCACAAACATTCCTGGCGATATCACCGGCAAAAATGTGGTATTAGTGGATGACGTGATTTTCCGCGGCCGGACCAGCCGGGCCGCCCTGGATGCGCTGAATGATTTCGGCCGACCCAAACGCATTCAAATCGCGGTCCTCATCGATCGCGGGCACTTGGAACTGCCTATTTTAGCAAATTTTGTGGGTAAAACCATTGATACTCAAATAAACGACCTAGTTGAGGTTCGCTGGAAAGAAGAAGGAGCGGAGGAAGAGGTTGTTTTAAAAACCGCATGAGCTGGACACGAAAACACTTATTGGATATCGAATCGCTTTCCCCGGAAGAGATTATCACCGTCCTGGATACCGCCTCAGGGTTCAAAGATGTCGGGAAACGGGATATTAAGAAGGTTCCAGCGCTCCGCGGTAAAACTGTCATCAACCTCTTCGTCGAGCCTTCGACCCGGACGCGGATTAGTTTTGAGCTGGCGGCCCAGCGGCTTTCCGCTGACGTAATCAATTTTTCGGCTGAAGCCTCCTCCTTGCGCAAAGGGGAAACGCTTAAAGATACCACGCGCAACTTGCAGGCGCTCAAAGCGGATATGTTTATCATCCGGCATAGTGCGGCGGGGGCGCCGCATTTTTTGACCCGGTTTTTAGACGCTCACGTCATTAATGCGGGGGATGGAGCCCACGAGCACCCTACTCAAGCATTACTAGACACTTTTACGATCCGCGAGAAAAAGGGGCGGCTCAAGGGGTTGAACGTTACGATTTTAGGCGATGTGTTATTCAGCCGGGTCGCCCGGTCCAACATTTGGGCGCTAACGAAGATGGGGGCAAAGGTAACGCTTTGCGGTCCGGTCACCTTAGTTCCGAAGATTTTTGAAAAACTGGGGTGCCGAGTTACGCACCGGATTGAGGAAGCCATTGAAGACGCTGACGTGATCAATTTGTTGCGCATTCAGCATGAACGCCAACGCAAAACCTTCTTCCCCAGCCTCAACGAATACACCGCTTTATTCGGCCTCTCCAAAGAGCGCTTGGCGCGCTGCAAATCGGACGTTTTAATCATGCATCCCGGCCCCATCAATCGCGGCGTCGAAATCGACAGCGAGGTGGCGGATTGCGATCACTCCGTGATTTTGGAACAAGTCACCAACGGCTTGGCCATTCGCATGGCGGTATTGTTCCTGGTAAATGGGACCCGGGTTCCAATCGAAGCCTCCGCTTAAGCGGGATTTGTTAAGCGCTTATAGTGCAATATTTTGAACTCGGGCAAATCTTTGATGGTTGCCACCAGTTCGAATTGATCCTCAAAGGGCGGGAAATAGGTGTCGCCGGGAACGCTTCGCTTTACCATCGTCAAAAACAAATCCGAGCATTTAGGTAGACCTTCGGCATAAACTCGAGCCCCACCGCAAATAAAAAACTGCCGCGAGTCCGAGTTGGGATCAATCTCCCCCCAAGCGCGCGCCATGATTACCCCTGGGATAATGGCCGTCCCCTGGCTTAGCACGATGGTTTGGCGCTGCGGCAATGGTTTACCAATGCTCTCAAACGTTTTGCGCCCCATGACCAAAACGTGGCCTAGCGTCTTCTGTTTAAACCATTTAAAGTCCTCGGAGAGATGCCAAGGAATCTGGCCTTGGCTCCCGATAACCCGGTTTTCCGCCATCGCGGCAATGGCTTGAAAGTATTTCATGTTTGCGTGATATCCACCCGATTGGGCCGCCAGACAGTATTCCCGAGGCGCGACTTTTTCAATCCACGATGCGACCTCAGGATTCTCCAGCACACCGTCCTAAACGAAAACCCTTTCACTCGAAGAAATTCCCGCCCGCCAAAGTTTTGAGGGCGGTGTTCGCCAAGGCCAAGCCGAACATGCCCGTAAGGGTGGGTAAGCTGCCCAAGGGTTCACGCAACCGGCCGCGCACCCAGATTTGGTCCGGCTCAAGTTCAGCCAGATCACCGGCCCCCTTTTCCGGAGCCAGTTCGATCGAATAGACCACCGGTATCTCTATCGAGAGTTTCCGATGCCGAAGCCGCTTGCGAACCATCCGCGCCAGGCGGCAATTCGAGGTGCCGGAAAGAGGTCCTACGCGGATTGAGGCCGGATCCGTCCGGCCAGCGGCGCCCATCGAAGATACCAAAGGAATCCCTTGGGATATGGCGGCGGCAAGCAGTTCAATTTTGGGATTCAGGGAATCGATGGCATCCACCACCAAGTGGGGCGGTCCGGCTAGCACTTGATGCATCGTATCGGTATGAATGAATGCGTGCAGGCATTCCACCTGACAGGCGGGATTGATATCGTTCACCCGCTGCCGGGCGATTTCGGCTTTGTCCCGCCCAACGGTCGAATGCAAAGCATACAATTGCCGGTTGATGTTCGAACGATTAACCACGTCGAAATCCACCAACCGCAACCGTCCCACCCCGGCGCGAGCCAAAGCCTCGACCGCATAGCTGCCCACCGCCCCCAAACCCGCCACCGTCACGAAAGACGATTGGATTTTCCGGAATTTCTCCAAACCAATAAGCCGGATGGTACGCGAAAATTGTTCCTCTATCATAGTTACTCAAACCCCGTCCAGCATGCCAGGGGAGCGCCCGGACATGAAGCCCGATTTTGCGCTAGCGGCGCGCTCAGGCCAATCCCCAACGGCTCAGAAAATATTGCCCGTTATCCCAAGCTAAGGCGGCAAGTTCCGACTCCGACATGCCTAATACACTCGCGATGCCCGCCGTCATGCAACGCAGGTTAGCGGGTTCGTTGCCAGGTTTGCCGGCCGGACCGGGAAAAAGCCGGAACTCGGACGGAACGGCTAAGTCGGGCGCGTCGGTTTCCAATAACAAGCGGTTTTTGGGAATCGCCCGCAAGGTCTGGTGGCGCGCTGGCGAACCATGCCCCAGCACATTGCCCGCGAGAGAAAAGAACGCGTCGTATTTTTGACTCAATGTTTTCACTAACGAAACCGAACCGGCATACGCGTGCACTAACGTGCCGCTAGATGGTGGCGGTTCCTCCGCAAAGGCACGCAGCAGCCCATCCCATGCGCGGACACAATGGACCATAATGGGACGATTCAAGACTTTGGCCAGGCGGATTTGGACCTTGAAAAGCGCGGCTTGCGTTTCCATTGCGGGAGATCGGATGCAGCGATCCAAGCCGATCTCGCCTACGGCCGAAGGCATGGCGCCTAAAAATCCTTGAAGGGTTTCAAGCCAATGCGGTGAGGCCCCATCCGCGTGCCATGGATGCAGACCAAAACAGGGAACAACCTGGCGATGCTGGCGGGCCAACGCAGCCACCAGCGGCCAGTCTGACTCGCTGGTGCCATTGCAGATGAAGCGTTCAATCCCTTGGCCGGCGGCGCGCTGAAGCATGCCCTCCAGCTCGCCACCTAGATTCTGCAAGTGGACGTGAGCATCAATCAAGGGGCCGGCACTAACGCGCGCGATATGCACGCGAATGACCATAGTGGAAGCGGCTAACGTTACGAGCTGAATTTCAGGCGTTGACAGCAAAAGGACCCCCCCCGTGAGAACACTGGGGGTTTACTGGCAACCTGGAAAAATTGAGAGTTTTTGAATGAAAACGCAATTCAAACGTCAATATGGCAGGGAACTTGCTGATTTCACGAACAAGAAATCGGAAGTTAAAAGTTGCCGCGGGTTTTCCCGCGAGAAATAGAAAGAGAGCGCCATGAATAAGAATACCTATCAATGGAGCCGCCCTAAGACAGGAGGTTTATACCTCATTGAACTGCGTCAGCGTTTGGCTCGGGGTAAAACTTTGCGTCAACATCTGGCGGTGCGCGCGGGAGAGATTAGCCCCTACAAACGCGCCGACAGCTTGCTCGACCGTATTGCCGCCGCGCAATCCGAACCCCTGGAAGTCGCCTGACGCGGTGGACGCTCTTTGGGCGTCTAAACGCGCTTGTATGCCTCACGCCTCAATTTAGATTGAGGTCCCGCCGTTATTCCACGTCCTGCTCCTCATAATTTGGTTTTTTATGCGTATCGCATTGCCAGAGCGTTGGTTTTCTGGCATTTTTCATTCATTGATTCAATCGATGTCGCGAATAGATTTTTCAATTAACTCAAGCGCTAGGTTTTGCGGCATGGTTGAAGAATATGAAGAGCAATAACAGATACGATCATCGGCCAGGAACCGCGGTCCCGGTGGCTACGGCGCGCGCGGCGAGCGCGATGGTGTTGCCAAGCCAAAGATTCATCGGCATCGATTTGGGCGCCGAAACCATCAAGCTGGTCGAACTCATCCGTGAAGAGGGGCAGTTGCGCCTGGGACGACGGCTGGTGGCCGAGCATGGTAAAGAGCCGAGCGCGCTGTTATTGAATCTCCTGAATGATTGGGACTGGCCGACAGTCGCGGGCGCGGCCATTAGCGGCCGGTTGAGTCGGCAAGCTCATTTACCGCGCGTGCCCACGCCCCAAGCCCAAAGCAAGGGCTTCCGCCACCTGTTTTCCCGGAACGCGGCGACTTTGGTATCCATCGGCAGCCATGGTTTTTCCGTATTGGAATTGCGGGAAAACGGCCGCGAGGTTTACCGTGAGAATAGCCGGTGCTCGCAAGGCACGGGTAACTTTTTACGCCAGTTGATCGAACGGTTCGCGATGACCGTGGAGGAAGCCAGCGAACTCTGCGCCGAGGTCCAAAACGCCGCGCCCCTTTCCGGCCGTTGCCCGGTCATCCTCAAAACGGACATGACCCACCTCGCGAACAAAGGCGAAGACAAAGCGCGTATTTTGGCCGGTTTGTTCGATGCGGTGTGCGAGAACATCCTCGTGCTCATTAAACCCGGCACCAGCCCTAAACAGGTCTACTTGACCGGCGGCGTCAGCCGGTCCCGCCGGGTGCGCATGGTGTTTAAGGATAAATTGGCGCGCAACGGCATGTCGCTAGCGGATGCGCCCTGGGAAGACGCCATCTATTTCGAGGCTTTGGGCACCGCCCTGATCGCGGCGGAGAATCCGACGGAACTGCCGTCCTTGGATCGTTTACTCGCGCCGCCCGCCAAAAACCGGCTGGAAAAATTACCCCCCCTCTCGGCGTCCTTGCCGCGCGTGCATCGGTTACCCGCCAAACCCTTGCCCAATGTGACCGGGGAATCCAGAAAAGTGATCCTGGGATTCGACATTGGCTCGACTGGCTCGAAGGCGGTGGCCATCGACAGCCAGTCCGGCGAAACCATCTGGGAAGGCTATCGCCAAACAGAGGGCGCGCCCGTCAATGCTTCCCAAGCGCTGCTTGAACAATTCCTCAACGGCCCCGCCGGCCACTGCCAGGTGCTGGCTTTTGGCGCCACCGGTAGCGGCCGGGAGATTGTCGGCTCGTTGATGACGACGTGCTACGGCAAAGAGGCCGTGTTTGTGCTCAATGAGATTGCCGCCCACGCCGAAGGCGCCAGCCATTTCGATCCGCGCGTGGATACCATTTTTGAGATCGGGGGCCAGGATGCGAAATACATCCGCTTGGCGGAAGGCCGCGTGGTGGACTGCGCCATGAACGAGGCTTGCAGCGCCGGGACGGGCTCGTTCATCGAGGAGCAAGGCCGCAAATTCTCCGGCATCCAGAACGTCAAACAGCTTGGCCAAGCGGCGTTGGCGGCTTCCGGCGGGGTTTCCTTGGGGCAGCACTGCTCCGTGTTTATGGCCGAGATTATCGACGAAGCGGTCGCCGCCGGTATCGAGCCTCCAGCCATTATCGCGGGCTTGTACGATTCGATCATTCAGAATTATTTGCACCGCGTCAAAGGCAGCCGTTCCGTCGGGCAAGTCATCTTTTGCCAGGGCATGCCCTTCGCCTCCGATGCCTTGGCGGCGGCGGTGGCCCGGCAAACGGGAAGCCAAGTGATCATTCCGCCTAATCCAGGCACGGTGGGCGCCTTGGGTATCGCTTTATTAACCCAAAAAGAGCTCCATCTAGCGGCGTGCCAACCGGTGGAAGCGAAACGATATCTTGAGGCTCGGGTGGAACAAAAAGACACGTTCACCTGCAAGGCCACGGCGGGTTGCGGCGGCGCGGGCAATAAGTGTCGTATCGATAGCTTGCGAACCTTGGTCGATGGCCGGCAACAGCGATTCACTTGGGGCGGCGGCTGCGCCCTGCACGATAAAGGCACGCGCAAACGGAAGCTCCCGGACTTGGCGCCCGACCCATTCCGCGAACGCGAAGAACTCGTGCGGCAATTGCTGGAGAAATTGCCCAGCCGTCCCAATCACCGGCGGGTGGCGCTCACCGATGAGTTCATGCTCAAAGGATTATTTCCCTTTTTTGCCTCCTACCTCTATCACCTAGGGTGCGATCTGGCCGTGATAATGGGAGGCGGTCAACCGGATTTGAAGCAAGGCATCCAGGAATCCAATGTGCCTTTTTGCGCCCCCATGCAAATGTTCCATGGCGTAGCCAACCGTCTTGCCAGCCTAAAGGCGGATTATCTCTTCCTGCCCATGGTTCGGCACACTACCCGATCCGCCAATGAACCGAGCGCGGTAACTTGCCCCATCGTGCAAGCCAGCCCGGATATTTTGCGGCTAGACTTAGGCGTCAAGATTCAAAGCCAAGTGCTTTCCCCGGTCGTCGACATTGGCCCGGAAAATCTCGAATCGGCGGAATTCAAAGCCTGCTGCAAAACGTTGGCTGGCCAATTAGGCGTTGAAAACGGCGGCTGGCTGCCGGCGTACGAACAAGCGCTTGCCGTTTACGATCGGTTCGAGCGGCAATGCCAGGAGCTTGGACAAAAGGCGCTGAGTTTCTGTTTGGAACACGGCATTCCACCGGTGGTCGTGCTGGGCCGTCCCTATACGATCTATAGCACCGTGCTCAATTCCAACGTGCCGGCGATTCTGCGCGAACAGGGAGCCCTAGGCATTCCAGTGGATTGTTATCCCATCGATCCGCTCATCGAGGTGTTTCCCGACATCTATTATGGCTATGGCCAGCGCATTTTGCGCGCGGCGCACCAGATCCGCCGCCAACCGGGCGTGTATGGGTTGTTTTGTAGCAACTACTCCTGCGGACCGGACAGTTTCAGCCTCCATTTCTTCAGCTACATCATGGAAGGCAAGCCGTTTGCGATCATTGAGACCGACGGTCATTCGGGGGATGCCGGCACTAAAACCCGAGTGGAAGCCTATCTGCATTGCGTCGAACAAGACCGACAGCAAGCCGGCGGGCAGGCCTCGCTACCCAATGATTTCCATCAGAAAAAAATCCAAGATTACTCGTTGAAGGATTTGCGCCAAATGAACGCCCGCGTCCTCATCCCCAGCATGGGAGCGGGATCGGAAACGATGGCGGCCTGCCTGCGGGGGATAAAAGTGCCTGCCGAGTGCCTGCCTTTTCCGGATCAAGAAACCCTGCGTTTGGGACGTCGATATACCTCAGGCAAAGAATGCCTCCCCATGAGCGTCACTCTGGGCGGCTTTATCAAGCGGCTCAATCAGGATGAAACGGGCAAAGACCATTTCGTTTTGCTCATGCCCCATACGCATGGCCCCTGCCGGTTTGGCAATTATAACCTGCTCAATCAGGTCATTATCGAACGGCTCGGCTGGGAAAAGCGGATCACCCTTTGGTCCCCGGCGGACTCGGGGTATTTTGTCGGGACCCCGCCCGGTTTTTCCATCCTATTGTTTGCCGGATTCATGGCCTCGGACATGTTGTTCCAGGGCTTGCTCGACGCCCGTCCCGGAGAAAATCAAAAAGGGGCGGCGGGTGAAATTTACCGCCGTTATTTCAAGGAACTGCTGAAGCTGCTTGAAAATCCGAAGCCAAGCCAACTCACCATTAGCGGCTCGCTCTGGCAGGTGGTCTCCGGCAAGCTGTTTGGCATAACCAGGATTTTGCGTCAAGCCGCCGGCGAATGGGCCCAAGTGCGCGGCGAAACGGATCGGCCTTCCGTGCTTATGGTGGGCGAAATTTACGTGCGCTGCGATCCATTCGCTAATGATTTCGTCATCGAAAAACTGGAGGCCCAGGGATTGCGCGTGCGCATCGCCCCCTTCACCGAATGGATCGAATACAGCGATCATTGGACCTTTGAGATGGATGAATCGCCCGGCATCTCCCGCCGCGCGGAGCACTATGTCCTGCGGCGGATCCAAAATCTCTGCCATGAGACAATGGCCGCCCGATTGGGCTGGGGCAAACGAACCCTGGTGGCCGAATCCATCGAGGCCGCCGGTCCTTATGTCCGCGAGCATCTATTAGGCGAGGCCGTGTTGACCGTGGGGTGTTGCGCTCACGAATGGGAGCAAGGCGAAATCGATGGCGCGGTGAGCGTGGGCCCGTTGGAATGCATGCCCAACAAGGTGGCCGAAGCCCAGTTTTTCCATCTGGCCGAGCAAAAGGGATTGTTAACGTTGACGCTGCCCATGAACGGCGACCCGCTTGATCCGGAAGTGCTGCACAGCTTTGCCTTCGAAATCAAACGCCGCCGTCGGCAACGCTCGGCCGCGCCTGACGCCGGACTGGAAGCAAGTCCCGCCAAACCCTCGGAACTCGCCCCGAACGAAATCACGGCCAAATAAACTTTGGCCGGAAAACCGCGGCTTATTTCATCCGATCAAAGCTTTTTTGGAGGATTTCCCAGTCTTTTAGGCCGGCGAATTTCTCCTTGGCCGCGACCACGTGCTTGGCTTCCTGGGCATTCTTGGTCGGTCGGTTGACATTGTAAAAAATACCGAAGTATCCTGGGAATGGATCGTTAGCCAAGGTGTAGGCCGCCACTTCATTGGTCACATCGTGATTGGCCGGAACCGTCTGGAAAGCGCCGCCTTTGCGCGGATTCGATGAATCGAAGGCGCCCGGGTAAAACTCCACGCATTCGCTCAAGCATTCAATCACGCTAAAGCCGTCATGCTTCATGGCGGCTTCCATCATTTCGAGCAGGTGATTCGGATTGGTGTGCGTGGAGCGAGCCACGAAAGTCGCGCCTGCCGCGATCAACTGCTTCATCCGAATGT
>DBTJ01000062.1:0-16821 GCA_002306985.1 Verrucomicrobia bacterium UBA1319
ACACCGCCCCACGCCCCCGCAATTTAAGCCTCGCCAACCGCATGAATACAGAGAGTATCGCCAACCTCTGCTCCCGTCAACTATATTAAACCTGTCACTTTAAATAATTTTTAGAAAAAAGGCTGCCGTTTGGCAGCCGTGATGTGTAAGTTATGCTTTCCAGACCTGACCGGGGCGGGTTTTAATTGTAGACATCGCGTTGCGAGTATCCACGATGCATTCAGCCCAATCGGCTAAATCTTGGTAAGCTACACAGGCATGATTGGTCGAAATTAATACGATATCGAATCGCTTAATGGTCGCCTGGTTCCAACTCACGGATTTAGTTCCAGCCCAATGGCCGTGCTCGCGTGTCATCTTGATTACGGGCACGTATGGATCATAGTACGCCACCTCAGCTCCGCCTTTCTGGAGTAATTCCATCAGCACATAACTGGGAGATTCGCGTTCGTCATCGACATTGGGTTTGTAGGCTAATCCAGCAACCAACACCTTGCTGCCATTAAGCGCTTTTTTCCGGGCGTTGAGTGCGTCGATGAGGCGGGATATCACGTATTGCGGCATGCTCGTGTTCACTTCGCCCGCCAATTCGATAAACCGGGTGTTCTGCCCGTATTCACGCGCCTTCCAAGTCAAATAAAATGGATCGATGGGAATGCAATGCCCGCCTAGACCGGGTCCGGGATAAAAAGGCATGAAACCAAAAGGTTTTGTCTTGGCCGCGTTAATGACTTCCCAAATGTCGATACCCATCGCGGCATAAACTCCTTTGAGTTCGTTGACTAATGCGATATTGACACCACGGAAGGTGTTTTCGAGAATCTTGGTCGCTTCGGCCACGCGACAGGAGGAAACCGGAACGATGGTCTTGATTGCTTTGCTGTATAATGCCACCGCCTTTTTTTGACAAGCTTCCGTGAACCCGCCCACCACTTTGGGAATAAGGGCCACCTTGCTATCCGGGTTGGCGGGATCTTCCCGTTCCGGTGAAAAAGCTAGGTGGAAATCAGTGCCTGCTTTCAGACCCGACCCCTTTTCGAGTACCGCTTTAAGATCCTCGTCTGTGGTTCCCGGATAGGTGGTGGATTCGAGCACGACAAGCAAACCTTTTTGCATGTGGGGCGCGATCGCTTTGCCCGTTTCGAGGATGTACGAAATGTCCGGCTCGCGATTTTTATTCAATGGCGTGGGCACGCAAATGATGACGGCCTCCATTTCGGCAACCCGACGAAAATCCGTCGATGCGGAAAACCGGCTGGCTTTGAGCATTTCTTGAACCGCCCCGCCCTCTATGTGTTTAATATAACTTTTGCCGGCGTTCAACGCCTCCACTTTGGTGGTGTCGATATCGAGCCCCAGCACGGTCACCCCCGAGCGCGCGAATTGCAGCGACAACGGAAGTCCAACATATCCCAGGCCAACGATGGCTATTTTCATATTTTGTCAGTTGTGAATGATCCTCAGATTCCTCCCCCCAAGCGTCCCCCTGGAGACGGCTGGGGATGCCAGCTTTTGTCGAGCCAGCTAAAATTGAAAATGACTTGTTCGTCAAATATATTAAAAACGCTAACCGATTCGTCCCGGCTACTCGATGCGAAATCTATCCCGGGAAAAACATGAGCTTTTGGACCTGTTCCACCCATGGTTGACAGTCCAAAAAGGTGCGGGGTCGATCAGACAAGCCTCCAACCCTGCCCGGTTTCGTAGCGATAGCTTTTCCCGCATAATGCGCTTCCGTTCCCAAATCAGAAACAGGCCTAAAGATAGAAAATATTCACCCCTCTGTCAAACTCCTCAACCCATTAAAAACCCGGTGCTATTTCACGGGCTAAACCAGAACCGGATATAAAGCCATGCCACCCCTTCAAAGAGCACTTCCCGCATGCCTTCGCTGGATCGCCACCAACCACGCGGATCATAGGACGAGTCCGGCAACGCCAGCACGCCGATGT
This sequence comes from Verrucomicrobia bacterium UBA1319, assembly GCA_002306985.1. Classification (GTDB taxonomy): domain Bacteria; phylum Verrucomicrobiota; class Verrucomicrobiia; order Limisphaerales; family UBA1319; genus UBA1319. The sequence goes on from DBTJ01000062.1 coordinate 1,953, forward strand.
TCACATCCGGGCCAAACGCCTTTTGATAGAGCCGTCGCGAGCGGCGGGCGTGGGAGCCTTGCGTCGCCACGGTAACGGATTTTAAAGCCATTTTCTGATCTTGCATCCACGCTTTCACGGCTTTGGCCGAATGGTAAGTGCGGTCTTTCATCACGAGATCACAATAGATAAGCTGGATCTTGTTGGTGGGGATACCCAGCTTGCTGAGATCCGTGGATAAATAGTCCGATTTGTACCGCCCCGATCCCCAATAGTTGCCTCCCATGCGAACGTCTTTAACGATCGCCAAGATCGAATGCCCGCCCGCGTTGAATTCCTTCACGATGCCATCCAAAGCATCGGTCCGCACCCAACCTTCCACCACCAACACTTCGCTGGGCAGCGGTTGATTGACCGCCAGGAATGGATATAGCCCCCATGCGCCGACTATCGCGGAGATCGCAAAAACGAGGAGCGCCAGCAGTTTCGCCTTCCAAGTGAGAATCCAGCATTCTTTGCGAGCCACCAGGCCCCATAGAAACACGGATCGTCTGGCGGGATTTTCAGCGACAGCCATGGGTAAGGCAACCCGTCACGCAAGGAGTTTTTCCGGCAACTGAATCCGTTTGCCCAGCTCACGCTGCGCTTCGTCGGTCAATCCCGGGTCGATGCAGCCATTGGGAGTGAAGGTCATTTCGCCAATCACCGCCCGCCCGGCGATATTATAAAAATCCATACGAACAAAGGGAAAGGGCTGCGACAATTTTTCGGCGACGGCGATCATTTCAGCATAGGAAGCGGGCTGGTTAACCACCCGGTTTTCCAGCATGCTGCTGCGGGAAAACGCCAGCTTGTTTTTCCATTCGCGGTCGTAAAAATCGAATTTCAGCCCCGCGTTGGAACCGCGGCCCGCGCACACCATGGTGCAATAGGCTGCGCCACGAAAACAGTAAACCTTGTAATCGACGGGCAATTCGCCGGCCAGATCGTCCAGAAACCGTTCGCAGACAATGCGCGGCCGCATGGCGGCGTAGTGCAATTCTCCCGCCACTTTACTGAAATCGATCCGCAGCCAGGCATCGAGTTTTTTGCGCGCGTCCGCCCAATCCAGCTTGGTTTTGTCGACGCAGACAATGTTAAATCCACTGCCGTGCGTGCATTTCAAAACGAAGCGGTTCGGCAAAACCGCGGGATCGATCTCCTGGGCGCTCGTGTACACCCCGTGTAACTCCGGCAAAATGTGACCCAACCCCTGTTCTTCGACATAGGAACGCAGCGTGTATTTGTCGGCGCAACGGGTTTTGAGCGGGCTTTGCCAATAGAGCATCAACCAGAGGAGTTTTTCATCAAAACTCACCGCGGGATTCAGGCAGAGCTTGCGACCGGTTTTGATGCGATACCGGTAGCGCGAAAGCCAATAGGGCGAAACCCGCGCCAAAAACTTGCGAATCCATGGATTCACCGCGCGGAAACAAGTGGTCGCGAGCGAGCTTTGCTTGAGGGTGCCCCGTAAATTGGGTTCGGATGGCATAAAGGATTTGACGATGGCGGCCCTTATTGGACGGTCTCAAAGGGATGCGGGTACACGGCGCTCCGGCGTTGGAACCGGAGGATGTTGGGATTGCGGATTACTCCATCCTGAAACTCGACCGCCAGGCGAAGCGTCGTATCGGCTGCCCAAGCGTCAGGCCCTTTCGCCACCATATCCAGCCAGGGCAATAGGGCGCGGGAAATCTCGCGCGAGGACGCATTCCAGAGATAACTAGGGATATGATCCACGGAGTAATAATTGATTCTTTCTCCAACCTGGAACACTGGGTTGGCAAAAGTAGTCGGTTTCGCAAACGGGAATCCCATGCCTTCGTCGCAGCTGATATCGATGATAAGAGAGCGCGGCTTGAGCCGTTTAACTTCGTCAGGCTGGACGAACATCAACGGAGCATTCGTATCTTGCAGCACGCCGTTGCAAATAATATCCGCCCCGGCCAATTCATCGATCAACGGGCACTGCGTGCCGTCCGAACGAACCGCCACCAAGCGTCCATCCGGGCCGGGATAGTAGTGGCCATAGTAGACGTCGGGGTTTTGATCCGCCACCAAATGCGAAGGGCGGCGGGTGAAAACGTGAATATTATTAAATCCGCGTCCTTGCAACGCGTAAATGGCCCCCCGGCTAACCGAACCGTAACTCAGCACCACCACGTTGCGACGCGGCCCGTAGTGCCCGTCCAAACCCAAAATCTGTAGGCAGTGCAGCACGCCGGCGTAACCGGCGATCTCATTGTTTTTATAAAAGATATGCATCAGCTTTTCACCGCCCTGGCTCCAGCTATGCATCGCTTCCCAGGAAATCAAAGTAAGTTTCCGGTCAATGGCGGCTTGGGCCACATCTTTCTGCTGCACGCAATGGTGCCAGCCGAAAACTACCTGCCCCGGTCGGGCATTCTGATAATCGCGGATCACGGGTTTGGGAATCACCAAAAGCGGGCACTCCGCGAACAACCGCTCGCGGGTGGCCAGCGTAGCCCCCAAGCCGGTGAAATATTCGTTGGGAAACCCATAATCGGCTCCGTAGTTTTCTTCCAATACCAACTGCTGGCGCAGGGTCTCGGGAATCCAAGGGAATTGTTCCGGGTAAATGGGAATGCGAAATTCGTTTTCCTTGCGCGAGGTCTTGAATATGCCGATTTTCATAGCGTTAACTTCATTCTTCCATCAAAGCGGGCCGAAATTGGAGAGGCGTTTTTCCAAAGCGCAGGCTAGCCCCGGCCTGGAGGCGTCACTCGTTCGTTTTCAAGTCGAAGTGAATATCGGGACTGCCTTCGCGTTTATACAAGGCGTACCCCACCATGACGATGAGCACGGCATTCATGATCGCGCCCACCAGTGAAAACAACCAGATCGTGCGGCCGGCGCTCACTTGATAGATCCCCCCGTAATAAAGCGTCCCGGCGCGCGCGGCGAGCAACACCAGCTCGTAAAAAAACACCGGTCGCTGGATTCGGATCAAACGCGCAAACAAAATCGCCGGCAAGTTGCAAAAGGCAACCATCAACCACAGGATCAAACTGCGGGCGTATTCACCGGCGACCAGCCATTTCGCGCCAAAAACCCAGGCAAATATTTGCGGCGCCCAGAAGATCGTTACCGCGGAAGGGACAATGATCAACGCCAGCAACCCCACGGTGGTTTTGAGGTACAGGGGCAAGAGGCGCCCGCCGTGATTGTGCGTTTCGCAAGCTTTTTGAAAGAGCACCTGCCGCAAGGCCCCGGTCACAAAACCCATCGGCACCCAAAGCAAGCGCTGGCCGAAAGCGTAAGCGCCGGCGACCGCGATTCCATAATACTGAGTCAACAAAAACACCGGCAACCCCGAGGACAACGCGTTGATCACATTGCGCGAGGCCGAATAGAGCGGGAAATCGCGATAATCTTTCGCCAACTGCCAGATGCGTTCCCAGCGAATTTCACGCCGTAAGGCCACCAGGTCCCGCCAAGCAACCCGGGCCAGATTGATCGTCGCCAGAAAATCGGCGAGCACGGAACCGGCAATCAACGGCAGCGCCCCCCCGTTCAAACCCAGGCCAATTTGCGCGCTATTGTTGGCCACACTGCGAATGACCTGGGAGGATGAGGTGGTGCTAAACTCCTTGTTACGCACACACCAAGCTTGGCAGGCATGATTAATGCCGGTGATCAAGACCGCGACGAGCAATAGCGGCAACATCCACATGCTTTCGACGTGGATTTTTCGCTGCAAAAAGCCCGGCACCGCGAACCAAAAAATCAGCACGCCCACGACGCATAGCCCACTCAACAGACAGGACAGCACAAAGACATTCAGCGCCTTATCCTTTTCTTTGGGTAACATAAGCGCCTGCGTATAATCGAGGCATACCCCGGCGCCGATAATACTGAGCACGTTATTGAAAGAGGAAAACTCGCCAAAATCGGCCTCCGAATAAAGACGGCTGATGATCGGAGTAAGGGCAAAACCGAGTACTTGCGCAATGGCGCTGCCGGTCATCAACACCAGCATGTTTTTAACGAAGGTTGACTGGCGAATATGAGCCAGAAGCCCCTGCGCCCGCGCCCACAATTTAACCGGCGATGTTATGGAAGATGTATCGGACAAAATGAATTAAGGATTCGGAATGCTATCGGCAGTCGAAATCTCGGGCCCGGACGTCAAAGTAAATCCAGCCATGCCCCTCTCTTCTTAGTGGGGTCCATGCCCGGCAGCGGCACTCGTAGTCCACCGTCGGGTCTTTAGAAATTCCGTTTTTTTACCAACTGTATTCCCGCGACGGCGCAAAGCTGGCTAAGATGGTGCCCCCCCCGCACCAGGCAATTCATCAACACATGCTGGCCCAGCGCCGCGCAAACCGGCGCCGCCACCCCATAGGCAACCACGGCGGCGGCCGATTTTGCCGGAGCCACCAGGCGGGAAAGACTCCACGCCTCACGGGCGGCGCTACGTTGGGTGTTGTAACCATTAACCAAAGCCCGGCGCAAATAATACTCCTTGCTCCAACGCTCCGGTGGCACAATCTCATAAACCGGGGCTTCTTTCACGGCGATAAACCGGCAGCCCACGTTCATGGCGCGGCGGAAGAATTCGTTGTCCGAGCCTCCCGTTTTATATTTCACATCGAAGCACAGCCCATTTTTATCGAACACGTCCTTTTTGAGGAGGACGTTGCCGGTGCGGGTCTCGCTCCAATGCAGCAACGTGCCGGTCCGGGGCGCCGGCCGCTCGCAAAAACCGCTTTTGACCAGCCATTCGGGCGGGCGTTGCTCGAAAAACGGATGCACCGGTCCCAAGCCCCCATCGACTTCAAAAGTCCGGATGGCGCGATAGAGATTGAGCAGCCATTCGGGCGGGGGAAACTCATCGTCATCGATGATCCCGATGTAATTGCCCTTGGCCAGCCGCAAGGCGTGATTACGAACCGCCGGAATCGTTCGCTCAGGCTCGACGCCAAACTGTAGTTCCAGCCCCAATTCAGCGCGCGCGCGCTCCACCACCGGCCGGGCGGGGCCGGCGGCGTCGTTGTCCACCACGACCACGGAAAAATCAAAACAGCCGCCGCGCTCTTGCAAGGCGATCTGGCGCAGCAATCGCTCCAGCATTTCGTTGCGCCGATACGTGCAAATACAAATGGAAATGTGATCTTTCATGAAGGCGGACCCCGTGAAGCCAATAAAAATCGGCCCCGAAGCTTATTCACCGCGTCCCGACAAACGGTAACGCAGACGATGATACTGGTATTTGGCCTGTTTAACCGCGCCGAAAACGCCGTATTGTTTCAGGGTGGATTTGATTTTACTCTTTGAACCTTTGGGCGGGTTGATCGGCCATTGCAGCAATTCGGGCCACATGTATTTGAGTAATTCATGGAACAAGATGTTGTTCGAATAGGTCGTGTATCGATCATCGAGCGACATGAAGATTTCGTACAAGTAGTGACTGTCGTAGGGGTTCAACTCCTCGATGGCGATATCCGACTCGGAGTTGCCCACGGACCCCCAATTTCCAAGCCGTTGCTCCCACAACAGCATAGTCATGTAATTCAGGTCGAACCGCTCCCCCGCCGCCACCATTTCAGGCACGAACTGGCGGCATTGGTTTACGGCGTATTCCGAATCCTTGTACCCGAGCAGATAGGCGACGCGGTACGCGCTCAGTCGTTTGGGTCTGAGACCGTAAAAGGATCGGCCAATTTCGCCGACGCCGAGCAAGTTCACCTTGTCGGTGAGGTGCTTGAAATAGATGTTGTAAATCGTCGGCAAGAGCTTTTCGGTGGCCTGGAACGTATTGGCCAGAAACACTTTTCTAAACTCCGCATCGACCTGCTCCGGCACGCTGTGAACGTGAAACGGCACCCCTACCCCCTCGCACATTTGGCGGGGAATATAGACATCCGGGTGGTGATCGCCCAGCCCGTGATCGTTGATGAAATAATAGATCCGGTCTTTGAAAGCTTTGGAGGCGGCCAGCAGCACGCGGCTATCCGACCCCGAGGTCACCGCCATCATCAATGAGTGCCGCTTAACCAACGCAGCGATAATGCCTTGAAGAAACTCGCTCGCTTTCCTCACGGCATCCTTAAGCTCAAGCCGCTGGAGTTTCTGATTGGGCCAATAGCGGCGGGCTTCCAACCGGTGCAAATCTAGCAAACGATTGGGCAGGAGATGCTTCAGGCCATCGAAAAAAGTGCCATCGCCGACCCAGGTGCGATCTTCGTATTCATGGCGGTAAAACCGCAGCGTAATCGGATCAGTCGTTTCGCGCAGCTCCGGGCTCGAGTATTTGACCAAAATCCCGGGCTGTGAACCGCAAACAGCCACATTATCCGGCGAAGTGCAATAGTAAACCTCGCGCAACGCCAAGGCGTCAGGGATAGCCACACACTGGTTTTCGTCGCGATAAAGCAATACGTAACCGCCGGCGTATTGCTTAAGCCACAGGATCATTTCCTCCAAGGTGCGAGCGTGCTCCAGAATCTCCGCCAGGATGGCGGCGTTGCTGAACTCCGGTTTGCGGGGGTCCATGATCTCCCCCAGCAAGACGAGTGTCCGTTTTGCGTCGGCCACCGTATTCACCAGCAAATCCGGGTGGGTATAAAGCTGGTATCGATCGAGTTCCAAATGCTTCCACGGACCGGGAGGAACAATGGAAGTCCGGGTCACCAGGAATTGGCGCCTAAAAAGCAAGTGATCTGACATAACGACGGAATTAAGGTTGAGACGGTTACTAGGCAGAAAAATTCGAATCGGCCAGACGTTAAACTGCGCGGCTGCCTCGTTCCGAGAGGAGCGAGGCAGCCGATGCGCAAAAGGGGTGAGTGGGTGCGGGCAAGCTTAAGGCCATTGCCCGCAGTCCGCTAGCCGATTAAAAATGGACGTGTTTCACGAGGGTATCCTGCGAGAAAACCACCGGATGTGGATAAATCAAAGGCGCATAGCTCTTTATCGCGCTGGACGAAAACGAAGACGGCGCAGCAGTCCAATAATCCCGTCCTTCCTTGATAAAGACGCCGATGCGAGCAGCCTCGACCGGCCAGACCCCCACATTGACTGTGGCGGCGCCATTGAGCGTATTCGACCAGAAATAGCTGTTCGTGATTTGGTCCTGCGCCGGCCAAGTCGTACGCAAGGTTCCAAACGTATCGGTGGAATAAGCCTCCTCTTCATCGAGCACCATGCGATTGGCAAACGCGGCGCCAAAAAACGAATTACTAAACACCAGACAGGTGCCCCCGCGCAAATTCATGCTGCGATACGAATCCGAAGCCATATAAAACTTATTACCATAGCATTCGAAGAACATCGTGCCCCGGCTATCCGTGGCGTTGTTCTGCAAGTAATTCATGTTACCATGACAGTCGATGCCATCGCGTTCCTGGCCTGAAGTCATGTTGGTGACCACATTATACCGAAACACATAGTGGCCGCCGTTTCCGCCGCTACATATGGCCCCCACACCGACTGGCATCCAAGCCGAGTAGGTTATGGTACAATCCTCGATGACGGTCGTATTCGTGGTCCCCATGGAATAATAAGGCGGGGTCCATCGTTTCCACTCGGTCGTGTCCCCACGATAGGTGTCGACCGTTTTAGCGCAATCGATAAAATAGGAATGATCGACCACGCCATAGACCGGCCCCTTTATTTTGACCGCCCGGTAGTACGCGCGACTGAATACGCAATGATCAATTCGAAAGCCGTGGATGAAATCGTTACCCGCCCGCCACGTATTAGTATATTGGTCGACAAGGATGCCCTGGCCGCCATCTAGCCAATTACAAAAGAAATAGAAACCGCTCACCCGGAATGGATTGTCGGCGGCCAATTTAACATAAATCAACGGGGGCATTTCCAGCCCGGTCCCTTCGGCCCCAAGTCCCCAAGGAGAAACCTTGGGAATGGCGTTGGTAATGAACGTTGAATTCGTCCCCGCGCCCATAAGGTTAATGCCTATCGATAGGGTGAGAGGACTTGTCCAGGTGGCGGTTCCGGCGGGAACTACCACGGTGTCCCCGGCTTTTGCCAAAGCCACGGCGGATGAAACGTCTTTGTAGGCTACACTACTGGCTTGAATCGTAGCCGCCCGGCCAACGCCGACAGTTGTCAACAATCCCAACAAACAAAGCGGAAGGCAGGCGCCAATTTTATTTATCAATCGAGTGCTCATAGATTACCACATTCAAGAAGGATTTAGCACTTCATGTGCCATGGTTTGCCGGATCGTCCAAACGGCGGGTCTCCCAGGCATTTTCGGGCTACTACCGGCGGATTTAAAATCCAACCCACACGTAATGTGTCTTGAACCGCCTAGTAGTTTCTTGAGCATACCGATCATTGTTTCCCTGTATCCGCAATTCTTTCCATACCGATAGCTCCATTGTCTCGGGACACTGGGCAATTTACGCCTCTTTTTGGGACACCTCCAAAGGCCGTTTCCCCTCTCCCCTGGGGATCACGACATATAAGAACAGCAAGACCGCAGTCATATGGGCGGTAAACGACGAGATGGAGGTTTCCGTCCAATTATGCACGGCCGACATGATAAGATAGCACATCCAAAGCGCCGCCCAATCAAAATCTTGGGTCAGTAACCGCTGCGCCCGGCTGCAACTCGATAAGTAAAACATCCCAGTAAAGAACAAGCCCACCACTCCCAACTGGAGCCAGGTATTCAAATAACCGTTATGCACGCTAGCCTCTTGATGCAATTCCACCATTTCGGTGGTCCAAAAACCGCCGAAGCCAGTGCCCAAGATCGGCCGCTTAAGCGCGATCGGCACAAACCATCCCCAGATATCCGTCCGTCCGGTCAAGGTGGCGTCTCTTCCCAAGAGGTTAGCCGCCCCCCCGGCGATCGCCTTGTCGCGGCCCAGCACGGGAAGTAGAATCCCAATCATCACGATGGCGCAAAGCAACGCAGTCCAGGCCCCGCCCAAGGTGATCCGCCACCGGCGCAGTTTCAAAATGAAAAAGTAGACGGCTAAGCCGAGGAAAAACACGACCGAAGCGGTGGCGGAATAAGCGCCTCCCGGGCCCCGGAGCAGCAAGCACACCATCAAAAACACCACCGCGTCAGCATACATCAACCATTTGTCCCCCGGTGAATCCTTACGGTGGCTCCACTTGCGATACACGGCCCACGCCAGGAACATAGCCGCCACAATGCAAAGCCGTCCCAGACTATTCTTATGGGTGGTTACCCCAATCCACATCACCTCGCCCGTCGTCCCGTCATAGGCGCGTCCATAGTAAGCGTAAAATTTGATGAGCAGAATGGAAAAGGGAACCAGGATGTAAAACGACCGGCGCAAAACGCATTCAAGCGCCTGCCGGGGCGAAACCTCACTGACCACCACGAACGCCATTACGATCGCCGTCAATTCTCGAATCCAGCGTTTGAAGGACATGAAGGGCACATTCGACCACAGAATGCTGACGAACATGAAAGCGATCAGGATCGCCACCCAAAAATTCTCTCGCAACGCGCGGCCCCAATCAAACCCCCGCCGGGAAAGCACCCAAATCCCCACGCATAAAAGCAGGCTCAGGAAATATCGATCCAGCGGGCTGCCCGACTCGATATCGGATGCCTCGGACAGGAACCAATCACCCAACGGTTTGCTGGCAATCGCCAGAATCCACAAGATCGGGATCCACACCGCGCCCGAAACCTGGGTCGACTCGTGGCGCTCCAATTTCAGGATATACCAGACAAATCCGACGCACAGCAATAAGGCTAAAGAGGAAGGCATAAAAGGCGGCCAGAACTAATCAAACTGCATCGCGAGTATGGCTTATGAAATAACCGCAAACCCCGGAACTGTGCCGGTCAATCAGCAAATCGCTAGGATAGTCCCAGCGCGAAGCGCAAGCTATCCCTAAAGCCCGCGCACATTTTATCAATGCTCCCGTTTTCGGCAATCTCCCGTTTGGCCGCCGCGGAAAAGCGCCGCCGCAACGCGTCGTCGTCCAGCAGCAGCAAAAGTTTAGCCCTGAGTTCGTTTACATCATCCCGGGGCACGACGAAACCATTCTCCCCATTTTTCAAATACATGATCTCCGGGGATTCCCCGCCGGCTTCGGTGATAAACGGCAGCCCGCAGTGAAACGCGTCGACAATGCTCAAGCCGACGGCGCCCGGCAGGCAGTACACATCCGAAGCGGAGAGCAAATCGAACAATGGCGCGCCAAACAGCGGCCCCAGTTGGCGCACATTTTCCCCGTGCAATTCTTTTAAAATGCCGTCGGTATCCGGACCCACCAGAATCAAGCCAATATCCGGCCGCCGCATGCGGGCGTGGGCATCCACCAAATGGTCCAGGCGTTTGCGTCGTTGCAAGCGGCCCACGCAAATGATGTTTTTCTTCGTGCGAATGTCATATTGCGCGAGCACGTCCGCCCGCTTTTCGGGCGGTAACCCTGGATAATCCAAACACAGGGTGCTGTTGGCGATAAACGTCTTCGGATAAAACCGCCGCGGAAGGTACTGTTTGAGATGCTCGGCGTAGAGCAGGACCGCGTCGCACATCGCCTGTTCAACCGCGTAGACCCGATTTTTCAGCGAGCCGATTTGGAACAAATCGCAGCCGTGCCCCCAATAGATCAGCTTCCGACCCAACAAATATTTGGCCGCCACGCAGGTGGGAAATAAAAACCCGTGGCGCACGCCGGCAAATAGGATCAGAGCGGCGATCTTTTTCTCGCGCACCAGTCGCAGGATACGACGCGTTCCCAGCGGCATTTCCACGAATTCAAACTTAACCGGATGCGGATTATCGGATTCAATCCGATCCGAGGTCACGATCAACTCAAACCCATGCCGCTTCAGGTATTCGGCCAAGTAATTATAAATGGCCACCCGGTAGTGGGCAATCGAGCCGCCATGCACCAACAAAACACGAGTCATATACGAATGCTAATAGCCGTTTGGGCGGTGGTTCGGCGACGTCTCCATCGGCGGCTGAAATTCGACGTCCTTTCAACCAACGGGCATGGCCGCGTAGGAACCGCGCGGCAAGGGAGCGAATAGCCGTTCGCAAGTCGGCCCCATCAACCAGCGGTAATCCGCCTCCATTTCGGGATGCGTCTCCAACTCAACCACCGAGCTCTTCGCCAACGCCAAGGAGACTTCCAAACGCCCCGCTTCCAGGGTCTCGGGTAAAGAAAACAGATAATCGGGCGTGACGTGACGTTTCCTCAGCCAATAGTCGACACCCGCGCGAACCCACCGATTCCACCGGCTTTTTTGCCCCGGCGCATAGGTAAAATGACGCCGCGCCTTCAGGCCGGGCGGGATTAATCCCGCCACCAGCATATTGGCGCACAAATGCATGTGGTGGTGCCCATCGATATGCGAAGGCCGCGCCCCGAAGAGCCGCGCGTACTCCTCCCATTGCGCCCGGAACACAGACGCGAAGGCTCCTCGCAAGGCCGGGTGGTAGAGCAGCCAGTGATATCGCTTCGCCCGGAGATAGCGAACGATCCGCTCATGCTGCTCTTTCAGGGGCGAAGCCAGCGGAGATTGCGTGAATGGTTCCGTGAAATTGAGGTGTAACCCCGTGTCGATGCCCGTTTGTTTGGCCAGCCCGGCGGCCCGCTCCGAATCCTCCATAAACACCATGAAACTGGTGGCGGTGACCGTGCCTCGCCGGTAACACTCGAGAATGCGGTCGGTGGCGCAACGGTTGCGGCCGAAATCGTCGGCGTTGATGATTAGCATGCCTTTAAGTCAGGTCCGAGCGCGCCAACCGCGCGCGCGGGCTTTTTTCCAACAACGTCGAGAGGGCCAGCAACATCCAAGCCTGACTCCATCGCATGAACGAAATCCGGTTCGTATAATACGGATGCTTTTGGAAGTAGAAAAAGCCGCGCCGATCCCACATATTTTCCAACGTCCAGCGGCATACCTTCAGTGCTTGGGCGACATTCCCCGGGTCCAAGTCCCCGAATTCCAGGAGCGTCAGAATCCCCTGCGCCGACGAGTGGATATCAATGGGATAAGTACGGTTGTGATAATACTTGGGAGTGCCATCGGGCAGATAAAAATGTTCCAAGTAATATCGAAATCCCTTTTCGATCCCCGCGTCAAACTCCCGCGTGCCCGTCTGCCGGGAGATCATCCGCAAGGCGCTCAAATTGTACCCGGTATGGAAATGATCGATCCAGCCCTGGGTGGGATGTTCGCCATACGACCAAGAGCCATCGTCCGCCTGCTGACTGGCGGAATATCGGGCCGCTTTAAGCGCGGGCTCGAGGTATTTTTTCTCTCCCGTGACCGCCGCCACCCGGCACAAGTAGGCCGCTCCCAGCAAACTAGCATTGTACACCTTGGACTTGGCCAGGGGCATGTACCGAAACCAAGCCACTGTGCCCGGCTCCTCAAAATAGAGCGTCTCTAAAATGAAATCAGCCGCGCTGACGGCCATTTCAACTAAAGCCGGGCGGCTCAGGCTGGCGGCGGCATCCAACAAGGCGTGGCCGGCAAAGGTAGTGCAAATGATGTTCGGCGTGCCTAAGGGAAAAAGCGCCGTCCGGGATTGCCAGGCGAAATGATAACCCCAAGACCAGTAGCGCGAATCTGGGGAACGCAACTTGCGTAATAGCTCCAAAAGCAAATCCAGATCTTGCGACTGAACCCCCATGCCTTGCCGTCGCAAGCCGAGCAGAGCGCGAATAAACAGGGCGACGCCCTTGGGATTATGGCCGGGGGGAACCAGCAAAAACGGACGAAGATTTAACGGACTGCGTTTGACCACCTGAGTCAGCGCCAGCCGTGGCAGCCGGTAATCCAGGAAAGGCAGAGCCGCAACCAGCTTGCTGTTGAGCGCGTCATAGGGGTCCGCCCCGGCCCATTGGCGGACGCGGCAGTATTGCAATAAAGCCGCCGCCGCTTGGCGGGGGCCGGACCACGGATCACCCGAACCAGTGGAACTCTTCGAAGTCGGCAAAACAGCGGGCATCGTCGGATTTTCGGACTTACTTCGCGGTTGAAATTGGCGTGCGGTCGCCCGGTTGGCCCGCGACGCGAAATTGGAGCAGCGCATCGAGAATGCGATCCGCGCTTTTGCCATCCCACAAATCTGGGATGGCGCCCAGCCGGGGCGGGCGGGCAATAATAGCATCGAGATCTTCCGGCAACCGAGCCACGGTGGTCAGACGATTACTTCCCACGGTCACAGTAACGGGACGTTCCGTGTTCGGGCGCAAAGTCAAACAGGGCGTCCGAAAATACGTGGATTCTTCCTGCAACCCGCCGGAATCGGTCAGCACTAAACGGGCGTTTTCCGTCAAACTCAGGGAGTCATGATATCCGACCGGCTCAATGACATGCATGCCTTCGGCGCCCGCGCAGGAAATCCCGAACTCGGCCAGTCGGCGGCGAGTACGTGGGTGCATGGGAAAAACGATGGGCAAATGACGGGCGATCCGGAAGAGTTCCTTCATGATAGCCCGCAGGTTCTCCTGGTGATCCACGTTCGAGGGCCGGTGCAACGTCACGTAGACGAATTTACCCACCGCCAATCCTAGCCGTTGCAAAGTGCCGCTCTGGTGAGCGGCGGAGAGGTTGGCCACGAGCGCGTCGATCATGACATTGCCAACGAGTTGGATTTTCCCTTCCGTCACGCCTTCGCGGCGTAAATTTTCGTTGGCGTCTAGCGACGGAGTGAGCAGTAAATCCGCGATGGCATCGGTCACCAAGCGATTGATTTCCTCGGGCATCGAGCGGTCGCCGCTGCGCAACCCGGCTTCGACGTGCGCCGTTTTAATACCGAGCTTGGCCGCCACCAAAGTGCAAGCCACCGTGGAATTGACGTCTCCCACCACCACCAGCCAATCGGGTTTTTCGGATTCGCACACCGGCTCGAATTTGAGCATGATGTTCGCCGTTTGGGCCGCATGCGAGCCGGACCCCACCCCAAGATTGATGTCCGGCGCGGGAATGCCTAGCTCTTGAAAAAACACATCCGACATCTTGGCGTCATAATGCTGACCCGTGTGCACCAGTTTGTATTCGATGGCCGCCGGAGAAGCGGGCTTCGCTTGCTGGCGCGCCTGAATCGCTTTGATGAGGGGGGCAACCTTCATGAAGTTGGGTCGCGCCCCGGCAATGAGGAGTAATTTCATGTATTATCGGTTATCGGCGAAATAAGCCGCCTGGATTTAGCCAACCAGCATCGGTGGTTAGCATGTTTGCAGGATCGCTTCCAAGTGTTTCAAAATGGTTTCCAACGCGAGTGATTTTGAGTTCGCCAAGCCGGTTTTGCGCTCGAATTTTTTAAGCAAGATTTTCGTTTCCGCTTCTTCCGGCGTGTGAATCATCGTCAGGCGGCCGGTCTCGCTCAAATGCTTGTCCACCGCGCCCATTTTACCGCGGAAAATGCTGTAAACCGGCACCCCCAGCGCCGCGGCTTCGCGATTCATGGTGCCGCCCCCGCTGACCACGAGGTCCGAGTGCCAAATCAAATTCAAGCCATCCACCGCCTTGCCGGGAATCATGATTTTCTTGTCTTCAAATAAGCCCGAGTTGGATGCGTTGCCAAACCATTCCGGATGTTTTTGGCGAATCGCTTCGCCTTGGGCCGTATTGCGCGGCAAAATCACCGCCTGGACGTTCGGAGTCCGGTAAACGCGGTCCATGAACCGTTCAAAGAGCACCTCAGCCTCCGGATTATGATAGTGGGCTTCCGTGGCGGGGGGGCGAACGGTGGCCACTACGCCGTCCAACCGCAGGCCTAGTTCCGCGACGATGGAGGCGTTCGGTTTAAAACTGGGCACGTATACATCCTCTTTAATTCCCGGATACTTGCGCACCCGCTCCATGGGTATAACCAGCGTTTCGGCGGGAATGACCTCAGGAACA
>DBTJ01000062.1:17064-25834 GCA_002306985.1 Verrucomicrobia bacterium UBA1319
ACGGCGGGAATGACCTCAGGCACAAATTCGTATGTATGCACCATGGTGGGCAGCGTTTTGGAAAACTCCCAATCCGTGAAAACCACCGAGGGGATGCGTAGGAGGTTGCTGGCAATAACTTGCGAGCGCGAGCCTAGCGACACCGCCAGCACCGGATGAACGCGGCGCGCGGCCGCCAGCAATTGAAACGCCCGCACATAGAGGCCAATCAGCTTGGCCACTTTGTTTTTACCGCTGTGTTTGCCGATTTCCAGGTAGGGAATGCCTTTTTCATCGGCCAACTCGCACACTTGGAACGCCCGGCGGGCCGTGACGAACAGCTCATAGCCGCGATCCTTGAGCTCCTTGAGCACGGGCTCAAAGAACATCACGTGAGGGGTGTTGTCTAAATCAATCCAGATGCATTTTTTGCGCGTGTCATTCATGGTGCGAACCGTAGAAGCGAAATTTCAAACCGCCGGAGGCGCCAACCGCTTCCGCAGATAGGAATCGCGGAAATACCGAGCCACCTCTTGCGTCGTGGCGGTCCAATATTGGCCGCCATACTGGCTGGAAACGTATTTCAAAAGCGTCGCGTACAAATCGCTGGGATAGGTGCGAGGCGTACCCGTTTGCCCCTCGAAAGCCATGTAATCGGGATGCGCATTGACCAGCGCCATGCCGCCGTGCCGAGCGATCCAATCGAGTTTGGTCTTCCAGGTGTTGATATCCCGCTCTTGGAACACCGTGAAAACCGTCGAATCCTGAGCCATGGTGTAAGGCATCTCCACGTATCCGGGAGGCAATTCGCCGGCTTTCGGCGCGGCCGTCACTCCGGGACGCGCCACCCAATAGGGGAAAATCGTACCCGCGCCATCGGGTTGCGGCTCGAAAGGGTCCGTGTCGAACGTCGACCCATCATGCAGGATGTCCAACTCATGAATCCAATCCAGATTGTGATGCATGAAACCCGAGCGGAACCCCACCGCGTGCCAATCCTTGATGTACTGGTTGATCTTTTTGGCGCTCTGCAGAAAACTTTGGTGGCTCGAATAGAGCTTCCCATCATGATGTAAATCATGGATGCCCACCTCAAAACCCGTCCGCGTGAGTTCCTGGCCCAATTCCGGAGTCAGCCGGTATTCGTAGCCTTCGGGAATGAAGAAAAAACCGGAGCGGAATCCCGCGTCGCATTCCAGTTGCATCAAGCGCCGACAATTCTCCACGCCGCGAATGCCTTCGACGTCATGCACCATGACGAAAGCAAACTGCTTGCCTTCAGGCCAACCAGGCCAGCCGGGCGGGGTTTTTTCCGAGCCGGGTAAAATCGGCCACACGTCCCGCTGCTGCAAGCGCAGGCGGCGGGAATAAGACCGGCGCAAAGCCATTCGCAAACTCCATGGCACATAGGGTTTGACGGCATAGTACAATTTGCGCAACAGCGCCGCGGCCGCCGGTTTTTTCGGTTCGTTCACGTTTTTACAGCAGGATTGATCTCTGATTCGTTTCGGCTCGCCCCACCAAACCAGGCAAGCCCCGCCCGTCGCCACTAGGCAACGTGACGGTAAGCCAGGCGCCCAATCAATCGCGAAAGCGGCATGGGCAGGCGGCTAAACACTTGGTTATGCCAGCCAAACGCCTTGTCGGCGTCGGTGACAAAATCTTTTTGGCGATAGTCGTATTTATAGTAACTCAGCAGGGTCTCGGCCGCGCCAAACTGCCGTTTATAACGACAGAGCCCTTCGTTATCCCGCGAGGAACGGCCAAAATGCAGGTGATGAAAACCCTCGGCATTGAGGCGGGCGATCGCTTCCCACATCACTAGATTATTCGCGCGCACTTCCATGCCAGCCGGATTGGAGGCCCCATATTTATAAATCGCCCCTTTTCCAAAAATGAAAAACACACAGGAAGCCACCACTTGTCCCTGATGCGAGGCTTCGGCGATCCAACCATTGCCCGGAGTCATCACTTCATCTTGTATCGCCTTAAAAAATCCGTAGGGCTGGGGCGGCAAACCGTGCTTTTTGCGAGTCACGCAATTGAGTTCATAAAACTGGTCCATCGCCGCCGGTCGATTGGTGATCTCCACTTTTACCCCGGCTTGCTGAGCCTTGCGCACCGCGCGCCGCACCGAACTGTCCAGCTTATCCCACAATGCGCCAGCCGCCGGCCGCAAATCGAGGACATGGCGAAAAAACTGAACCGAGGGTTTTGCGTTTCCCAAAAAACCTTCCGCGCCGCGAATTTCAAGGTACTTCCACTTTTGACCAATCCCAAAGTCGCGCACTTGGTTAAAAGCCGCCGCTAACTCGGCTTGATCCTGACCAAGCGGAGGGCATTCATCGGTGAAGGGTAGCGCCACTCCCCGATTACCGGTAAGCCAACTCTTTACCCCAACCACCGGGAAAAAGGCCTCGATACTCCGCGGGCCCAGACGGGCTAAATAGCAGGGCTGAAAACCATAGCTGCGAAACAACACTTTGGCCCAAGCTGTGGAGTGAAATAGCGAAGCGTTGCTGTGCGCCTGAAGCCATAAGTCCCAATCCTTTACTTCCAAAGGATTTACCCAAGCCAATCCACTAGGAGCGCGGGCCGTTGCTGAATCATTGGCAGTTAATGGACTATTCATATCGGTTTCATCAAAATCAAATGCGCGCCCGCTCTGGTACAGGCTTCGCCCTCGTCGATTCGCGGCCGCGTTTTGCCTTGATCGACTTTACACAAGCATTTCTTTTGGGCAATGGCTCTTCAAACATAACACTGAACCCGCGCCCTTCCAAACAGTTTCACACCAAACCTCTTGCCTCACTCAAACCTACTATGGTTTTACCTTAGGCCTAATTGCTGGGTACAAATCTATAAGCTAAACTGCTGTCTGCCCTTATTATCGGCCCGATCTGGAATCCATTAAACTGTTGCGTCCCATCCCCATTTCACATCCGATTATAAAAGATCGTTGACGACAAAAATGGCCAACCCTATCCGATGTGACTGGGTAAATTCAGAAGCATCACTCAGCAACGTCCCTTCCGAAAGTCCGCCGATTACGTATAGCACTCAACAAGAAAGCCATCGAATTTATTTTTGCGATGGCTTCCAAGTTCAGGAAAGGAGCGGCTCGGACCGCGTTTGCGTAAATCTCATCCGTCTAGGATTTAGCCAGAACCGTTTTTTCTTGCTTAGGATTGAGATTCGCCACAGAGGCGGGATTAGACCCCACCGCGTGATCTTTAACTTGTTCCAACAGAGTCGGAAAAGTCATCAACACAATTCTCATATCTAATAGAAGCGACTGATTTCGCGCATAGAAAATGTCCAATTTGATCATTTCTTCAAAAGTAGTCCGGTTTTTGCCGCTGACCTGCCATAAGCCGGTCAATCCAGGCAAGGCCATCAACCGTTCCTTGTGCCAAGACTGAAACATCTCATATTCGTAACGCGTGCTGGGACGCGGCCCAATGATGCTCATCTCGCCTTTGATCACATTAATCAACTGCGGCAATTCATCCAAACCCGACGCTCGCAAAATCCAGCCCAACGGAATAAGCCGCTTATCTCCCTTTTCATCAAGCTTTTGCATGGGAATATTCGACTTAATCAACTGCTCCAGGTGATGTTGATGAACCCCGGTATCCGCTTTAAAATGCATCGAACGAAATTTATATAGCTTGAAGGGACGTCCGCGATACCCAATCCGCTCCTGCAAGAAAAACACCGGGCCTCGCGAGACGAGCTTGATGTAAACCGAGATAATAATGAAAAATGTCGCTATCGCCGGTAACAGCAGCAACAGCAAAACCAAGTCCAATGCCCGTTTCCATTTCGGCAACCCATAGTCGGGTATGTCAAAAGTATCCATATTTAGTCAAAAATACAAAAGCGTTCCTGTAACTATCTCATTATCGTAGAATTGTCCGATTTCTTTCACCGAAAAGAATCTTTTCGGCCCGCGTTATAGGGGAGGTCTTTATATCCCGGGTCCAAAATGAACCGCGTAACTGGGGGAAGCACTGGCTGCATGGAGAGCACAGGACTAAGTTTCCACACACTCAGGCAGATCCGCCATTCTCCATTTTTATCCCAACCAGACAGCCATGTCAACGCCGCAGCAGTCAAGTAACGGTAAATTCTGTTTTTCATCTGATTATGGTGTTTTAATGCCCGACAATCCAAACCCGATTACACCGATGCAAACATTTCATAATAAACATATTATACATAGCACCAACCCTTTTTAGCCCGGCTCTCGACTGAAGCATCCATCTAAAGTTTGCAGGCTTCTCATTTTGGATTGCCCTAACTTTACCCTAATTGAGTGTCCCGTTTCAGGACATCTCGATTCCACTTTTTTGACAGGCAAGGGTAAATAAAGCATTTTCCTTACCATTCTCATCATTGATAATCCCACTTGTTCTTGAAGCCAACAACCGCTGGTTGGTTGGGCAAAAACCGAACTCCTTAAGGCCACTCCGCACACGACCACACACAACCATTATCATCATTAATCGTCATCATTAAGTTTGATAAGAGTAGCACGCTTTTTCCTCTGCGCAAGCTGGATCAAGAACCACATCTTTGCTCTCCCCTTTCTCTGTGGGCTTATTAACCGTCAATACCATGCACTAGGCGAATGCCATGGACGTCAAGGCCGTGCGATTTTTGTGTGACAAAACCCCACTCCCCTTGTCCAACCCTTTGAAGAGCGTCTCTCCAGGGGTAGGCAGCGCTATCTGAATGGGATTTAACTTGCGAATAATGACCGAGCCACTATATCTCAGATTTAGCAGTCCATATAAGCAGGTCGCACCATGACTCATATTCCACTTAAAACTGGTCATCGCTCAATCGCCTTGCGCCGACCTCATCGGGGAGCTTATTGCCTCTGGATTTTGTCTTTGGTGTTCGGTTTGATGGCACCCGCAGCCCAGGCGCTCCCGCAATTCGACGTGTTCCTTGGTTTCGATGGCAACATCAAGGAATTGAATTGGTTCCCGGTGGTTTTTGAAGTGCTGAACGACGGCCCGTCATTTAGCGGGAGCATTGAACTGAGTCCCAGCCTGTATAATTCCTCCCAATCCCGCCGCATTCACGCCGAGTTCCCCACCAATACTCGCAAACGCTTTGTCATGCCCGTCTTCGCTTCCAGCCGATCCATGACGTGGACCGCGCGTCTGCTAGACGATCGCGGAAAAGTACGCGCCGAACAACCCAATTTACGCTGCAAAAGAGACGTGGGCTCGAAAAGCTACATCATGGCGGCCATCCCGAGATCATTCGGGGGCATGCCTTCGATGCCCGAACTAAAAGAGCGTCCCCCGGAACTGGCGCCGGTGACGGCCCACCTGCGCGCGGAATTGTTTCCAGATAACCCGATCACGCTGGAAGGTTTGGATGCCCTTTACCTGAACTCGGAGAAAGCCTTGGAGTTAAAAGCCCCCCAGGCAAACGCCCTGGTTCGCTGGGTGCATCAAGGCGGGCATCTCATCGTAGCCATCGAACAGCCAGCCGATGTGACCGGGACGCCTTGGTTGCGCGACTTGATGCCCATCGAGTTGTCGAGCATCGCCAATCTGAGTCTGGGCGGCGAAATCCCACAATGGTTGCGGCAATCCAGCACCAACACCATGCCGGAGCGCACGCCTAAGCCGAAGCCGGGGGCGCCGGTTAAAAAACGTCCCAACTTCCAAACCCCCTTGCCAGCGGATGCTGAGACCGGGGCAAAGAACGGTAATCCTTGGGCTGATTTGCCACAGGACGCCGGTTTCGAAGCCCCGACGACCGGGATAGCCACCGGAACGCTCGTCGATGGCAAGGTCGTTCTCGCCATGAATCAAACGCCCCTAATCGTCAGCGCCAACCGGGATCGCGGTCTCATCACCGTGATTTTGTTCAATCCCGAACGCGAGCCATTCCGGGGCTGGAATTTAAGGCCTTGGCTCTGGGCGCGAATCGGGCAAGTGCCCCCAGAGTTGTTGATCAATCAAAATCCCCATAATTACTATGGCGGTTGGAGTGTCGACGCCGTGCTGGGCTCGATGATCGACAGCAAACAAGTGCATAAGCTGCCCGTGTCCTGGCTGCTGCTATTGCTGGCGGTTTACCTGGCGGTGATCGGCCCCATCGACCGGATTGTCTTGAAGGCGTTGAACAAGCAAATCTGGACCTGGGTTACTTTCCCGGTTTACGTAGTGGCCTTTTCCCTGTTGATTTACTTTATCAGCTACAAGCTGCGCAGCGGAGAGAGTGAGCTAAATAAAATCCATTTTGTCGATGTCTACCCCAATCAGAGCCGGGCTGAATTGCGAGGCCGCACGTACATCTCCATTTATTCACCGGCGAATTTCCAGTATCCCTTCGCGAGCGAACAAACCTTTGCCTCCATTCGCGGGGAATCACAAGGCCCCTATAGCGGCGGGTACGAAGCGAATCGGGCGGATATTGAACAATATGGCAACAACTATCGGGCTCAAGTATCCGTGCCCGTATGGACCAGCCAGCTCTTTGTGGAAGATTGGTGGCAAAGCGCGCCTAGCCCTCTGGGCGCGAGCCTCCAGCGAGATAAAAACAAATATCTATTGAGCGTAACCAATCTATCGGCTAATCCCCTGTCCGAAGCCCGGCTCTTGTTGCGTAACACAGTTTACACGCTCGGGACCATTCCGCCGACACAAACGATGACCTTTGATCTGGCTACCTTGCCCTTTGTGGCGGCGCAGGAATTTGTCGCCCAAAACGGGGGGCAGCAATTTCAAATGGCGGTCAATGAACGGCGCCAAGCGTTCCAACGGGAAAGCCAGAAGTTAGAATGGAATTTGGCCTTGACCAGCATGGCCGTAAGCTTGCTCCAAGTGAACAATCAGATATTCAATAACGATCCCAACAACCATTCGACCTCCTTTTTGGCTCCCTCGGGCCTCGATCAAAGCGTGGTGGAAGCTCGCGGCCAGGCGTTACTCATGGTCTGGGATGCCAGCCATTCTTTAACGAGCCCCACTCACCAATTCAAGCCGCTACGATACCGGCAGGACACTTTATTGCGGCTGGCAATGCCCATTCCCGACCAACCTTGATTTATGGCAGAACCCACTCCTTCCGAAATTCCGGCCGTTAAAACGGACAATTTGAGCCGCGCGTATGGCAGCCTGCTCGCGCTCAACGGGCTAAATTTAACGATTAACAAAGGGGATCTCTTCGGCTTTATCGGCTCGAACGGCGCGGGAAAAACCACCACCCTGCGCATCTTATCCACCTTTCTCGCGCCTTCCTCGGGGCAAGCGGCGGTTTTTGGCCATGACGTGGTGAACGAAGCCGACACGGTCCGCCGCATTATCGGCTACATGCCGGATTTCTTCGGCGTCTACAAGGACATGGAGGTCACCGAGTATCTCGATTTTTTTGGCGCCTGCTACAAAATCCCCTCGAACCAACGCGAAAAAACCGTCAGCGATGTGCTGGAATTGGTCGGGTTGGGTGAAAAACGCGGCGCGCTTATCGGCGCCTTGAGCCGGGGCATGCAGCAGCGCTTGGGGCTCGCGCGCGTGCTCATTCATGACCCGCGCCTATTGCTGCTGGACGAGCCAGCCAGCGGGCTCGATCCCCGGGCGCGCATCGAAGTCATGGCCATTCTGCAAGAACTCCAGCGCCTGGGCAAAACCATCATCATCTCCTCCCACATCTTGAGCGAACTGCAAAACCTGTGTAATCGGGTGGCCATCATTGAAAAAGGCAAACTGATCTACAGCGGCCCGGTGCAAGGCGTGCGGGACCAATTCGCCTCCGGGCGCGTATTCTGGGTTAAAATCAACGGCGATCAAGGACTGGCCATCGAAGCCTTGAAGCAACGCCCCGAAATCGTGGATGCCGTCATCCAAGAAGATCGCCTCAAAGTGAACCTGCGCGATCACGGCACCGATCCGGGCATCCTGGCGGACACGCTGGTGCGCGGCGGCTTCAAACTCATCGGCTTGGAAGAGGAAGAGCTTGGCCTGGAGGAAGTGTTCCTGCGCGTGACCAAGGGCGAAACTCAATAGCCAGCCGCGCCCGGCGCCTTGCTTTGCTGGTTGCTTGACTCTTGGCTCGCCCAGTTGATAATCAGTTTCCGCAAGGCAGGTCCTGAGCCGGTGGCGCAAATTGAATTTCTTTTCGTTCGCAGCCCGGCCCAGCGCTCCGCGCTTGCGAATAAACCACCCTCTGGGGCTAGCCAAATGCATGGGCTAACCGGGGTGAATATCCAAACCAATCAACATTCGTCTTATGTTCACTAAAACTCATCTCGTCGTAAAAGCTGTTCTGCTGGCCGTGTGCGTATCCTGTCTGTGCCTGATCAACGGGGGCGCGGCGGACGCGAAGCAAAAGTCATCCGTGAAGGCGGCTTTCATTTATGTGGCGCCCGAGAACGATATGGCCAAGCATCGCGCGTTCATCGATTCTCCGGTGGTTAAACTCCAAGTGGTCGGCGTGAAAAATTATAATGAAGCCGAAATCGTCGCCAAAGAACTGGTGGCCGATGGCGTCACCGCCATAGAACTCTGCGCGGGTTTCGGCGTGGAAGGCACCGCGCGAATCGCCAAAGCGGTCGAAGGCAAGGCCTTGGTGGGCGTAGTGCGCTTCGACCTCCATCCCGCGTTCAACCACCAAAGCGGCGACAAACTTTTTTAACCTGCCAGTGCTCGAGTGTAGTGTCTCGCAATTAGCTGGAGTTTTGTTGCGTCGCTTTTGACCTGGGGCAAGGCGCGAGGAAGGGAGTGTATCCCCTGGATACAGGACCGACCGAGTCACGCAGCCCCAG